>CAZBDC010000055.1:0-13192 GCA_964490575.1 uncultured Anaerolineaceae bacterium | reverse complement strand
TCCTACACTCTTTCCCTACACGACGCTCTTCCGATCTCTCCCTGGCCTGAGTTAGAATGTCTTCCTCATTAGCCAACCGCTGGATCCGTTCGCCGACAATCTCGCGCAGCTCTGCTGCCGATAAAGCGCCCAACTCTGCGAAGGTGAATATACCGGCATTATTCAGCAGCCTGGAAATGACCGGGCCAATCCCCACAATCACTACCAGGTCATCCACCTGCCGGATTATCCCTGCCTTTAATCGGGCCTGCTTGATTATTTCAACTTCACTGCCCGGCCGATCCAGCAAATCGGAGACCAGATTACGCAGTTGGGGCGGGCGTAGCTTTGCCAGGGCTGCAAATGTGAAAATGCCGGCGTCATTCAGTCGTTTCGCGATCGCGGAGGTCAATCCCTTGATTTCTTCGAGCAGGTCTGGCACCTGAGTCGCCTCGGCTGGGGCCGCGACCTCCACTTCGAGAGGCTTTACCTTTTCTGCCACCGGAATGTCAAGCACCGGTGCTTCCACGCTGACTTCTGCCGGCACTTCAACAGCCGGGGGCACCGCGTCCAGTTCTACCGGCACTTCAACAGCCGGGGCTTTGACATCCGCCTCGAAAGGAAACTCGCTTCCGCGGGGCTGGATGGTTTTCGTTCTCACCGGGAACTCTAACCGGGCGTGTTCCGCCTGCAGACTGGCCAGTTGGTTCCGATACGACGCCACTTCCTGTTCCAGGTCGGCCACCCGGCGGCGACAGCTCGCATCCGCTTCCACCTGGAGAGATGCTTTTTTCCGCCGCCAGTACCACCAATCGATCACCCACTCAACCAGCCAGCCAACCAGCAGACCCAAAATAAAAGCAACCCATGGGTTCATCTTTCATTCTCCTTTGAGTAGACCGGGCAGGGGAGTGCGACGAGGCCGCACTCCCACAATCTCAACAGATGATAGATCAACCAGCCTTATCTCTTCCCGGACAGCATCTTCCCCAGCGTGCTGAGCAAAGTCTGCGCAACGAGTTGGCCAGACTGCGAATGGTGAACAGAGTTCTGCATCTGGCTGCCAGCCATTACGGCCTGCACCAGCGCCGCCAGCGGTTCGGCACCCTGTTGTCGGGCCTTGAAAAAGGCCATCCCGGCAGTCAGCAGGGTATTCAAATCGATCCCACCACCCTGCGCTGCGGACGACTGTGAAAACTGTCCGGCGGATTGAGCCGGTCCCCCGGCAGGCGCACCACCCATGAACGCTCCCAACAAGCCGCCCAACAAATCGCCACCTGCTGGCTGGCTCTGCTGCTGTGAGGTTTGCCCGCCCAGCAAGCTGTCCAGCAAATCTGCCCCGGGGGACTGGTCCTGTGACGGCGTTGGGCTGCCCATCAGGCTGCTCAACAGATCAGCACCAGATGCCTGGCCCTGCGATTGGGATGGTCCACCCAGGAGACTGCTCAAGAGGTCAGCCCCAGAGGACTGGCTTTGCTGCTGAGAGGTTTGCCCACCCATCAAGGCCTGCACCAGGAGCATGGCATCATCCTGGGTGATGGCAGGTTTTCCCTGGAAGCGCTCGGCAGCCTGAGACAACCCCTGCGAATACAGCTGGGCCGAACCCGACTGCGAGCGCTGGCGGAGTGCCTGGCTGGCATAAGCAAGCTGTTCAGCCGGTGGGCTGTCTTTTTTCGCCCGCACAGCCCGGGTGATGGTCTGAAAATTTTGAACCATGTTATCGCCATGGTTGTGGTTGTAATCATCCGCAGCATTGAGCGACTGCTGATTTTCTTTCAGAGTAGTAGTCACGGTACTGAACAGGCGAGCGAGATCAACCTGGTCCGAACGTTTCATGCTCATTTCTTCTTCAATTCCTCAGGCAGGACAGGGATCTTGATGACCATTCCGGGACGAACGCGGCCCGGGTTATCCCCGATCAGTTCCTTGTTGGCTTCGTAGATCACCCGCCAGTAAGGCTCGTAAGCGGAGCCATAATACTTGAGCGCCAGGTGGCTGAGGGTTTCATCGGCCTTCAGGGTATGCTCGGCGATCAATTGGGCCTTCGCCGCCGCTTCAGCCGCAGCAGCAATCGACTTGGCCTGTTCAGCGTTCACATACTTTTGCAGTTCCACATTGGTCGCGGACAGCTTCATCTCCGTCACCGAAATGGTGTTTTTCGCCCGGGCCAGTTCCACCCGCGCCGCGGCTAAATCCGCCTGAGCTTTGCCCAGGTCAGCGTTCAACTGGGTAATCTTGGTCTCTGCTTCAGACAGCTTTTGCACAGCCTGCTGTTCGCGCTTCTCGGACTCAGTTAATTTGAAGGCAACCTGGGTTGCTTTAATTTCAGCCTGATGAGCGCGCTGTTCCATTTCCTCAGCTTCCTTCAAAGCTGCTTCAATCGCCGCTTTCTCATCCCGGCTGCTGACGGCATTAATAGCCGACTGAAAGATATTCTTCCGTTTTTCCTGCGACATTTGGATCTCCTTTTATATGGTTTTTTGTACGATGCTTTTGTGTAATTTTCCTGCACGATGATGGCCAGACACAAGTTGCCGCCAGGCCAATCTGGTTTTGCATCCAGTTAATTATCGTACAGTATTGACAGCGCGTTGTTTTGTGCGGCTGAACTCAAAACAGCGCGGGCCATCCCTGATGATAAAAACACGTCCCCCCGAAAAATCCCGCTAAGAAATTACCAATAGTTACCAGATAAATTTTTCGATCTAAGTTATTGATTATATTGTAATCTTTCCAAAACACAAGGTAATCAACAGAGGTATTTTTTGAATGTCCGAAACCAGTCGGGCAGCTTCGCCCACTGGCAGCCGGCTGCCCTACCGGCCAGGAAGCACCACAGGGGCCATCCAGCGCCCGCCAACCAGCGCCCAGATACCGGTTATCTCGATCCGGCGCATTCCTTGTGGCAAAGAATCATACCGAAGACTTTCTGTGAGTAGGCCCTGCCCATCCGAACCGCCCTGCCCGCCGCTCTGAGCAGGAGGGCTACCGGGATCACGCAGGACCAGGCCGGTCACCTGCTGGGAATCAACCTGGGCCGAAAAATCCAACCAATAAGCGCCATCCGCGGTCTGGTTCAACCGGGCGCTGAGGATATGCACCTGCCGGCCGCCTGTCTCAAGCATCCGGTCGATTGACCAGGCCTGGCCCAGCCGGGGGGCTGACCCCAGGTCGAGATCGAAAACGGCGTCATTCACTTGCAGGTAGCCTTCCAGGGCGGGCAGTTCCAGGGTCAGCGGGCCAGGGTAGTCCTTTCCCGCGGCGCGTACCGCCCACGGCATACGCTGCCCATCTGGATCGATGGCCCTGGCGTCCGGTTCGGCCGGTTCGATTGAGATCGGTTTCCCATCCGCATCTCTGAGTTGAAGCCGGTAGGGATCAAAACCCAACGTGTAGAATTCCGTCCCCTGCCAGGACAGGCTGCCCTTGAGCAGGTATCCATCCGCAAGCTCAGTTACCTCATCGACCGTAAAACGGATCCCGGCCGGTTCCGCAGTGGCAGCCAAATCAGGCTCCAGCGGCGCAGCTGGACTCATGACCGGTTGTGGGGTAAGTTGAACAGAGCCCTGACCGCCCGTGCCGGACCGGGAAGGGACACCTACCAGCGCCAGCGCTTCAGCCCAAATCCGCTGCGGGCCAATGGCCAGCACAGCCATCAGGAGCAGGAAGAGAGCCAGCGCCAGAAGCAGGAGCGGCCAGGTGGGCCCAGGAAGCCCGGCTGGGCGGGAGGCAGGCGCGGCCGGGCCGGCCAATGCTGGACGGACCTGCTGAGCCTCCACCTCCACGGCTGGCATCGCAGATTCCAGCAGTTGATTGCGCAGCCGGGCCACAAAGGCCGGGGCAGCTTCTGCACCGCGCACAGCAGCCCGAACCTGATTTTCAAAGCGGCGCGCGTCGTGCGGATCGTCCAGCTTCCCGGCCGACTGGCTCAACAGGCGATTCAGAATCCGATCCAACTGCGTTTTCACTGCTTCCGGGGCAACCGATATCAGCGCAGCCAGGTCGCCGTATCCAAGCCCAGCCGCGTAGCGCAGGCGCAGCAGTTCCTGTTCTCCCTCGCTCAGGCCGCGGATTAACCCGCGCAGGTGGTCCAGTTGCTGCCCAGGCATGCCATCCATTTGGGTTCGTTCGACTGGCGCCAGGCGACCTCCACCACGCAGATAGCCAGTGAGCTGGCTGCGCGCGATCGAGAACAGGAAGGCTGGAAAGCTGTCCCCTGGCAGATATTGCGGCAGCGCATCACGCAGCGCCAGGAAAACCTGCCCGACCAGCGCCTGGGCCAATTGAAGATCACCCTGCCGGCTGGTCATATAGCGGTGGACCGGCAGAACATAACGGTCATACAGCGCCGCGAAGGCGCCTGCATCCGTACAGGCCCGTTCAACCAGGGCGGCTTCGTCGCTAAAATGCCCGGACATTGGGCTACTGCTGGGTTGTCTTTCGGCCATATCGCTTCTCCCTTTACGATTATAATCATGTGTGCAAAATATATGGGATAAAAATTGAACCTGTTATGCCCGAGCACCGCGTCTCCATCCAATACACCGTCCAGGAAGTAACTTCCGCTCAGCGTACTCGCCTGCTGCGCAGCGGCCAGTTCAAGCTGATCATTTTCTTTGGGGTCATTTCGGTCCTTGTCCTGGCCCTGCACATGCTCTTCCCACAGACCTTCCACATCATCGCGGGTGTGACCTGGACACAGGTCTGGCAGATCGCACTGGCCTACTTTGCCAGCCTGCTGGGCATCACCCTGATCGTGCCCTGGATCAGCTTCCACCTCACGCGCTTCTGGAAGCTGCCGCTGATCTTTCAGTTTGGACAGAAGGGAATGCGCCTGGGCGTGGCAGGCAAGAGCGGTGGCCTGCGCCTGGGATGGGAGCAGGTGCTGCGGGTCGAGGAAAACCGGCTGGTTTTCATGGTCTATTATGAGGATGGGCAAAAACACTTTCTCCTGCCCAAGGCGAGCTTCAGCGAAGCGGCCGAAGCGCATTTTCGCCGCCTGCTGGCGCGTCATCCAGGCGATGGGTCGGCGGCAGGCAAATCACAGCCGGCGGCAGGAAACCCACAGCCGGCGGGTGAAGAAGACCAATAGGCCAGTTACGGGGCATCCCCCAAAAGCACCAGCAGTCTCCCTGGAACTGTCAAGAATGTAAGGCGATTTGCCGGAAGATTTCGGTATAATATTTTCATCTTCCCGATCATAACGGCGCGTTCAATCATGTGGCCTTTCAGGCGCATTTTATCTGTTGCCCGCCGGTAAGGTAAGCTATGGAATGTCCAAACCTTAAGATCTGTCCCTTTTTCAACGATCATCTGGCTGCCATGCCGGCGGTATCTGGTTATCTGAAGAACCAGTTTTGCAAAGCCAGCTACAAGGCCTGCGCCCGTTACATGATCTTCGAAGCCCTTGGGTCGGAATATGTCCCTGGTGACCTGTTCCCGAACGAACCGCAGCGCGCCCAGGAGATCATCTCGAAGACCATGTACTACCGAAAAAAATAGGCGATGCCGGATCAAGCGCCAGTTTGAGCGCAAGATCCGGATCGTATTCCCAGTTGTTCTCGGTTATGATGGGGACATGACCGAGAACTTTTTTTCCCAAAGCGAAGACGAAATGTGGCGGGCGGTCATCGAGCATGACCCGCAGTATAACGGGCGATTTTACTACGCGGTGCGCTCGACCGGGATTTACTGCCGGCCCGACTGCCCATCCCGCCGCCCGAGCCGCGACCAGGTGACCTTCTTCATCACCTTTGAGCAGGCCGAGGCAGCCGGTTACCGGGCCTGCCGGCGCTGCCAGCCGCGCCGGGCTATTGCTCCAATGGTCGAGCGGGTAGTCGCGGCCTGCCAGCTGATCGAGGACGAGGGGCCGCTCAGCCTGGCCGAGTTAGGCCGGCGTCTGGACGCCAGCCCCTACTATCTCCAGCGTACTTTCAAGGCGATCACCGGGATTACGCCTCGCCAGTACGCGGCTCGCCTGAAGGCCGAGAAATTCAAGCGCCAGGTGCGCGCCGGGCAGTCCGTGACCGATGCACTTTACGAAGCTGGCTATGGCTCTAGCAGCCGGCTGTATGAGAGCGCGCCAGGCCAACTCGGCATGACGCCAACAGCTTACCGGAATGGAGGAAAAGAAATGAAAATTTATTACACACTGAGCGGCTCACCCCTTGGGCGAATGCTGGTAGCTGCGACCGGAAGAGGTATCTGCACAGTGTTTTTTGACGATCAGGATGCGCCGCTCGAAGCGGCCCTGGCGGCTGAGTATCCGAACGCCCAACGGGTGCGCGACGATACCGGGCTGGGCGACTGGGTAGAAGCTCTCCTGGCCCACCTGTCCGGGCAACGGCCCCACCTCGACCTGCCGCTCGACGTGCAGGCGACTGCCTTCCAGCAGCGCGTGTGGGAAGAATTGCGCCGCATCCCTTACGGCGAAACGCGCAGCTACACCCAGGTAGCGGAGGCCATCGGCCGGCCAACCGCGGTGCGGGCAGTAGCCCGGGCCTGCGCGACCAACCCGGCTGCCGTGGTGACGCCCTGCCACCGCGTCTTGCGTTCTGATGGATCGCTGGGCGGCTACCGCTGGGGTCTCCAGCGCAAACAGGCACTGCTGGAACACGAAAAGGCTTCCTGATCCATTATTCTAAAATGTCCGGCCCTGCTCACAAACGATCTACCACAGCCTTGAGATGAGCGCTTTGCGCCCGGGAGGGTAATCGGGGAAGTTTCGGACATACCAAGGACGATAGGAGATTATTCTTTGACCGATTTGATCGATCCCCTCATCCGCGCGATCTGCCGGGCAGAAGGGCTGGACGCCCGAGAAATTCACCCGCTCAGCGGCGGGCAGGTTAACCAGGTCTTCCTGGTGGACGGGCAGTACGTTCTGCGCATCGGCGGGCGAGAGGATGCCTTCGAGCGCCTGGAACGCGAAACAGGCCTGCTCCGGCGCCTGGCAGGACAGGTCCCTGTCCCGCGCGTCCTGGCGGCCGGGCAGCACGAGGGGCGGGCCTACCAGATCCAGCAGTTCGTGCCCGGGCAGAAGCTGTACCGGGTCTGGAAGGATTTGCCGCCGGGCGAACAGGAAACCATCGTGGCCGAGCTGGTAGAAGCGATGAAAGTGATCCACCACCTGCCGGCGCCATCCTTCGGATACGACCGTCCGGACCAACCGCTCTACGACTCGTGGGCCGAGTTTCTCAGCGCCAAATTCAACCATACCCGAGAGGAAATCCAGGCGCTCGGGATCCGCATGGTCCCTGGGGTCCTCGAACTGGCCGGCGCGTACTTCGAAGAACACCAGCACGTGCTGGAAAGCGGCCATCCGGCCCTGGTGCACGGGGACCTGACCCTGGTTAACATTCTGGTCGAGCGCGGGCATGTTACAGCGATTTTAGATTTCGAATACTCGCTCCACGCACCCAGCGATTACGAGTTCTTTGACATGGAGCTGTTCTGCCTGTATCCCAATGATTACGCCGAGGAAGATTGGGAAATTTTCTGCACGGCCGATTTCGGGCGGTTTTTCCAATTGCTGCGCAAGCACTACCCGGCCCTGTTCGAAGTTCCCCACCTCCGCGAGCGCGTCGACCTGTACCAGGTGGATGCCACGCTAGGCAGCTACCTGGGCTGGCGGAAAGCCAACCTGGCGACCATCCCTCCCGAGCGGATGGCCGCCAGGGAGTTTTACATGGCCCGCATATCGAATTTCATTTTCCCGCATGGGGCGAGAATGTTTTTTATTTAGCGGATACTGGTGATAAAGGTCGCCCGGTGCAGGCCAGCCAGGATAGATTTTGTATTCAAAACAACCGGTCCGGGTCCGCCGGCTGCGAGTCGAACGGCTCGCCCAGGATCCGTTCCAGACAGGCTTTCAGCCGCAGCAGTTCCTTGTGCTGTTCGAGCAGCATCGATAGCAAGAAGATTTCCACCGGCAACGGGTGGGCGGCGTAGGCAGCCTCGGCCACATGCCGGTGGGCTGCGTCAAACAGTTCGTCCAGCACGCGCCGGTCGGACCGGCTCAGCCCACCGCGAAATCCGGCCAGTTCATGTTCGGCGATCTGGAAAACCTGCGCTGCGGAAGGTAAAGTACGTCCCATAAGTTCATCCTCCTGTAAGCAGATACAAACAGGTTACCCACAGCCTGCCCATTTGCCTATCCCCCACGCGGGGGATAGGCAGGGGATCCATAGGGGATATTCCGCTATAATCAGTGCATGTCCAACTTACTCTTCGAAATCTGTATCGATTCGGTCGACGGCGCCATGGCCGCCCAGCAGGGTGGAGCGCAGCGCGTCGAGTTGTGCGACAACCTGGTCGAGGGCGGCACTTCGCCCAGCATCGGAACCATCCGCCTGGCGCGGGCCAACATCACCATTGGTCTCAACGTCATCATCCGCCCGCGCGGGGGGGACTTCTGCTACACGCCGCTCGAGTTCGAAGTGATGCGCCAGGATATCCTGGCTGCCCGCGAAGCCGGGGCCGACGGGGTGGTGATCGGGCTGCTGCTGCCGGATGGCCGGGTGGACGCTGCTCGCACCCGCGCGCTGGTTGAGCTGGCCCGCCCGCTCAGCGTGACCTTCCACCGCGCCATTGACCTTTGCCGTGACCCGGCCGAAGCGCTGGAAGAACTGGCCGCTATTGGAGTTGACCGCATCCTCACCTCGGGCTGCCGGCCCACCGCGCTGGAAGGCGCAGAAGTCATCGCCGACCTGGTGCGCCGGTCGGCCGGGCGGGTAGCAATCATGGCCGGCGGCGGAGTCACCGCGGAGACTCTTCCACCCCTGCTGGCGGCTACCGGCGTCAGCGAGGTCCACTTCAGCGCCCGCGCCCCGCTTGAGAGCCCGATGGCTTTCCGCCGGCCGGGCGTCTTCATGGGCAAGGCTTACACGCCTGAAGAATACAGCCGCAGAGCGACCCAGGCCGAGCTGGTGCGCAGAATCATTGCCTCTGCCGGCTAAAAAATCGGCTTTCCTGGCTGGCGCAAGACACCGCGGTCTATCCGGATCGACTCCAGGCCCTGGCTCCCTTTGCATAGAATGCCCACGGCAACCATTCACTGCTTACTACCCACCACCTGCTGCCAGCACCCACTTCCGGACAAACGCCGCCACCGGCGCGTAGTATGCGCGCTCTTCCACGCGCAGTTCGGAGAAGTAGCGGCCGTTAGCCGGGTCGATCATAATCGAGTCGAGTGGCAGGCCGGGCTCCGGCTCGCCATTCTGCCGCGTGGTAAAGCGCACCGTGAAGGTAAAGCTCTCCACAACGACCCGCTCGGCCGAGAACGCCAGCGCATTGCTGCCGGTCCAGGTGCCCGGGCTTTCCCCGCCGACCTCCGCCAGCGCGCGGCGGTAATAATCCAGGAGGGCATGGTCGCCGGCTCCTGGGGTCAGCCCTTCCTGGCGGCGGACCTGCGGGCCAGGCTGCCGGTCCGGCGGAAAACGGTCGACGTGCAGCCCGCCGTCCAGCGCCAGGGTAGGAATGCCAGACAGGCCAAAGTAGGCCCTGGCCTTCAATTCGGCGTTCTCGGCAGTCGAACGCCCGTTCTCTTCAACCTCGGCGTGAATACCCAGGTCATCCAGCGTCAGGATCTCCACCGGCCAGCCGCGCAGGATGGACCGCACCAGTCCAATCCGCGACCGATTACGTGTGCCCAGTAAGAGTTGTGTCAGCATCTTATAATTGTACGATCGTCGCCTCAGCGAGGGAAGTCATCGGGACCGATCGGCGTCTGGGAAACGTTGCCCGCCTCAGCCGGCTGGACCACGATCGTCCAGTACGTCAGGCCAGCGCTAGCCCGGATCGTGATGGTTGGGCATTGTTTTTGGGCCGGAAGAATAACTGTTCGAGGCCATCACAGGACTGGAGGAAGATGGTGTCTTTATCGACAGGCGGCCCCAGGATCCATCCCCCATCCGGAAATTCGGGGGAGATGATTTTCAGGAAGGCACAGTTGTCGTGCATGGCGACCACCTGCACATCTTTTCCACTCTTCAAAGTTCCAAGGATCCCTTCGAGCCCGCCCTCGTCAATCGACCAGACGTATGTACTACTCAAAAGAATAAGTTCATCCAGGTAAATATCTTGAGTGGGAGGATCCGGCAAAACCAGGCTCGATGAGGCGCAGCGAAAACCGAGGTTGTTTACACCCGTCAGGGGTGGATATCCAAACCGGTTGCTCGCGTGCCCATCAACGATCATAGATGCGAAATGCCCGCCCCTGACCGATCTTTGTTCCAGGCTCTCCAGGTAGACCGGGTTTCGGCTACCCGGCAATGCCGCAAAATCCGGAGCATAACCATCATACACCCATTCGGCCACATTCCCGGCCATATCTTGCGCGCCAAAAGGACTGTTGCCGGCCGGGTACGATGCTATTGGCGCGGTATACCCCCAGCCATCATCAATCGCATTTACTCTCACAGCCAGAAGCCGTGTTGGCCATTTCGATAGCCCAGATATTCCTCCCCGAAAGACACTCAGCCGGCGTAAAGATTTCGCCATTTACGCCTAGATCAGTCCTTGTTTTTCCAGCGTCATTTTTGTAGGTCACAAACAACGCAGCGACCCGCGCTTTTCTTTCAGCGCGCAGCCTGGTCACCCTTGGGGCAACCTTATCATAGGAGAAATAACCGGAGGCGATTTGTTCCATTGTTTTCCCGGATAAGCCGGTTATCTTTCGAAAGGCAGCCATATCCACGGAAACGGTCTCGGCAGCCTTGTAACACAACAGCAGCCGGTCTATGCCCTGAGAAGTCAGGGTGGGCGTCGGCGGGGCCGGCGTGAAAGTGACAGTTGAAGTGATGGTGGGGGTAAACGTGATCGTCGGTGTAAAGGTGATGGTTGGGCTGAGCCAGGGGGTCAAGGTTTTGGACATCCTTTGACGATCCGGATACGAACTTTTCGTTCTGCGTCGCGGCGCAGACAGCCGTGCGGCTGGCGAAGAACAACAAAATGCACAGCGACGAATTAGCAGCCAAAATCGGGTAGGTCAATCGGTTTCCTCAGAGGTGGCAATTTCATTATATAAAATTGAGCGCCGTTTCGATGTTAATCTCGAGTAAAACCACCAGATGGTTCAGAGGCCTCACCTTGAAAACACGGCCTAACTCCAAACTATTCCGAATTATTTCTTCCCGATGTATACTTGTGCCCTATGGAAGACCCTTTCGAAGCGATTCTTGCCCGCGGCGCACCGCCCATCCAGGACCTGGCTAACCAGGCCCGCGCCCTGATCCGCAGCGCCTATCTGGCTGTGGTCGAGGTGCCCTGGCCGCGACAGGGCATCGCCGGCTACGGGGTAGGGCCGAAAAAGATGTCCGAGCAGTTTTGCTATATCGCCGTATTCAAGAACCATCTTAATCTTGGCTTCTACTATGGGGCCGAGCTACCGGATCCATCCGGCCTGCTGGAAGGCACCGGCCAGCTGCTGCGTCACATCAAGATCAGAACGCCAGGCCAGCTTGATGACCCGGCCCTGCGGCAGTTAATCGAAGCCGCCTCGCGCCACTTGCCGCGCCTGAAGATGAAAGGCAGCTAAACAGATGGTCGCCGGTGGTGATATTACCCGGATCGTGGTCAAGCTGGGCACCTCGACTCTGACGGACGGCGGCCCGGCGCTTTCTCCGCCGCGGCTGGTCGACCTGGCCCGCCAGGTGGCCGCCCTGCGCGGGCGCGGCTTCCAGGTGGTCCTGGTTTCGTCCGGCGCCATCGCCGCCGGGCGCGAAGCGCTGGGCATCCAGCGCCTGCCGCGTCACCTGCCGGCCAAGCAGATGCTGGCAGCGGTCGGGCAACCGCGCCTGATGGCCATCTACGAACAGTACCTGGCCATCTACGGCCTGCGCGCCGCCCAGGTCCTGCTGACCCGCGCTGATTTCGCCGACCGGCGCAGCTTCCTCAACGCCCGCAACACCTTTGAAGCACTGCTCCAATACGGCCTGATCCCGGTCGTCAACGAAAACGATACCGTCGCCACCGAAGAAATCCGCATCGGCGACAACGATAACCTCTCGGCCCTGGTGGCCAACCTGATCGAGGCCGACCTGCTCGTGCTGCTGACCGACCAGGATGGGCTCTACACGGCCGATCCGCGCAGCGATCCCGCTGCCCGGCTGGTCCGCCAGGTTGGCCCGGAGCCCTTCCCCCCTGAATTGTGGCAGGCAGCCGGCGGCAGCCATTCCGGCCTGGGCACCGGCGGGATGCTGACCAAGCTGCAGGCAGCAGACCTGGCCCGCCATGCCGGCGTGACGGTGATCATCGCCCGTGGTGGTCAACCGGACGTACTGGCTCGTCTGGCCGCTGGTGAGGCATTGGGCACTCACCTGCTGCCGGTTATCAACAAGCTCGAGGCGCGCAAGCGCTACATCCTGTCCGGCAGCCGGCCTGGATCTGCCGCCGGAGAGATCGAGGTGGATGCCGGAGCGGCGCGCGCCCTGGCGCGCGGCGGCTCGCTGCTCCCGGCCGGGATGGTGCGGGTTGCCGGTGAGTTTGGGCGGGGTGACACGGTCCGCGTGGTCACTGCCGGCGGGCAGGCCCTGGCGGTCGGGCTGGCCGGCTACGCCTCAGCCGACCTGGCCCGGCTGTGCGGCCGGCGCTCGACTGAGATCGAGACTGTTCTCGGTTATACCTTCGGCGACGAAGTCATCCACCGCAACGATATGGTTCTTCTTTAGGATCGTACCAGTTTGCGAAGCTGTCCAAAAATAACGAGGAGCGCCCCATGTCTATCGCGATCGAAACCATCTGCCAGAAGGCCAAAACCGCCGCGCGCGTGCTGGCCCAGGTCCCTACGGCAGCAAAGGACGCCGCGCTGCTGCGCGCGGGCGAGGCAATCTGGGCCGCGCGCGCCGAAATCCTGGCAGCCAACGTAGCTGACCTGGCAGCCGGGCAGGCCGACGGGCTGACCCCGGCCCTGCTCGACCGGCTAATGCTAGACGAAGCGCGCCTGGCCGGTATCCTGGCGGACCTGCGCCGCGTGACTGAACTGCCCGACCCGGTCGGCGAGATCTTTGAGAAACAGGACCTTCCCAACAGGCTCCGGCTTCACAAGATCCGAGTCCCGCTGGGGGTGCTGGCCGTCATCTATGAGGCGCGTCCCAACGTGACCGTCGACGTGGCCGGGCTGGCGCTCAAATCCGGCAACTGCGCCGTGCTGCGCGGCGGCAGCGAGACCATCCGCACCAACCGCGCCCTGGCGAAGGCCCTTCAGGCCGGTCTG
>CAZBDC010000054.1:8886-28579 GCA_964490575.1 uncultured Anaerolineaceae bacterium | reverse complement strand
AGTTTTTAAGGTTCATTCGCCCTTTGGGGCTTTGTTCCGCATTTCTAAAGTCAAGATTATGAAGGTCTATTTTTATAATCAATTTGCACGGAATAACTGGATCAAGGAAAATCCATCCGTTAACCTCGACTTATTGATGGTGGAAAGAAAGTATTATTCTGCCAGACGTGATTACAAGTTTTGGCAAAACCAAAATATGAGTAGAGAAGATTCTTCGGAGTTCGTTGAGGACATTCTGTTTTAGGAGCTTAGATGGCAGTCCGTCCCGTGTTTGTCCCTGATTATTGCCAATATCCCTTCGTTATAGAAATTCCGGTTGAATTTTCCTGGCATTCCGGGTTTTCAAAAAGCCAGGTACAAAAGTCGATCAGTTCCTTGCATGCTGCTGCGAAAAGACATGACATCGATCCGGTGTTAGAAATATCTTCGAAATCGATGCAACCTTTGGGAATTAGTCTGAGCGCTTTCAATTTGATGTTGACCTTCAAAGGGCATCAGGCGATGTCTGTAGAATGCGCATTCCAAGGAAGCAAGGTCTTTGAGCGAGGGGGACCATATACCGATCTTTATGCTGTTTCGAGCAGGGAGGCGAAAAAGGATGATCGTCTCCGGAATTCTGGAAACGTAATCGGCTTCACTTTTTGGGGCGAAGATTTTCCGACTAAGCCCCTAACAGCTTTCTATGACTGGCTATATCTCAAAGCGCTCCAGCAAAACAAGAGTTTGGCAGAACAACTGCTCCAATACAAAGGTTTTACCGATATTGCATTCAATCCCGAAAGATCCTTGAACTGCCAGGCTCGTTCCGCGGCGTTGTTTGTCGCGTTAAGCCAGATGGGTGAAATCGACAAAGTGAGTGACGATAAAAGTTATTATCTTGACTTACTTAGTGAAAGGGTCAAATCGCTAAAAAAAGATCAACCGCCTAGCCAACTTGGTTTGCTTTAAATTGGAATTTTAGTAATATGACTCACCCTCGTATTGAAAACCTGCAGCAGGAATTTGAAGATTGTCTCTCGTTGTTTGAGCGAGACAGGATTTTTTCCGGCCCCAGCGTCTACTTTCATTACCAGACTCTGGCGGAAAGGGCCAGGCATCCAACCCTTGCGGCGGCCTTGCAAAGCGATTTGCTGTTCGATTACTTATATGCCACGCTGGCATCCTGGGGGATGCACCGCATGGGTAGAAATAATGCCAAGCTGTGCGAGATGGAAGTCATGCGGGGCTCGATCCGCGCTCAAGCTCCCCGGCTGATTGCGCTGGAAAAACTTACCCTGGCCGATATGCCCGAAAACCAGGTAGACCTTGTTTCGGCCAGGATTTGGGCCATCATGGAGCAGATCCGGGTTGGGATCGGGGGAGTTAAAATTGTGGCAGGCTCGAAGGCGCTGCACCACCTGCTGCCGGACCTGATCCCGCCGGTTGACCGGGAATACACCCTGCAGTTCTTCTTCGGTAATAAGAACATCAACCGCCCGGAGAAGGCGCTGTTTATGGAGATTTTCCGGGGTTATTTCCAGATTGCGCTGCAGCGCAAAGATGCAATCTCAAAGGCCACCCGGCGCGGCGGCGAGATGAATACGAGCATCACGAAAGTAATCGATAATGCCATCGTTGGTTATGTGCTCAAACATATCAAGGGACCCAGGGTTGAGCTTGGAGGCGTTCCTGCCGGGCAGAACCCGGTAAAAAATCAACCGCTGCAGGCAGGGGGGCAGGAACCACATGCTGCCCAAATCCTGCGCGCGGCCCAGGCCCTGGAAGCAGGCGGGCAGACGCCGTTCGCCCGGAATGATATCAGGCTGTACCTGGGATTAACCCCTGAAGAATGGCTCCAGGGATATACGGCAATTTTCCAGGGGATGCGCATCGACCACCCCGGCGGAGCGCCGCAAGTTGGCAGGCAATACCGAGATGTCTTTCGAAGGATTGATCGCGGGCTGTATCAATTGACGGATGCCGGTAAGCAGGCTTTTGCCAAATAGTCCCTGGCGTTGGCTTTCTGGAGGAATGATGGCGGGAAAAATAAAAGGTGGGCTGGGAACATTGATCGGCAATGCCGGGGAATATTACGTCATGGCTGAGCTTCTCAAACGAGGTTGGATCGCCGCACTGGCAGCGCGCAACGCGCCTGATTTTGATATTTTGGCTACGAAAGATGGTCGAGTTGTCAAAATACGGGTAAAAACCAAAACGGAGCAGTTTGATCCCTGGCAGTGGGTGGTTAAACAAGATGGGGTGATTTTTCGTAACCTGACGGACAACGGGGATTTCCTTGTTTTGGTCAATCTCACAGAAAATCACCAGAAGATGGATTACTTTATTCTGCCCACCTCCATGATCGATCACATTTTGAAGAAGGACTACCAACTATGGCTGGATACACCTGGCGTGAAGGGTCAGCCTCATAATCCAGCCAACAAGAAACGCACGATGAGTTACAAGAAATACCAGCAGTTTCTGGATGAATATCGCAATCATTGGGACCTATTGAAAACGACCGGGGATAGGAAGGTGGAGTGAACCATGGCGAAAAGCAACCTTGAGATTATCACGCTGGGTCTGGAGATCCTGTTAAAGGCGCTGCGGCCGTACCTGCTGCGCGAGCTGAAGAGCAAGTACGCCGAGCGCTGGTGGAATATTGCTGTCCGGGATACCCTGCGCGGCACGGTTGGGCTGGACGCGCGCACCTCTTCTGAGTCGGAGGAGACCCGTTTTGCCATGCTGGATATCCAGGCCGTGTTGACGATTATGACCAACCTGTGGAACGATGTTTTCCAGGAGCAGTTGGGCTATGTCGGGCGCAGTTACGTGAGCGAGCTGCGCGAGGTGCGCAACAGTTGGGCCCACCAGCGCGCCTTTACCGCCGAAGACGCCTACCGCGCCCTGGATACGATGCAGCGCCTGCTGGGGATGACCGGCGGCGCGGGCCAGGAGGACCTAAAAAAACTCAGCCAGGAGCTGCTGCGCCAGCGCTTCGAGGCCGAAACCAAACGCGAGCTGAAGAAGAGCGCCGCGGTCACCCAGACCGGCGCGCTGGGCGGGCTGAAGTCCTGGCGGCAGGTGGCCACTCCGCACCCCGACGTGGCCTCCGGGCGCTACCAGCAGGCCGAGTTCGCCGCCGACCTGTTTCAGGTCATCACCGGCAAGGCTGAGCCGGAATACGGCGACGCCAGGGAGTTCTTCCGCCGCACCTACCTGACCGAGGGCCTGACCCGCCTGCTTTCGCGCGCCTGGGAGCGCCTGCTGGGGCTGGGCGGCGACCCGGTGGTCGAGCTGCAGACCAACTTCGGCGGCGGCAAGACCCACTCGATGCTGGCGCTGTATCACCTGTTCGGCGGCGGGCCGCACCTGAAGGATATCGCCGGCCTGGAGATGCTGGTCCCGCGGTCTTTGGAGAACGAGGAGAAAGTCATCCTGCCCAAGGCCAGGCGGGCGGTGCTGGTCGGCACGCAGATCAGCCCGGCCGAGGGGCGCGTAAAGCCCGATGGCGTGCTGGTCAACACGCTGTGGGGGGAGATGGCCTGGCAGTTAGGCGCTGCGGCCGGCGGCAAGGGCGCCGAGGCATTCGCCCTGGTGGCCCAGGAAGACCGGGAGGGGATCAGCCCTGGCTCGGAGAAGCTCACCCGCCTGTTTGAGACGTATGGCCCGGCCCTGGTGCTAATCGATGAATGGGTGGCCTATTCTCGCCAGGTCTACGGCAAGGACGGCCTGCCTTCGGGCAGCTTCGACTCCAACATGACCTTTGCCCAATCCCTGACCGAGGCCGCCAAGGCCGCCCGCAACGCGCTGATCGTGGCCTCCATCCCGGCCTCGGATATCGAGATCGGCGGAGAAGGCGGGCGGGCGGCGCTGGAACGGATCCAGAATGTGTTCTCGCGGGTCGAGTCGGTCTGGAAGCCGGCTACGTCGACCGAGTCGTTCGAGATCGTCCGGCGCAGGTTGTTCCAGCCCATCTCCGATTTTGCCGCCCGCGACGCGGTCTGCCGGGCCTTTTCGGAGATGTACCAGGGCAACCGGGCGGAATTCCCCAGTGAGTGCCGCGAGGCGGGTTACGAGGAGCGCCTGCGCTCGGCTTACCCGATCCACCCCGAGTTCTTCGACCGCCTGTACGAGGATTGGTCGACGCTGGACCGCTTCCAGCGCACGCGCGGCGTGCTGCGCCTGATGGCTTCGCTGATCCACGAGCTGTGGGAGCGCAACGACAGCTCGCTGCTGGTCATGCCCGGGCTGGTGCCGATCGATGCGACCTCGGTGCGCTTTGAGATCACCCGCTACCTGCCTGAGGGGTGGGGGGCTGTGCTGGACAAGGACGTCGACGGGGCGACCAGCCGGCCGCTGGTGCTGGACCGGGAAAACCCCAACCTGGGCCGGTACTCGGCCTGCCGGCGGGTGGCGCGCACGGTCTTCATCGGCAGCGCACCCTCGGTCAGCGCCCAGAAGGCGCGCGGCGTCGAGGAAGTGCGCATCAAGCTGGGCTGCGTGCAGCCGGGGGAGACGCCGGCCGTGTTTGGCGACGCCCTGCGGCGTCTTTCGGAAGAGCTGACTTACCTCTACTCGGACGCCAGCCGCTACTGGTTCGACACCCACCCGACCATCTCTCGCATCGCCTCTGACCGGGCGGCGCAGTACGAGCGCACGCCCCACCTGGTGGAAGATGAGATCATCCGCCGCGTGCGCGCTTCGGTGGGCCGCGAGCGGGGCGAGTTTGCCGGCGTGCATCCCATCCCCGCCAACAGTGGAGACGTGCCCGATGAGCCCGAGGCGCGCCTGGTCATCCTCGGGCCGGATGCGCCCCACCGGGCGCGCAACGGGACGAGCAAGGCCCAGGCCGCCGCCCAGGAGATCCTGGAGCGGCGCGGCAACAGCCCGCGCATCTACCGCAACATGCTGGTTTTCCTGGCCGCTGACAGCGAGCGCCTGGAAGAACTGCAGCAGGCGGTGCGCCTGTGGCTGGCCTGGACTTCCATCCACCAGGAGGAAGACCAGCTCAACCTGGATGGCGCTCAGAAACGCCAGGTGGGAAACCAGGTCAAAAAGTATGATGAAACCATCGCTGCCCGCCTGGCCGAAACCTACTGCCACCTGCTGGTCCCCTCCCAGGAGGGCGCCGGCGCGGTCGAGTGGATCTTCACCCGGCTGCAGGGCAGCGAAAGCCTGGTGGAGCGCGCGTCACGGCGGTTGCTGCGTGATGAAGAACTGATCACCCACTGGTCGCCGGCCACCCTGCGGATCGAGCTGGACCGCTGGCTGTGGAAAGACCAGCAGCATCTCTCGGTAAAGCAGCTGTGGGAGTACCTGGCTTCTTACCTGTACCTGCCGCGCTTGAAAAATGAGCAGGTCATGGTGGAGGCCATCCGCAATGGCGTCGGGTCGCTGACCTGGGCCGATTATTTTGCTTATGCTTCGGCTTTGCGCGAGGATGGTTATTACACCGGCCTGGTCGTGGGGAGTTTCCCCAGCATTACTCTCGACAGCGCCAGCGTGATCGTCAGGCCCGAGACAGCCCAAAAACAGCGTGATGAGGAGCGCCGGAAGGTCGAGGAGGTTGTTTACAAACCCCCCAAAGATCCAGAAGATGTAACTCATCCTGACCCGGATCAGAAGATCGACATTGAACCAACCAAAGCAGTCCTGCGGCGTTTCCACGGCTCGGTAGAGCTGGATCCGATGCGCCTGGGCCGCGACGCCGGCCGGATTGCCGATGAAGTCATCTCCCACCTGGAAGGTCTGGTCGGTTCGGATGTCAAAATTACCCTGGAGATTTTGGTAGATGTCCAGGAAGGCATCCCTGAAAACGTGGTCCGGATCGTCAGTGAGAACTGCAACACCTTGAAGTTCAAGACGCACGGTTTCGAGGAATAAGATTCACCCCAACCTCCCCACCAGCCCCTCCGCCTCAGCCCGGTCGGGCTGCATCCCCAGCCGCTCGAACAGGCCCAGCGCTTCGCGGGCGTGGGCCAGGGCTTCGGCGCGCTCGCCGAGGGCTTCTTCGGCCAGGGCCAGGCGGTAGAGCAGGGTGGCCAGGTAGCCCTGCGTGCCGTAGTTTTGGAAGTACTCCAGGCTGCGCTGGATGAGGTCCCTGGCCTCCTGCGGGCGGCCGAGATGCAGGGCCACGAAGGCCAGCTGGCCCCAGGCGCCGCGCGCCAGGCTTTCATCCACCGGCGACTGCTCGGTGCGCTTCTGGAACCAGTCGCGCACGGCGGAGAAGTGGGCCCAGGCGGCGTCCCAGTCGTGCATGTCGCGGGCCAGCTTGCCGTAGCCCGATTCGACCTCGGCCAGCAGGTCGCCGTCCTGGGCGGTCTCGCACAGCGCGCGGGCCTGGTCGCAGAATTCGCGCGCCCGATCGAAGTGGCCGGTCTTGCGCTGCCAGCCGGCCAGCTTCATCAGGATGGTCACCTGCCCGTACAGGTCGCCGGAGGCGCGGTAGAGGGCCAGGGCCTCCTCGGCCATCGGGCGGAAGGCCTCGAAATCCCCGCGCTGCTCGTATAGCCAGGCGAAGCCGTCGCAGAACCAAGCCACGTAGCGCTGGTTGCCGGTCGAGCGGGCCAGCTCCAGCCCGCGCCCCACGTAGTACTCGATCTCGTTCCACATGCCCTGGTGGTCGAGGTACTCCAGCGCGATGCGGGTCAGCTCGAACACGTCCTGGGCGGCGCCGTACTGGTAGGCCCACTCGATCGCGTCGAGCAGGTTGGGGCCTTCGCGGATGTCGGCCTCGCTGATCAGGTAGCGGCGGACGAAGTTGACGTCCAGCCTGACGGTGCCCTTGAGGTAATCGAGCCAGCGCCGGCCGGCCTGCAGGTGGAAATCGGCCTGCCGGCGCAGCTCGGCGATGGCGAAGGAGCGCGTGATCGGCAGGAAGCTGAAGCGGCTGCCGGTATGGTTGGCCAGCGAGAGGGCCACCAGCTCGGCCAGCCCGTCGTCGCGCTCGACCCGCGAGAGGTCGGCCACCTGCCCGAGCGCCTCGCGGCCGCCGTCGGGGTTGAAGAAGGCCAGCGCCAGCATCAGCCAGTAGGCCGGCCGCCCGCGCACCTGGTCGACCGAGGAGCGGAAGCAGTAAGCGGCGATGTCGCTGCCGCCCGCATCCCCCAGCCGGCGGAAGACCTCTTCGAACGGCACGCCCTTGCCGGCCAGGGCCAGCGACCAGTTGATCGCCAGCGGCACCCCGCCGGTCAGGCGGTACAGGCGCTCGCGCTGGGTCTCGTCCGGGGCGAGCTTGCGCCGGGCGGATTCCTGGGTGATGTAGGCGGCGGCCTCGCCCGGGTCCATCTCGCGCAGGCGGATGGGGTAGGCCACGTCGATGCGGTGGCGGGTGGTGACGATGGCCTTGGTCGGTTCGGGCAGCTCGCGCAGGAAGGAGATCACCCGCTCGTCGTCGACCGTCTCGAGGTTGTCGACGATCAGCAGCGTGCGCTGGCGGGTGAGGGCGGCGCACACCAGCCCGGCCTGCTCCTCGAGCGGGGCCTTGGGGATATCCTCGCGCCCGAGGGTGATGGCGATGGTCTTGTAGATGTCTTCCAGCACGCGCAGGACCTGCGGGCGCTCCTGGACGCCGTCGGCGGTCAGCACGCTCTGCCTGGCGCTGGTCCAGATGATGGCCTCGAAGCGCTCGGCGGGCGGGATGCGCTCGTAGCGGCGCAGGAACTGGTGGGCCACTTCGAGCGCCAGGGTGCTCTTGCCGATCCCGCCGATGCCGTCGATGGTGATGAGGAAGTGGCGGGCGGCCGGGTGGAGCAGGCGGAACACCTCGGCCAGCTCCTTCTCGCGCCCGATGAAGCGCCCGTAGCTGCGCCCGGGCAGGTTGTGGCGCGCTTTTGGCCCGGGCGGCAGGGCCGCGGCCTGCCCGGCGGGCAGCTGCTTCTGGGTGGTCACGGCCTGGGTCAGCTGCATGAGGGCTTCCTGGATGCCGGCGTTGAGCCGTTCCAGCGCGGCCAGCTGGGCGGCCTGCAGCCCGGTCTGCTTGCGGGCCTCCTCGGCCGAGATGCGCAGGTAGAGCGCCTCGTAGATCGGGCGGATCTCGGGCAGCGTCCACAGCTCCTCGGCCAGGCACTTCAGCAGCCAGCCGACCGCCCGGTCGACCCGCGCGCGGTTCTTGCGCCCGGCCAGGACGCCGGCGAAGGACTGCGCGACCGCCTCGCGCTCGGCCTCCAGCGCGCGGCCGGGGTTCTGGACCAGCTTCAGCAGCGCCTGCTGGACGAGCGGGTCTTTGAACAGGCCCGGCTCGGCCAGCAGCGCCTGGACCAGGTCCTCGTCCTGCTCCTCGTACTCGGCCTGGAAGCGCCGCAGGGCCCTGGCCAGCCCTTCGTCATACGACCGGCGGAAGGCCGCGTCGCTGCGCAGCTTCCGCACCTGCCCGGCGGCCGGCTCGCCCAGCAGCTTGCCGGCCTGCCCGGCGACCACGTCGACCAGGGCGTTGAGGACGGCTTCTTTGGTGCTCCTGGGGATCAAACTGAGCGGGTCAATCTGGAACATATTCCCTCCTTCGCGGCGGCGCGGGTTGTATTCATTATAGAACGTTTTGGGCCGTGGTGGACCTATCCCCCGCGGAGCAGAATTGGCTGCGCGGTCCGGGGCGCTTTCCGCTTCCCCCTTCCCGATTCGGGAAGGGGGACCAAGGGGGTTAGGTTTCTTTGCGGCCGGTCACTGCAAGCCCGCCGCAGCGGATGGAGGTGGGCCGGACCGGGCGGGTGTGCACCCAGCGCGACAACGTGGCCCTGCGCGAAGGCCCGGACCGCTCGGCCGAGGTCATCACCCGCCTCAACCCGGGCGTGGCGTTCAGCGTCACCGGCGGGCCGGCCTGCGCGGACGGCTGGTCGAGGTGGCAGGTCGAGCTGGCGGATGGGCGCCGGGGCTGGATCGCCGAGGGCGGCGACAGCACCGACCCGTATTTTATCTGCCCGGGGGAGTAGATCACCCTACCGCGTCCACACCGAGATATCCTTCACCCGCCACTTGCCCACGCTCCAGTCCTGGCCGCGGAAGCGCAGCACGGTCGTGCCGGGCGGGACGGGCGTCCAGTAGGTCCAGAAGGCCTCTTCTTTGTACTTCTCCTGGGCCTGGACGGCGGCGTTGACCCAGGTCTTGCCGTCGTCAAAGCTGACCTGCAGGTTTTTGCCGATGCCGGAGAAGCGCAGGTGGGCGTTGGCCTCGGCCGGGGCGGGCAGGCTGAGCCGCTGGACGGTCTTCGCGTCCACGTAGCGCTGGGCGAGCTGCTCGATCTTGAAGGGGACGGCCGGCAGCATGTAGAAATTGTCCCAGTGCCAGGTGTTGGGCTTGCAGGAGCCGCAGTCTTTGGTGGGCGTGTAGGAGTGGTGGCCGAGCTGGACGACGCCCTGCGACCAATCCAGGGCGGGGATGGCTTTGTCGACCCACCAGAAATTGTAGGCCGGCATCCCGAACTTGATGTGGGTGCGCGAGAGGCGCAGCTCGAAGGTGTCGCGCCGCATGGGGCTGGGGGTCAGGAACTGCTCGTAGCCGACCCAGTCGATCCCGTCGACGCCCTGCACCTGGAAGTTGCGCACGATGTTGGCGGTGAAGGCGGTGTTGCCCTGGTCGAAGCCGGTAGTGATGTGGATGCCGCGGCGCGGCTCGCCGTTCAGGTCGGGCAGGTAGTCGTGCAGCGGGACTTGCAGGTTGTCTTCATAGGGCGTGATCCACAGGTCGAACCAGTCCCGCCCGGAGGTGCGCTGGGTGGTCACGTCGAAGCGCAGGACGGCCTCCTCCTTGGAAAAATCGAGCAGCGCGGCAGGGGTCAGGACGACCGCGCCGTAGCCGCTGGCGTTGATGGCGGTCATGATGTGGTCGCGGCACTGGTAGACGGCGTCAGCGTAGGCGCTGATCAGGTGGGTGGCGGGGGGCGGGCCGCAGTCGGGGCCGTGCCCGGCCTGCATCGGCTCCAGCGCGTCCCAGGTGCTCATGTCGCGCGAGTGGACCACCACCTCCCAGCGGTCGCTGCGCCAGGGGGTCGGGGCGGCGGGCGCGCCGGTGAAGCTCTCGACGAACAGCGGCGGGCTCATGATGGCGGGCAGGTAGGTCGGGTAATCCCCGGCCTGGCGGGCGAGCGCGGCCGGCGGGCCGGCGAAGGGGAAAAATAAACTGATGAGGACAAAGAGGGCGGCGGCGGTGGCAAGCGGGCGTCGGTTCAAAAGGGACTCCTTTCCTGTTTCCACGGTCATCGATTCGATTATAACCGAAAATTAGCTAAATACAACCCAATTTATCTATAATTTATAACCATAGGAAAAAGCCTCTCCCCGAAACGGGGAGGGGAGCAGAAAGGCTCCCCCTTCCCGCTTCGGGAAGGGGGCCGGGGGTTAGGTCCCCGTCCAGGTCATACCTCGGCTATACTTATCTCATGGAGGCTACCATGATCACCAGACCATTCGGCAAGACCGGGGAGCACTTCCCCATCCTCAGTTTCGGCGGGCAGCGCATCGTCGACGAGCATCACTGCACGGAAGACGAGGCCGTCCAGATCGTCAACACTGCCATCGACCGCGGCATCCGCTATTTTGACACGGCCTGGATCTATTCCAACGGGCAGGCCGAGACGCGCATGGGCAAGGTGGTGAAACACCGCCGGGCCGAGATGTGGATCGCCACCAAGACCTGGGACACCACCCGCGACGGGGCGCGCCGCCAGCTCGAGACCAGTCTCAAGCGCCTGCAGACCGATTACGTCAACGAGTGGCGGCTGCACAACGTGTGGGATTTTGCCCGCCTGGACGAGTTCACCGGCAAGGGCGGGGCGCTGGAGGCCGCCGTCCAGGCCCGCGAGGAGGGGCTGGTGCGCAACATCAGCATCTCCTGCCACACCGACCCGCAGATCCTGGTCGAGGCGCTCAACCGCTTCCCGTTCGACAGCGCGCTGATCGCCCTCTCGGCCCTCGACCACTTCATCCTGTCCTTCGCCGAGGAGTTCCTGCCGCTGGCCAACGCGCGCGGGGTGGCGACTATCGCGATGAAGGTGCTCGGCCTGGGCAGCCTGACCCACGAGGTCGAGCGCTCGCTGCGTTATGCCTTCAGCCTGCCGGTCTCGACCGTCATCGTCGGGATGGAGTCGATGGCCCAGCTCGAGCAGAACCTGCGCATCGCCGAAAGTTTCACCCCCATGACGGATGACGAGCGCCTGGCCTTCTTCAAGGACATCCTCCCGCTCGTCCGCCCGGAGAAGCTGCGCTGGAAGGCCGATGATTGGGACAACCCAAAGGAATGGGTGCCGAGGAATAGGGGGCGGTAGGGGGTGGGCCTGTAAACAGTAAACAGTGAACGGTGGGGCGCAGAACCACCTCACCCCGGCCCTCTCCAAAATCGGGGATTTTGGAGAGGGAGATGGCTTGCATGGCCGAGCCCGGCGGGTAAGAAACCCGCCCTACAGCCGCCACCCCCTCCAATATCACCGGTTTTGTGATATTGGAGGGGGCAGGGGGAGGTCATCCGCTAAATCCGCTCCTAAAATCCGTTGACAGCCACAGCCACCTCCACCCGCTGCACCTGCCCATCCCGCAGGAAGATGCTCCGGCTGGTCTCGCGGTCCAGGCGGCGGCCCGGGATCTCGGCCCGCCCGCCGCCGGCGTAGTGGACGGTGATGCGCTCCGCCGCGCCGGTGGTTAGCAGCACGGGCGTCTGGCAGAGGGTGTAGGCCAGCCAGCCGGCCGGGACTTCGATCTGCTCGGCCTGCCCGCGCACGTCCAGGCAGGTGAACACGCCCGGCGCGTCGAGCAGCTCGGCCGGGTCGAGCAGGAGCGGGTCGAACACGATCTGCCCGTCCTCCACGGTGAAGCCCAGCTCGGCCTGGCGGGTGAGGATTTCCTCCTTGACCAGCCCGGTCATGCCCGGCTGTTTGGCGCCCTGGCCTTTGGGGGTGTGCGAATAGGGGTCGGTCGGGAAAGCGCCGAACCCGTCCGGGGTCTTGTTGAAGCCCAGCCCGGCGCGGATGTCGCGGTAGCATTCCACCAGCGCGCCGGCGGCGGGGCTGCCGCGGAAGCGCTGGGCGGTCTCCTGGGCGGCCAGCAGCAGCTTGGCGACCATGTGCCAGTAGACGCTGCCCAGGCCCTCGTAGGCGAAGAAGGTGCCCGAGCGGCCGGTGAAGGCGCTGTGGTGGAAGGTGGCCTCGAACAGGGCCAGGACCTGCTCGCGGGAGTCTGCCACGGCCTGCGCATAGCCGGGCTTTCCGCCCAGCGCCGCCAGGGCCTTGTTCACGTCCTGGACGTTGCGGATGCCGCCGGCGAAGTGGTACTGGCCCCAGGCGTCGCGGGTGACCAGCGAGCGGTCGCCGGCCTCGACCAGGCGCCCCACCAGCGTGATCCCGGCCACCTGCGCTTCCGAAAGGCAGTTCTTCTGCAGGAAGCCGGGCAGGTTGCGGTCGGGGTAGAGGATGTAGCTGTGCTGGTCGGCCCGGTAGAGCGCGCTGTGGCGCAGGCTGTGCAGCAGCGCCAGCGACTCTTCGGCCGTCAGCAGCCCGGAGGAGAGGATGGCGGTCTGGCCTTCCAGCATCTCAGAAAGGCGCCCGACCGCGGCGGTCCGCTCGCCCAGGTGGAGGATGTTGTAAGAGTGGTAGAGCGCGTCGGGGCGCCGGTTGGCCCGCAGCGAGTGCTCGACGAACTGCTGGGCCAGGGCGAGGAAGCCGGCCAGGTCGGCGGCGGGCAGCTCGGCCAGCTCGCCCGAGAAGCCGTGCCGGTAGAAATTCCAGCGGTAGTCGCTGCCGGCCTGCCCGAGCGCGTCCAGCATCTCGCGGCGCTGCGCGTCGCTGAAGGATCCCTGCAGCAGCGGGCGGAAGCGCTCCAGCGCCTGGCGGGCCTGGGCGTAGTAAGCGTACACCTCCTGGCGCAGCGCCAGGCTCCCGCCGCCGGCGAACAGCTCCTGGCAGAAGGCCAGGCAGCGGCGCAGGTAGCCCAGCGTCACCACCGACAGCCCGCGCCCCGCCAGGGCGTTGTTAGCGTCGTTCCACTCGGGGCGCTGGGTGTTCATCCACACCCCGCCCTCGGGGACGAAGTTGGCCAGCTTGGCCAGCAGCAGGGTGAGCAGCTTTTCGGCCAGCGAGGCGCGCAGCACCTGCCCGGCGGCGTCGCACACCAGCTTGCCGTCCGTGCCGCGCTCCGCCACCCGGCCCTCGATCTCCCGCTCCAGGTCCCAGTCGAAGGCGATGCTGTCGTAGGGGTCGCGCAGCAGGTCGGCGTAGGGCTTGATGCGGTAGGGGACGTTGGCGTAGCTGAACAGCGGGCGGTTGAGGAAGCCCCGCAGCCGCCCGGGCCAGAAGCGGGCGCTGATTTCCATCAGCTTCTGCAGGTAGATGATCTGGTGGTCGCTCCAGTAGCCGATGTTGGCCCACGGGTTGCCCGGCTCGGGCGCTTCCCAGTCGATGCCGTGGTGGGTGATGCGGTAGGGGTTGTAGCCATCGGGGGTGGTGGCGTTGAGGAAGGTGGCGATCATGCTCTCGACGTACTCGGGGAAGGACCAGGCCAGCGCCTCCCAGTTCTGGAAGATGTCGCGCCAGTTGCCCTCGTAATCGAGCTTGAGCGAGCCGTCGGGCTGCTTGAGGTTGATGGCGAAGCGGTTCCACGGGCGGCTGGGGTCGCCGTGGCGGCGGCTGAAGATCAGCGGCAGGCAGGCGTAGCTCAGGCGCAGCAGGTCGCCCGACCCGCTGGCCTCGGCCCGCGCGTGCAGATCGGCCAGGTGGATCTTCTCGGGCAGCCCGGCGAAGAAGGCCGCCTGGGCTTCCAGCACCGGGCGGTTGCGCGCCGCCACGAAGTCGCGGAAATCTTTGGCCTCGATCCAGTACTGGTCGGCGAAGATCCCGCCGCGCATCACGTTGAAGAGGACGTTGGCGAAGTGATGGGCCGGCAGGAGCGGGATTGCCGAGAGCTGGGCCCCGTCCGCGCCGGCCACGATCTCCTCCAGGCGGGCCTGACCGGCGGCGATGTCGGCCTCGATGTCGGCGCGCAGAGCGTCCGGGTCGCCGCGCAGCCAATCGATCTTCTCGACCACCGCGGCGGCGTCCAGGGGGGTGTCGACCAGCAGGTGCCAGGCGGCCTCGGCCCGCGGGGCCAGCGCCAGCCCGGCCTGGACGAAGTAGGCGCAGCGCCGCCCGCGCACCTCGGTCTCCGCTTCGAGCGGCTCGCCGCGCCGGAAGCGCTCGAGCTGGGCAGACGACAGCAGGATCAGCGGGCGGTCCAGCCCGACCTGGGCGGCGGCGGTCGCCAGGAGCGATTCGCTCGGCTCGGCCAGGTCGGTCAGCCGCGAGCTGAGCGTGAACAGCCCCAGCCCGGTTTCGGCGTGCAGCTCGCCGCGCTTGTAGGCGTCCAGGAGCACGCTGAAGGTGTTCTGGGTCTGGCTGGAGATGTTGGCGGGCAGGAGGTTCTGCAGCCCGTCGAGCAGGCGCACCTGGCAGGCGGCGCCGCCGGCGTTGATCAGCCAGCTCGTTTTGACGAAGCCGAAGCGCTCGCCGGTGCGCCAGGCGTAGCGGTAGACCAGCCCCAGGTCGAGGTTGCGCTCTTCGAAGACCAGCGCGGTGCCGGGCACGTTCTTATACAGGCTGCGCTCGACGGTGTAGATGCCCGGCTGGCGGTCTGAAAACGGCTCCCACAGCAGGGTCTGCCCGGCGCGCTGCACCAGGAAGATCGCTTTCGGCCCGGTGTTCTCGCTGTTCTCGGTGATCCGGTCGACGGTATAGTAGGGGAAGATAGCCTGCTCCGCGCTGGCCCGCCCGGCGGTCAGCCCGCCGGTCGATGCGACGAACAGCCAGTGGTTGGAGCTGCTCATCAGGCTCATGAAGAATGGCTCCATCGCGTCGAAATTGGTGATTTTGTAGAATGGCTGGCCGAGCAGGGTGGTGTACCCGCCCTGGACCGGGCTCCCGGCTGGCTTTTGCGGCGTGGCGCCGATCATGATGGGGTCAGGCTGAACGTTCATCGTTTTCTGTATTCCTTTTTTGATCAGTCATTGCGTGCGCCTATTTCTGGTAGACCCGCACGTAGTCGACCTGCAGGGCCTGGGGAAACTGGGTATTCAGGTCCGGGTAGCCAGGCCAGCGCCCCCCGACCGCCAGGTTGAGGATCAGGAAGAAGGGCTGGTCGAAGACCCACTCCCCGTTGAGGTCGGCGGGCGTCACCGAAAAATAGGGCTGCCCGTCGACGTACCAGCGGATCTCCTGCGGCTCCCACTCGACGGCGAAGAGGTGGAAATCGTCGCTGAAGATGCCCTCTTTGAACACGTAGGGCTTGCCGACCCCGCCGGCGCCCGAGTAGCCCGGGCCGTGGACGGTGCCGTGGACGATATTCGGCTCGCTGCCGATGTTCTCCATGATGTCGATCTCGCCGCACTGCGGCCAGCCGGCCTGGTCGATGTCGCTGCCCAGCATCCAGAAGGCGGGCCAGATGCCCCGCCCGGTGGGCAGCTTGAGGCGCGCCTCGACCCGCCCGTAGGTGAACTCGAACTTATCCTGGGTCAGCAGGCGGGCGGAGGTGTAGAAGCAGCCCCCATACCAGCAGGTCAGCCCGCTTTTGGCCGGCTCTTCCATCTTCAGGGCGGTGATGACCAGGCTGCCCTTGCCGTCCAGGGCGGCGTTGGCCTTTTCACCGGTGTAGTACTGGTGCTCCTGGTTGCCCCAGCCGTCTCCGCCGATGTTGTAGCCCCAGCGGTCCGGGTCGGGCAGCGTCCCGGCCCGCCCGTCGAACTCGTCGTGCCAGGCCAGGGTCCAGCCGGGCAACTCGGGGATGGGGGTGGGCTGGGGGGCGAAGGCACCCGCGCAGCCGCTCAGCAGGACCAGCGCGGCGCACAGGCAAATGACCTGGAAGAAGTAGCGGGCGGAAAGGTGCTTGCCGCGCTGCGGGCCGGGAAGTTCATCCGGCCCTCCGATCGCAATGACATGGTCAGGATAAGGTGTGTTTTTCATCTCTGTTCTTTCCCTGCCAGTTTAGCATGGAATGCGTGCAAGGTTATAACGCGGCGCGATGTTTACTTGATCGCCCGCCTGGGATGGGGTGGTTCGAACCGTTTTGATCTGGCGGATCAAACCCCCAACGCGGGGGTTTGATCCGCCAGAATCCTTGATTTTCTGGTTATGGAACCGCCAGCTCGAACGCGCCGGTGTCGCACTGCGGGCCCTGCGGGCGGAGAATGCCGCGCTGGTCGGTCGCCGGGCAGAGCGCGCCGTCGGCGGCGTCGATGGCCGGGCTGCCGGGCAGCAGGGCGTGCGTCCAGGTGGGGCCGCCGTTATCCGCCAGCGGGCCGAGCAGCGCGGCGGCGTTGATCAGGTCGCTGGAGACCGGGTTGCAGGAAGCGTCCTGCACCAGGTTGTGCCCGCCCGACACCAGGCTGACCACGCCGCCCGAAGCGTACTGCTCGCAGGCGTACCAGTGGTTGCCGGTGATGATGGTGTTGGTCAGCTTGAGGACCGGCACGACCGCGCCCCATTCGCCGATGAAGATGGCCGAGGAGGCCCAGTCGGGGGCGATGTTGTCGGCGATGGTGGAGCTGGAAATCTCCATCACCCCGTCGGTGTGGAAGATGGCCCCGCCGTGCCAGCCGGTGGCGGTGTTGCCGCTGAGGGTGCTGTTGGTGATGGTCATGTTGCCCAGCGAGCGGATCGCGCCGCCGACGTCGTTGGAGACGTTGCCGCTGATGGTGCTGCGGGTGATGGTGGTGGTGGTGTTAAAGAAGGCGTAGATGCCGCCGCCCGACCAGCCGGCCTGGTTGCCGGTGACGGCGCTGTCGACCAGGGCCAGCGCGGCCCCGTCGCCGTTATAGATGCCGCCGCCGCCCTGCCAGAAATCGCCCGCGTCGGTGGCCATGGTGTTGCCGGTCACGGTCACGTGGTCGAGGGTCAGGCTGCCGTTGTTGAGCACGCCGCCCGCCAGCTGCCAGCCGAAGCCGTCCGCGAGGGTGAGCGCCTTAACGGCGGCGGTGGTCCCGGCGTTGACGATGAGGACCCGCTCGGTATGGTTGCCGCTGAGGGTGATGCCCGGCGCGTCTGAGGCGTCGACCGTCACGTTCTTGGCGAGCGTCAGCGGGCCGGAGAGCAGGGTGATGGTCTGCCCGGACAGGGCCGGGTCGAAGCGCACCAGGCCGTCGACGCACACGCTGCCGAGCGCCTTGCGCAGCGAGCCTGGGCCGCTGTCGGCGGCGCTCGTCACGGTGACCTCAGCCGAGCAGTTCAGGCGGATCTGGTCGAGCAGGACCGGGCCGCGGGTGCCGCCCGGGATCTTGAAGGCGATCGATTGGACCGCCGCGGTGTCCAGCGCCCGCCCGCCCGGCCCGGTGAAGGCCGTGAAGGGCAGGCTGACCCGCTGCCAGCCGCTGAAATCGTCGCGGAAGGTGGCGGTGTAGGCCGTGGACTGCGGGACGGCCTGGTAGAGGCGGACGTAGTCGACCAGGGTGGTTTGCGGGAAGGTGGTTTCTTCGCCCACCGCGCCGCCGAAGTTGCCGCCCACTGCCACGTTCAGCAGCATGTAGAAGGGATGGTTGAAGACCCACTGCTTGCCCGCCAGGAAGTCATCCTCGGGGGTGGCGGTGAAGAACGGCATCCCGTCCAGGGTCCAGGTGATCCGGTCCGGCTGCCACTCGACCGCGAAGACGTGGAAGTCGTCGGCGACCGGCACGCCCAGATCATAGGCGGCTCCGTAGCTTTCCCCGCCGGAGTAGCCGGGGCCGTGCAGGGTGCCGAACACCTGGGTGGGCAGGCGGCCGACGTGCTCCATGATGTCGATCTCGCCGGTCTGCGGCCAGCCGACCTGGTCGATGTCGGTGCCGAGCATCCAGAAGGCCGGCCATAACCCGGCCCCTACCGGCACCTTGACGCGCGCTTCGACCCGCCCGTAGGCCACTTCGAAGCGCTCTTTGGTCAGCAGGCGCGCCGAGGTGTACTCGCACGGCCCGTAGTAGCACAGGTAAGCGCCGTTGGCCTCTTTGACGGTGATGCGCAGGTTGCCTTTGCCGTCGGTGGCCGCGTTATCGGTGCCATCGGTGTAATATTCCAGCTCGCTGTTGCCCCAGCCCGGGATTCCGTTGGCGGTCCCGTCGCCGATCTCGCGGCCCCAGATGCTGGGGTTGGGCGCCGTCATGGCTTTCTCGTTGAACTCGTCACTCCACACCAGCTTCCATTTGGATGGGTCAACCGTTGCGCCGCTGTGGGTGGTCAGGGTCACTTCGGTCGGCAGGCCGTTGTTCTGGCCGTAGTACCAGAAGCTCAGCCCGCCCGAGTCGGACCAGTCCTGCCCGGTCGGGAATTTGCGCCCGAAGGTGTAGGCGCCGTTGCCGGCCTTCTGCAGGGCCTGGAGCACGTGCTCGTAAGCGCCCTGCCCGGGCAGCGCCAGCGGGTCGCCGGCGGCAATTTCGGGGATGGTCAGGGTGGCCTTCGGGTCGACCTGCCACAGGTAGGGGTAGGTTTCGAAGTCGTCCAGCAGGGCCGGGTCGTAGGCGTCATTGTCGAGGATGGCGACCCGCGCGAGCGGGGGCAGGCCCAGGGCCAGCTCGCCGGTCGGGTGGGAAAGCTCGACCAGCACGCCGCGCTCGCCCTGGTATTTGGCATCGTCGATGGTCGCCACGCTGAAGGACTGCTGGGTGATGTTGGGCGGGAAGGTCAGCGTGCCGGAGACCGGGTAGTAGTCGCGGTTGGCGACGGCCGGGCCGTAGGTGGTGGCGTACTGGACGCTGACCGGCTCGGCGGAGGGCTTGCTCAGCCGGGCGGTGACCGTGGCGGCGCCGCCTTCGGTGATCTTGTAATCAATGGCGGTGAAGCCGACCGTCAGCGGGCGGACGGGGGCCACGCCGTAGACCTTCACCTGGTCCACGTAGTAAGTCTGCGGGGCGGGGGTGGTGACCGCGCCCAGCGCCCAGCCGTGCACCTCGGTCAGGCCGAAGCCGTCGTTGGGCGCGCCGTTGCCGATCTCTTTGCGGTGCATGTCGGCGAAGGGAATCTCGATCAGCTTCCAGCCGCTGAAGTTGTCCGGCAGGTCAATCGACCAGCGCTCGGCGTCGTCCGTGGTCGAGCCGGGGTTGCGGTTGTCGAGCACGTCCACGAACAGGGTCGTGCCGCTGTTGCGCCCGTACAGCCAGAAGGAGATGCCCTCGTAGGCGCTCCAGTCCTGGGTGACCCAGGTGGTGAGGGTCGCGTCCTCAAAGTTGTGGACGAAGCCGGCGTAAGCGACCACGCTCACGTCCATCTGCAGGACGTGGTTGGGGTCGGCCAGCCCCGGCACAGGCTCGGGCGGGGTGGGGGTGGTGGCGATGGCCACGCTCGAGCTGGCATCCTGGAAGGTGCTGAATCCGATCGGGATGCCGTTGGGGTCGACCCCGGCCGGCAGGCCGTTTTCGAAGTCATCCACCAGCGGCAGCACCGCCGCCGTCGCGACCCCGGTGGGTAAGAAAGGAAACGCCAGTGCGTTCAGGCACAGGCTCAAGACGAGGAACAATGAAAAAACACGCGTTTTTTGGTACATATTTGCCTCACCCCTTTTTTTAAACTTCGCTCGTTTTATGCGGGCGGGGGACCGCTCACGTAAAACAATCTGTTTTTCGAACTTCGCTCGTTGAAGGTGGGCGAGCAGCCCGCGGACAACAATCTGTTTTTCGAACTTCGTTCGTTGTAGGTGGGCGAGCAGCCCGCGAACAACAATCTGTTTTTCGAACTTCGCTCGTTGAAGGTGGGCGAGCAGCCCGCGAACAACAATCTGTTTTTCGAACTTCGCTCGTTGAA
>CAZBDC010000054.1:0-8786 GCA_964490575.1 uncultured Anaerolineaceae bacterium | reverse complement strand
AGGTGGGCGAGCAGCCCGCGAACAACAATCTGTTTTTCGAACTTCGCTCGTTGAAGGTGGGCGAGCAGCCCGCGGACAACAATCTGTTTTTCGAACTTCGTTCGTTGTAGGTGGGCGACGCAGTCGCCCACCTACAACATTTTATAAAAATCCGTTCAGCGGATGGCCGGGGGGTTCTCCCGGTCGGCGGCTGGGTCGAAGATGTGGAAGTTGTCCATATTGAACACCAGCCGCACCCGGTCGCCGATCGAGAAGCGGGTGCGCGGGTCGACCCGGGCGACGAAGCTGGTCTGCCCGCTGAGCAGGTACAGGAAGATCTCGTTGCCCATCAGCTCGGTCACGTCCACCTTGCACTCGACCGGTTCCGCGTGGATCCCGGGCGGGGCGAAGTCGGGGTTGTGGATGTCTTCGGGGCGGATGCCAAAGATGATCTCTTTGCCGGCCAGGGGCAGGTAGGTGGCGGCGCGGTCCTCGGGGACGCGGATGGACGCCTCGCCGGTGTCGATCCAGAGCCGGCCGTCCTCTTTGCGCAGCCGGGCGGGGAAGAAGTTCATCGCCGGCGAGCCGATGAAGCCGGCCACGAACAGGTTGGCGGGCCGGTCGTAGAGGCTCTGCGGCGTGTCGAGCTGCTGCAGAATGCCCTTGTTCATCACCGCGATGCGCGAGGCCATGGTCATCGCTTCGGTCTGGTCGTGGGTCACGTAGATGAAGGTGGTCTGCAGGCGCTGGTGCAGCTTGCTGATCTCGGCGCGGGTCTGGACGCGCAGCTTGGCATCCAGGTTGGAGAGCGGCTCGTCAAACAGGAACACCTTTGGCTCGCGCACGATGGCGCGCCCGACCGCCACGCGCTGGCGCTGCCCGCCCGAAAGCTCGCGCGGCTTGCGCTTGAGCAGGCCCTCGATGCCCAGGATCTGGGCGGCCTCTAACACCCGCCGCTGGATCTCGTCTTTGGGCAGCTTGCGCAGCTTCAACCCGAAGGCCATGTTGTCGTACACGGTCATGTGCGGGTAGAGCGCGTAGGATTGGAAGACCATGGCGATGTCGCGGTCCTTGGGGGGCACGTCGTTGACCACCTGGTCGCCGATCAAAATTTTGCCCAGGGTGATCTCTTCCAGGCCGGCCAGGCAGCGCAGGGCGGTGGTCTTGCCGCAGCCCGAGGGGCCGACCAGCACGAGGAACTCTTTGTCCTCGATCTGGATGTCGAGGTCGTTCAGGGCGACGAAGTCGCCGAACTTCTTTGAAACGTGGTTGTAGGTTACACTGGCCATTGAAACTCCTCCATTAGCCCTTGACGGCGCCGGCGGTTAAGCCTGAGACGATGTAGCGCTGCAGCAACAGGAACAGGACCAGCATCGGGAAGGTGAGCAGCAGCACCGCGGATGCCAGCAGCGGCCATTCGCTGCCATACACGCCGGTGAAGACGATCAGGCCGCGCGTGATCGGATAAAAATCCTTGTTGGTCAGGTAAATGGTCGGGGCGATAATCTCGTTCCAGATGCCGATGGCGTGCAGGACGATCACGGTGGCCACGGCGGGCTGGATCAGCGGCAGGACGATGTTGAGGACGAAGCGGAAGTAGCCGCAGCCGTCCAGGGCCGCTGCTTCATCCAGCTCCTTGGGCACGGTCTTGATGTAGTTGACCAGGATCACGATCCCAATCGGGTTGACGATGAACAGCATGATGTAGCCGAACTGGGTGTTGTAGAGCCCCAGGGCGCGCATGAGCTGGAACTGCGGGATCAGGGCCGGCGGCAGGAACAGGGCGATCACGAACATGGTCAGCAGCCAGTTGGCGTTCTTCACGTACCCGCGCGCGATGGGGAAGGCCACAAAAACCGCCGAAAGAATGAAGATGGTCGTCCCGGCCACCGTGTAGAGGACGGAGTTGGCCAGGTACTGGGGGAAATTGGCCTTATTCCAGGCCTCAACAAAATTCTGAAACTGGAGTTCGGTGGCCAGCCCGATCGGGTCGCGCATGAAAGACGGGTTGGTCTTCAACGAGGTGTTGACCAGCATGAGCAGCGGCCCTAAATAGATGATCGCAAAAATCACCAGGACGGCGTAGGATAAAATCTTGCCCCACGGTATGCGGCGGCCTGGCTCGAGGGAAGCCGCCGGGCGGGCGGTAATTGGACTGGTAGTGGCGCTCATCCCATAATCCTCGCTTCTCTGCGGCGCAGAAAGTCATTGACGGCCATGCCGATCACCAGCACGATCAGGAACAGGACGATCGAGGCCGCGGCGGCGTAGCCCTGGCGGAAGCTGGCCGAAGTGCCGCCCGCCGAGGCGAAGCCGGTGGCATATATCAGGTACCCCAGCACCTGGGTGCCCTGTTTGTAGCCGATCAAGACCAGGAACAGCTGCCAGGCCTGCAGGCTGCCGATGATGTTCAGGGTCAGGTTGGTGTTGACGCTGGGGGTCAGCAGCGGCCAGGTGACGTTGCGGAAGACCTGCCAGGTGCTGGCTCCGTCGATGGTGGCTGCCTCGTACATCTCCACCGGGATGGTCTGCAGCCCGGAGAGGAAGATGATCATGGTGGTGCCCATGTTGGCCCAGATCTGCACCACGATCACCCAGGCGAAGGCCTCGGTCGGCTGCCCGCCCAGGAAGAGCGGCTGGAGGCCGAACAGGGCCAGGAATTTTGCCAGCGGGCCGCCCACCGGGTAGAGGAAGAGCGACCAGATCAGGCCCTGGATGACCGCGCCCAGGATGACCGGCATGAAGTACAGCGTGCGGAAGATGTTGCGGCCCTTCAGGTTCTGGTTGATGATCAGGGCCACGAACAACCCGATCCCGAACTGGACGGTGGAGACGAAGAAGCTGAAGATCAGCGTGCGGCCCAAAACGGCCAGGTTATTGGAAGAGGCCTGGCCCATGAGCAGGAATTCGCGGTAATTTTCCAGGCCAATCCAGTGCACCGGCGCGCCCGGCAGGGTGGCGTCGGTAAAGGAATAGATTGCCGTCGCCATGGAGGGGCCGAGGGCGATAATAAAGTAAAACAGGATCCCCGGCAGGAGCAGCAAATAGGGGATCGCCCTGGACCAGCCGCGGCCGAAATGATAAGTCATGTTGTCTGCCCTCCTTTGACTGAACGCTCCAGGCTTCCTGCCGCGTGGCAGGAAGCCTGGAGTTGGGGTTACAGCTTATTTCACCGCGTCTAAACCGGATTGCAGGTCAGACTGGACTTTGTCCGCCAGCGCCTGGGGATCGTCGAAGGTGCCGAACGGTTTGAAATAGGTGGCCCAGGGGTTGGCGAATTCGCCGGCGCCCTTGGGGGCGACCCAGTACTGCTCGTAGCCGACCCGGAAGTTGGCCAGGTAGGGGGCTACTTCCTCGCCGATCTTGGTGGTGAGCTTGGCGGTGGGCTGGGTGGGGATGAAGCCGACCGCGTTGGCGAAGGCGTTGTAATTCTCAGGCTCGGAGAAATCGCTCAGGTAGAGCAGCGCCGCGTCTTTATTGGGGGTTTTTTCGGCCACGGCCCAGCCCTGGTCGTACTTGCCGAACAGGTACTTGTTGTCGTCGGGGTTGTCGGAGGCGGGGAAGGGGATGTAGCCCCACTCGAAGGAAGGCGCGGCGGTGTCGATCGCCGAGGCCATCCAGCTTCCGCCGGGCAGCATGGCAACTTCGCCGGAGGCGAAGCGCCCGGGGGCGCCGTCATTCGAGATGCCAACCGCGCCCGGTTCCATCATGTCGCGGGCGTAGACCTGCATCTTCTGCCACATTTCCAGCGATTTGGCGTCGTTCCACTTGATGCTGCCGGTCCACAGGCCTTCCACCAGGCCGGCCTGGTCGGGGTACATGGCGCCGATCATGCCGTAGGCGCCCACGAAGATGGGCCAGCCGTCTTTGCCGCCCGCGGTCATGCAGGGGATCCCGGCGGCGGTGAAGGTCTCACAGGCGGCCACCAGCTCGCTCCAGACGGTCGGGACGGCCACGTTGTTGGCGGCGAACAGGTCTTTGTTGTAGAAAATGCCGCTGTAGGTGATGCGCCCGAGGTTGATCGAGTAGACTTTGCCGTTGTAGGTGCCGGCATCCTTGATGGCGGATTCGTCATAGTTCTTGACGAAGGGCTGGCTGGTCAGGTCCATCAGCAGCCCGGCGTCGATCAGCTGCTGCCAGTTGGGCGGGTCGGCCATTTTCATGTAGGGCTGGGCCGCGTTGGAGAAGCCGAAGATGTCGACCACGTCGACGTCGTTGGCGGTCAGGCGGGTCTGAGTGACCGTCGCCAGGTCGCCGCTGCCCACCACCGACATATCCACGGTGATGTTGGGGTGTGCTTCCTGGAATTTCTTGTTGAATTCCTCCATGAAGGTCACCATGGGGGGATTCTGGTGGACCAGGACGCGCAGGGTCACCTTGGCGTCGGCGGGCGCCTGCGCGCCGCCGTCAGAAGTCCCAGGCGCCTGGGCGGCCGGCGTGCAGGCGGCCATGACCAGGCTCAAGATCGTAAAGACGACCAGCGAAAACAGAAAACTCTTTCTCATTGCTTAATCTCCTTAGGGAAATACGTTCGAACGACGATGGACAGATATCAAAGACGACACACACTCAAGCTTCTCGGTCCTGGTTCTACCTCCTCTCGGAAATGGATGGGTTAGAGATTCTTTGCACTCCGTCGATGCGGGCCCAACCCGCTCAGGCGCTTTTGCGCCTGCGGTGGGCCGCCAGCGAACGGGCCGCCGGGTCTGGCTGGTAGCTGTGCTCGCGAATGACGCGCAGCACGCGCTCGCGCGTGGACGGGCTCACCCCGGGAAGATCATTGATGACCCGCGAAGCGGTCGTGCGAGAGACCCCGGCTAATTTGGCGATTTGCTCCAGCGTGAAAGCCTTGCGCATAATTCCTGTCCTTTTTGGAACCGCTTCCAGAACTCCATTTCATTTTAGGAAGCGCTTCCAGGGCAGGCATGGACAAAAGCGAGTCAAATGTGGACGATTCCTTGCATTTTTGTAATCTAAAATGGGGAAGATTGCTTCGCTCCGCTACTCATAACATCATCGCAGATTGTCATTTCCTCGGTTTGATGGAGCCCCGGCGCCATGGCCGGATCTCGCAATGACGGGCCTAATCAACTTACGAGCGCCGGAAGGTCTCGGGGGCCATGCCCACTTCGCGGCGGAAGATGCGGCTGAAATAGCCGCTGTCGGAGAAGCCGACGTCGAGGGCGATCTCGGTGACCGAACGCTCGGTTTCTTTCAGCAGCCGTTTGGCCTGGTTGATCCGGAAGCGCTGCAGGTACTCGATGGGCGTGGTGCCCAGCTCCTGGCGGAAGCAGAAGGTCAGGTGGTCTTCGGTGATGCCGACGTGGCGGGCGATATCGCGCCGCGAGAGGGGTTCGGCGTAGTTTTCGTGCAGGTAGGCCATGGCCAGCCGCACCAGGCGCTGGGCTTCTCCGCTGAGCCGGCGCTTGTTGGCCAGGGCCGCGCTGATGTGGGTGATGGTTTCTTCGGCGCTGAACAGGCCTTTGCTCAGCACGGCGGTCACCCCCTGGTTCAGGCGGGCCATGTCGGCCTCGGTCAGGTTCTTGCCGGTCACCACGATCACCGGGATCCGGCGCATGCTTTCCAGGTTGCGCATGGCCTCGAGCACTTCAAACCCGTCCATCTCGGGCATCTGCAGGTCCAGCAGGACCAGGTCGACCACCTCGCGGCGGAGGATGTCGAGCGCTTCTTTGCCGTGGCGGGCCTTCAGCACGCGGTTGGTGGAGGCGTGGGCCTGGACGATGCGGGCGTGCATCTCCAGCGTGTTCGGCTCGTCGTCCACCACCAGGATGGTGCGGGCCGGGCGGTCGATCTCGCTCAGCAGCCACTGCTGGTCCAGCGCGCGGGTCAGCTCGGTGATTTCGATCGGCTTGGTGAGGTAATCCAGCTCCAGCAGCGCGCCTTCGGCCTGGGAGGCAGAGAACAGCAGGACCGGGATCCTGGAGATCTCGACATGGCTCTTGAGCGCTTTCAACGTTTCCCAGCCGAGCGTGGAGTGGGTGCTGATATCGAGGATGATCGCGTCGGGGTGCAGCCCCAGCACCTGCGCGCGCCAGTCCCCGGCCTGTTTCAGCAGGATGACCTGCACGTTGAAGCCGCGCTGGCCCAGCTCAGCGCACAGCCGCTCGCTGCTGCCGGGCTGGCTGGCCAGCACCACCACGTTCTGCTGGGCGGGCTGGATTTTTAGCGCCCGGGCCGCGCTTTCCAGCGGCATCGAGACCGTGGGCAGGGTGAAGGAAAAGGTGGACCCGGCCCCTTCCTCGCCGGTCGAGGCGACCGAAATCTTCCCGCCGTGCATCTCGACCAGGCGCTTGCTGATGGCCAGCCCCAGCCCCAGGCCGCCGTAGCCGTGCGCCAGGCTGCGCTCCGACTGCCAGAACTCGTCGAAAACGGCCTGCTGCTCGGCCGGGGAGATGCCCAGCCCGGTGTCGGAGACCATCACGGTGACCGCGTCGCCGTGGTCGAGGATGCGCAGGCGGACGCTGCCGGCGGCGGTGAACTTGACCGCGTTGTTGATCAAATTGAGCGCCACCTGGCGCAGGCGGGTCGGGTCGCCCCACACCCACGGTTCGGTCTCGGGGAAGCTGGCTTCCCAGGCCAGGCCCTTGTCGGCGGCGAGCTGCCGCCCGCTTTCGGCCACCATGCGCAGGGCCTGCGAGAGGTTGACGTTCTCGTTGTTCAGGCGCAGCTGCCCGGCGTCGCTGGTGGCCAGGTCGATCACGTCGCCGATCAACCCGCCCAGGTGCTGCGAGTAGGCATGGATGCGGTCGACGTCTTTGCGGGCGGCCTCGCTCAGGTGCGCGTCTCCCTCGTCGCTCTCGCGCAGCATCATCCCGCTCAGCCCGACGATCAGGTTCAGCGGAGTGCGCAGCTCGTGGCTGATGGTGGAGAGGAAGCGGCTTTTCATCCGGTTGGCTTCCTCCGCCAGCCGGCGGCCCTCGGTGGCCTGCCGGTACAGGCGGGCGGTGTTGAAGGCCCCGCCCAGTTGCTGGACGATCATGCCGTAGATGTCGAAGGCTTCGGTGTCGAAGACCACGTAGCCCAGCTGCCCGGTCTGGTCGACCAGGGGGACGAAGGCCAGCTGGATGGGCTGGCCCGCGGCAAACAGGCCGGGCGGCGGAAATTCGGGACTGGCAAAGCGCAACGGCTCGCGCTCAGGCTGCAGGCAGTCGCGCAGGATGCTCCAGGCCAGCGGGTCGTCGTCCTGGGCCTCGAAGCGCACGACCAGCCCCCGGCGGATGTTCATGTCGCGCAGGTGCTGTTCGAGGATCTCGTAGATGCTGGCCTCGTCCAGGGCGGTCTGCAGGCTGGCGGTGAGCAGGCTGACCCGGCTGCTGATCCAGCGCTGGTCGACGACCATGTGGCGGTGCTGGCGCTGCATCTGGGCGCTGATGGCCTGGCGGGCCCGGTCGAGGATCTCGGGGGCCAGCGGGGAGGGGCCGGGGGAAAGGGAGGTCCTGGCTTTCAGGAGGGTGAGCGCGTCCTGCCAGATGTGGGCATCGTCGCCGCCGGCGATGGTGCGCTCGAGGACGCCGTCCAGGGCCTGGAGGAAATCATCCGGGCGCTGGCTGCGGATCGCCGATTCGTAGGCCCTGACCAGCTGCCGGGCCAGCGCGCGGATTTCGCTGCTGGGCAGGTTCTGGGCCTGGTTGAAGACCACGGCAGCCACCGCTTCGGCCAGCCGCGCGCCGCTCGCGGGCCAGCCCCCGCCCGGCGGCAGGGAGCCTTCGCCGCAGCCGCACGAATCGCGGACCACCAGGTGCGCGGCGACCCGGGCGCCATCCAGGGGGGCTTTGCCTTCCAGGCAGCGGGCCATGTGCTCGACGGCCTGGTAGCCCATTTCGTATAGTGGAACATGGACGCTGCTCAGGGCCGGCTCCACCGTGGCGCCTTCCAGGCGGTTGTCGAAGCCGATCACCGACACGTCCTGCGGGACGCGGCGGCCCCTTTCCTTTAAATACTGCATCGCGCCCAGGGCCATCTCGTCGTTGCTGGCCAGCAGGGCGGTGAAGGCCGCGCCGCTTTCGAGGATCTGAGCCATGCCGGAGTAGCCGCCGTCGAACACGTGCCGCCCGAAGGCCACCGCGCGCGGGTCGCCCGGCAGGCCGAGCTGGTCCAGCGTGGCCTGGTAGGCGCGCAGGCGCTCGCCGGTGTCGCCGGCCAGGTCGTCGGGGCTGCCGGCCAGGAAGGCGATCTGGCGGTGGCCGTGGCGGGCCAGGTGCGCCACCGCCTCGAAAATGCCGTTGGCGTTGTCGACCGCGATGGTGGGCCCCTCCTCGCCCGAGCCGATGAACAGGACCGGGTGGCCGCCCGCCCGCAGGTCCTGGATGTAGCGCGAGCGCTCGGCCGAGTGGAGCGGGTTGAAGACGATCAGCCCGTCGGTGTTGCCCGCGCCGACCGGCACGTAGTCCACGCCCTGCGCGGGCGAGGGCCAGGCCGGGCGGATGGGGTCGGCCGGGCTGGCCGATGCGCCCATCCCGCAGCCGAAATACACGCTGCAGCCCAGGTCCAGCGCGGCCTGGCGGATGCCGTTGAAGACCGGCTTGAGGTAGCTGAGGTTGGTGGCGGTGCGGTAGAACTGCCAGCCGGCCAGCACGCCGATGGTCGGGAGTCGCTGTGGATCAGCAGAACCTCTCCCCCGGCCCCTTCCCGAAGCCCGGGGTCGGGACCTCTCCCCCGGCCCCTCCCCGTTGCGGGGAGGGGTGAGCGGGAGGTTTTGGTCTCTTTTTCCTGCGTTTGGCTGTTGCATCTTTTCATCCTGGTCCCAACGGTCTGAGACTGTGAAAGAACTGCGTTGTGTGCAAGGC
>CAZBDC010000053.1:0-28792 GCA_964490575.1 uncultured Anaerolineaceae bacterium | reverse complement strand
CTTAGGCCTGCTGCCCGGGGTAATCCTGACAGAACAAACAGTCGACTCTCCACCCCCCGCCGGCAATTCAGAAGAGGATTCGTCCGCCGCCGGTAGTTCAACCGCCGCCGCACCCACCGCTACCGCCCCCGTCGATGAAAGCCCACCAGGAGAAGGCGGGCCGGCGCCTGCTCTGGTGATCTACGATGGCGTCGTCCCCGGCCAACTGCCAGCCGGCGCCAGCCTGCTCTTCATCGCGCCACCGCGCAGCACGGAACTGTTTACTGTCAGCGGGGCAGCCGAATCTCCTACCGTGCGGGTGATCGATCCATCCGATCCACTGCTCAACTACCTGTCGCTGGCGGAAGTCAGCGTGCTGGATGCCGTCCGCATCCCGCTGCCCGACTGGGCCGTTCCGGTGGTGGCTGGAGATCTAACCATGCCAGGCGCAGAGGGCGAGAACGTCCCGTTGATCTTCCGAGGTGAGGTAGGCGGCCGGCGCATAGCCGTGCTGGCCTTTGACCTGCGCCGTTCCGACCTGCCGCTCCAGGTGGCCTTCCCACTGCTCTTCGCTAACCTGGTCGAGTGGCTGGTCCCAGGCTCGGGCAGCGCCATCCCAACCCAGGTCGGGCCGGGCGAGAGCCTGGTATTTACCGCCCCTCAAGGCAGTTCTACCGCCGCCGGCAGTTCTACCGCCGCCGTTACCCTCCCCGACGGCTCGACCATCACCATTTCGGCTGAAAACGGGCGCTTCATCTTCACCGACACGGACCAAACCGGCGTCTACTCGATCCAGTTTGCCGCCTCGCCCGGGCAAGAATTCCCTGAAGGATCACCGCCACCCCCGGCAGAGTTTGCGGTCAATTTATTCTCGCCCCAGGAATCTTATGTCCTCCCGGCCAATTCACTCCCTGGCCTGGAGTCGACCGGGAGCAAGGTCGCCGGCAATTCCCCCACTGCCGGGCAGCCCGGCCTGGCCCGCCGCGAATGGTGGCGCCCGCTGGCGCTGCTTGCGCTCGGCCTGCTAGCCGGCGAATGGCTGGTCTACCAGCGCGCCGCCCTGGCCCGCCTGCGCGACCTACTGCGAGCCGGAATACGAACTGGAGGCTGGTAAGGATATTTATGATCGGTATCTCATTCGTTTACCCTGGCTACCTCTGGCTCCTGTTGCTCATTCCCCTCACCATTGGATTAGTGCTGGCCGGCCGCCTTCCGGTTCGGGCGATTCCAGCCCGGCTTCCCGGGCGCCTGTCCCCGCGCGACATGGCCCGCTTTTCTACCGGTCACGCCGCGGCTGCGCTGTCCCCGCGCGCCTGGGTCGGGTTAGCTCTGCGCGTTCTGCTCCTGCTGTTGATCATCCTGGCCCTTTCTGGAATCCAGTTACGCCTGCCATCACGCACGCTGACGGCTGTCTTTGTCCTCGATGTTTCCGACAGCATCCCACCTGCAGAACAGGCTCGCGGCGAGGCTTTTATCCGCCAGGCCATCCAGAACATACCCTCCGGCGACCAGGCCGCCGTGGTCGTGTTCGGCGAGGATGCACTGGTCGAGCGTTTGGCCAGTCCGCAGTCCAGCCTGTCACAGTTCACCTCGGTGCCGGTCACAACCCGCACCGACATTGCCAGCGCCCTACAACTGGCTATGGCTCTCTTCCCGGATGAAGGCGCCCGACGCGTGGTGCTCCTTTCAGACGGTCGCGAGAACCTCAGTTATGCCCTCAAGCAGGCTGAGCTGGCTGCCGTGCAGGATATTGAACTGCAGTACGTCTCGCTCGGCGAGGCCCAAGACCAGGTTGAGGTGCTGATCAATGCGCTCGAGGCCCCAGCCAGCGTGCGTAAAGGCCAGGACTTCGACCTGGGAATCAGCCTGGAGAGCAGCGCGGCAGTCGGCGCGACCCTGCGTGTGTTTGCCGATGGCGAGTTGTTCCATACCCAGGAGCTTTCGCTCCGGCCCGGCGCCAACCGCTATAGCGTACCGGTTCAGGGGCTCGAGCCTGGCTTCCGCCGGTTCCGCGCCCAGGTCATCCCGGACGCTGACAACCGCCTTCAGAACAACGAGGCCGGCGCGTTTACGGTCGTTCACGGCCCTCCGGCCATCCTGCTGGTCGAGGGTACACCCGGCGAAGGCGCCAACCTGGCTGCCGCGCTGGAGTCAGCCGAAATGCAGGTCTCTCGCATTACCCCCACAGATCTGCCTCCCACCCTGCCCGAGCTCGCCCGCTATGACGCCGTCATCCTGGCCAACGTGCCTGCCAGCGCTCTGCCCGCCGGCGCGATGGAAGCCCTGCCGATCTACGTCCGCGACCTGGGCAAGGGTCTGCTAATGACCGGCGGCGAGAATGCTTTTGGCGCGGGCGGCTACCTGCGCACCCCGCTCGAGACTGCCATGCCGGTCTTCATGGACGTCAAGAGCCGCGAACTGGCCGCCAACCTGGCCCTGATCGTGGCGGTTGATAAATCTGGCAGCATGGGCCGCTGTCACTGCGACGATCCCGACCTCAACCAGACCTACACCGCTGTCGAAAGCGGTCAGCCCAAAGTTGATATCGCCAAGGAAGCCATCATGCGCTCCGCCGCGGCGCTGGGTGACGAAGATTACCTGGGCGTGGTCGCCTTCGATTCCCAGGCCCGCTGGCCTTTGCAGCCGCAGCGCCTGCCCTCGATGCTTGCGCTTGAAAATGCGATTGGCAGTTTCCAGGCCGAAGGTTCAACGAACATGTACACTGGCGTTCTGGCCGCCTATGAGTCGCTTGAAGGCATCGACGCCAAACGCAAGCATATTATTTTGATGACCGATGGCTGGGTGCACACCGGCGACGTGATCCCACTGGCCACCCAGATGCGCGAGGAAGGCATTACCCTGAGCGTCATCGCTGCCGGCGAAGGCTCTGCCGAATACCTGGAGTTGCTGGCAGCTGAAGGCGGAGGGCGCTATTACCCTGCCACCGATATGATGAGCGTGCCGGATATATTCCTCAAAGAGACGGTCAAATCCGTTGGGCAGTATATCATCGAAGAGCCCTTCTTTCCCCTGCCAGCCTCACTCAGCCCGGTCCTGCGCGGGATCGATGGGATGGCGCTGCCTGGGCTGCTCGGATACAACGGCACGTCGCCCAAGAATACCGCCCGCATCGACCTGCTCACCCCGCGCGGCGATCCACTGCTGGCATCCTGGCAGTACGGGCTGGGCCGCGCCGCCGCCTGGACCTCAGATATGAAGGGCCAGTGGGCCACCGAGTGGGTCACCTGGCCGAACTACGCCCGCTTCTCCGCCCAGCTCGTCGGCTGGCTGCTGCCCGCCCCCCAGGTGGAAGGCTTCGACGCCCGCGCTACCATCCAGGAAGAGGGAGCCTTGATCCGGCTCGAAGCGCGTGATGAAGCCGGCCGCCCGTTGAATTACCTGAATGTCCAGGCCCGCCTGATCGACCCGGCCCTGGAGACGCTCGAGATTGCACTCGAGCAGGTCGGCCCAGGACAGTACCAGGCTGTCGCCCGCGCAGATCAGCCAGGCGCTTACCTGGTCTGGCTGGGGATCAAGGGCGATGGCACCGCAGCCGGGCAGGACGTGCCGGCCGGGCAGATGACCCTTGGGCTGGTGGTACCCTATTCGCCGGAATACCGCGCCGGGGGAATCAACATTGGGCTGCTGAGCGAGCTCGCCCGGCTGACCGGTGGGGAATCGCTGACCGAGCCAGCCGCGGCTTTCCTGCACAACCTGCCCGCCGCCGACAGCGCCCGTGAGATCTGGCGCGCGCTGCTGCTGGCCGCCGCGCTGCTCTTCCCTGTCGATGTGGCCCTGCGCAGGTTGGTGATCACCCGCCGTGACCTGCATGCCGCCCGCGCCTGGTTATCTGCCAGGGTCTCCACCCGCCGGGCGGCTGAAGAGTGGCGCGAAGCGCCCATCCTCAGCCAGCTCTTCTCCGCCCGCGAGCGAGCCCGTGAGCGCGCTGACGCTCGCACTCGCGAGCGAGAGCGCCCGCCGGCCCCGCCCCCTCAACCCGACCAGCCGCTGCCATCAAGCGATGAAACTGCTGCCCCCCCGCCCGCCGCTCCTATCCGCCCGGCCGAATCGCAGGAAGAAGCCCTGGCCAGGCTGAGAGAGGCCAAGAAGCGGGCGCGCAGGTAGAATACCCCCACGATAATTTCTGGCAGTCCAGGAGAATTCTCATGTCCAATCATTCCCGCAAGACCGACCTGACCATTGCCGGCGAACAATTTCTCATCAACGGCCGGCCGACTTACCCGGGCCGCGAGTGGCGCGGCTGGCCGATCGAGGGCCTGCTGTTCAACTCGCGCATGGTCCAGGCCGCCTTCGATGACCTCAATCCTGAGACGCGCGGGCTGTGGCGATACCCCGACAGCGGCGAATGGGACCCGAATCGCAATACAGCCGAGTTCCTGGCAGCTCTGCCGGTTTATAAGGCCCACGGCCTGCTGGGTTTCACCCTCAATCTGCAGGGCGGCAGCCCGCAGGGCTATTCGCGCGAGCAGCCCTGGCACAACTCAGCCATTACGGCCGAGGGCGAACTGCGCCCCGACTACATGCAGCGCTTCGCCCGCATTATCGACCGGGCCGACGAACTGGGCATGGCCGTCATTCTCGGCATTTTTTACTTCGGCCAGGATCACCGACTGCGCGACGAAACCGCCATCCGCCGGGCAATCGATCACACCGTGGCATGGGTTTTTGATCACAGCTATACGAATGTCGTCATCGAAGTCAATAACGAGTGCAACGTCCGCTACACCCATCCCATCCTCCAGCCCGGGCGTGTCCATGAACTGATTGATCAAGTCAAGAGCCACACTCGGGATGGGCGCCGGCTGCCGGTCAGTACCAGTTACGGCGGCGGGTTCGTCCCCCTACCCAATGTGGTTCAGAGCGCGGATTTCCTCCTCCTGCACGGCAACGGCGTTTCTGACCCTGACCGCATCGCCGCTATGGTCCGCGAGACCCGCCAGGTGGCCGGCTATCGCCCCATGCCAATCCTCTTCAATGAGGACGACCACTTCGATTTTGACCAGCCACGCAACAACCTGACTTCTGCCATCAGCGCTTACGCCTCGTGGGGCTTTTTTGACTACCGCATGGCAGGCGAAGGCTTCAGCGAAGGATACCAGAGCGTGCCGGTCTCCTGGGGCCTGACTTCCGCCCGCAAGCGCGGCTTCTTCACCCTGCTGGCCGAAATTACAGGGATTAACAGGGGAATCCCGCCTGAGCAGGAATAATTAGAACTTTTCACCCCGCCAGCAGGCTCGCCAGCGCGATCGAGTTAACCTTGGCCTCGGCGTTATCCGCCCGCGAGACCAGCACAATCGGTTGGGACGCCCCCAGGATCACCCCGGCCAGCTTCGCCTTTGCATAAAAGATCAGCGTCTTGGCCACCAGGTTGCCAGCCTCGATATCCGGGACCAGGAAAATATCTACCTGCCCGGCCACCTGGCTGGCGATTCCCTTATGCTCAGCTGCCGCGCGGCTGGCGGCCACATCCATCGTCACCGGCCCTTCCACCAGGCAGGGCGGAAATGCCCCCGCCTGCCACAGGTCGACCAGCGCCTTCGCGTCGACCGTGGCGGGCATCTTCGGGTTGACCAGCTCGTTGGCCGTCAGGACTGCCACATTCGGCCGCCCAAAACCCATCTTATTGAGCGCTTCGACCGCGTTGGAAAGGATCTGTTTCTTCTCCTCCAACCCCGGCGCAATGTTGACGCCGCCGTCCGTCAGGAAAGCCAGCTTCTGTACGCCCGGGATCTCCAACATGGCCAGGTGGCTGAGGATCTTCCCCGTCCGCAGGCCGCGGTCCGGGTTAAGTGCTGCGCGCAGGAAGTTGCTGCTGTTGATCAATCCCTTCACCAGTAGCTGCGCCTCTCCGTCGTGGACCAGCGCCGCCGCCTGCAACGCGGCCCTATCGGCGTCCGGCTCATCAAGAATGCGTGTGTCGGGAGGCAACCCGGCAGCCTCCGCCAGCGGCCGGATACGCTGCAAATCGCCGACCAGGATGCCGCCTACCAGGCCCATCTCACCGGCTATCTTGACCGCCTCGATCACCTCCGGGTCCTGGGCCGCCGCCACCGCCGCCGTCCTACGCCCCATCCCGCGGGCGGCCTCGATCACCTGCGCAAAGTTCTGGAACATGCCACCCTCCCTAATACTCCTTTGCCATTTCTTCACCCCGCAGCACTCGCAGCGCCCCGGCCGCCAGCGAGGACAGTTCCTCCTCGCCCGGGATTACCACCACCGGCGCAATAAACCGCACCCGCTCCATGATATCAGCCACCATCCGGCTCGAGTAGGCCATCCCGCCGGTCAGGACTACCCGGTCCACCTTTCCCGCCAGCGCAGCGGCCATCGCCCCGATCTCCTTGGCCACCTGGTAGGCCATCGCCTTCAACACCAGATCGGCGAATTCGTCGCCCTCCGCCGCGCGCCGCTCGGCCTCGCGGATGTCCTTCGTCCCCAGGTAGGCATTCATCCCGCCTTCCTTGGTCATATAGTTGAGCAATTGCTGCTGGGTGAATTTGCCCGAAAAGCACAGTTTCACCAGCAGGTGAGCCGGCAGGCCACCGGCCCGGTCGGGCGAGAACGGACCTTCCTCCAGTGCGTTGTTGACATCGATCACCTGGCCCTGGCGGTGCGGCGAGACCGATACGCCCGATCCCAGGTGAGCCACCACCAGGTTGACCTCCTCATAACGCCGGCCCAGCTCCGCCGCCACCCTGCGCGCCACCGCCTTGCTGTTCAGCGCGTGCCACAGGCTCACGCGCGGCAGCTCGGGCAGCCCCGACAGGCGTGCTTCCGGCGCAAATTCGTCGATTGAAACCGGGTCAACAATTAACGCCGGGATCCCCAACGGGCGGGCAATCCCGTCCGCCAGCGCCGCGCCCAGGTTCGAAGCATGTTCACCACGCGCGGCTGAGCGCAGGTCGTCCAGCATGGCCTGGTTGACCGCGTAGGCCCCACCTGCCAGCGGACGTAGCAGCCCGCCCCGGCCGACCACCGCGTCGATCGTCTCCAGCGCCATGCCTGCATTCACCAGTGCACCGCGCACCAATCCCAGGCGATATTCGTACTGATCGAAAACCCGCTCATACTGGCGCAGTTCAGGCCCCTGGTGCTCTACCCGTTCCTCCAGCACAAGCTGCTCCCCATCGAAGACCGCGATCTTGGTCGAGGTCGCTCCCGGGTTAATAGCAAGGATTCTTTCCATTGGCGGTCCTTTGGTACTTTTGATAGGTCAGGTCTCTATCGTCCCCATCGTGCCCGGTGATGGGACGCGGATCAATGCCGCCTCCTCCCTACCGCGCCCGATCAGGGCTCCAGGCGAATAGATGATATGACAATATTATAGTGAAACGCGCCCGGAATGCCCTCGTACACGACCAGGCAATCTCCGGGCAGGTGTCTTGCAACACGCTCTCGATTCTATTGCACCGTTTCCCTCTTGTAATTCCCGAGCAATCCGATATGATTGTATAGAATACTAATAATATCCGATATTAAACCGGATATAGTTTACCACCCACCAACCATAGCCTGTGCACCGGTCGTCGACCGTACACCGGTCGCAAAAAGAGAGCACGATGAACGGGTCGCGCGTTATTTTCCTCTTCTGCATCCTCCTCAGCCTGGCCTTATCCGGATGCCTGGCCCGTCCAGTTCCGCAGCCCATCTCGGAGGCCATGCCCGACCCGGCCGCCCTTACGCCACAGGTCCAATCGATCGAGGTCCTGCAGAGTAATGAGCCGCCTGAAATCCTTGTGCTGGTGCGCGCCGCGCTGACCAACACCTGCCTGCGCCTGGGCGAACCCGCCATCGAGCGCCAGGGCGTTCAGTTCACCGTCAGCCTGCCTGCCATCCTGGCGGGCGAGCAGAGCTGCCAGCCGGCTGCGCTCAGCCAGGAGCGGGTCATCCGTCTACCCGCGGACGCGCTCCCGCCGGGGAACTACATCGTTTTGGTCAACGGCGCGTTGGGCAGCTTCCGCGTGGCAGCGGCAGCGCCATCCGATATTCCTGCTCCGTCCGATGCTACGGCAGAAACCGCGGCCCCCACACCTGAGGCTGGAGGACCCACCCCCACCCCACCTGGGCCCGCTCCATCACCTACCCCTTCCGCGCCGCCCCCTCCGGCCCGCGAGCCCATCCCCATGCCCACCCCCACCGCCGCGCCGCTGGCCCTGGCAGCCGGCGATGACCCGGCCGAGTGCTCCAACCGGGCCGCCCTGCACAGCGTGCTGACCGTCCCAGATGGCACGCCCTTAGAGCCAGGGGCAAAGTTCACCAAAACCTGGCTGGTACTGAACGCCGGCACCTGCCCCTGGGGCGACGGCTATAAGCTGATCTTCGCCGGCGGCGACCCGCTTGGCGCGCCGGCAGCCATTCCGCTGCCAAAGGCCGGCCCGCGCCAGGTCGTCCAGGTCTCAGTCGAGATGACCGCCCCGGTCCCGCCGCAGAAATATGAGAGCCTGTGGGCCTTCGAAACCCCGCAGGGCTACCGCTTCGGGCTCGACAGCCCGGGCGTCACCCCGCTGTCAGCGAAGATCCGCGTGGCTGCCCGCCCAGCCGGCGTGCCCTCCGGCCTCGACTGCGGCGCGCTGCGCCTGCCGGACGAAGAGCAGCAGGTGCTGGAGGGGCTCAACGCCACCCGCGCCCAATACGGACTGTACCCGCTCGAACTGGTCGAAGAAATCTCCCAGGTGGCGCTCAAGCACAGCCTCGAGATGGCCTGCTACAACCGCTGGGTCCACCACGGCCGCGACGGGATGCTCTACAACGTCCGCCTCCAACGCGACGGGATCCTCTTCGCCACCAGCAACGAGATCCTGTACGCCGGCAACGGCGGCCCATCTGGGGCCATTAAATGGTGGATGGAGAGCGACATTCACCGCCCGATCGTCCTGACCAGCGAATACACCCAGATCGGCATCGCCTATGTCTACTACGAACGCTTTCCGTACAAGCAGCGCATCACGGTCGACTTCATCCGACCGTAAGGATGAATAGACCTCGCACGCTTTCGGCTGCCAGGCTGGAACACCGCGCAGATGAACGCTTTCCCCGAAAACTGGCGTAATCCCACACAGATTAGCAGTCATCGACAATATCAGGCCCGATGACGTTCCATGATTTCCAACCCATTTGGATTTCTCGCGCATCCCCTCATACCCCTCCCACCCCAAACCAGGACTCTCCACCGTGACCCCCGGCACATCCGGGCCGGCGCCCGATCGCCTATACTGATTGGGTACACAAAATACTGACTCACGGGGATCCATGCAGAAACAAGACACCTATTACCGGTTTTACTTTTTCACCAAACTTCGCGAACCGATCAGCGCCCTGACCCATGCCGCCGGGCTGGCTGCCGCGTTGGGCGGGCTGCCCTTCCTGCTCGCCCTGGCCCAGGACAGGCCTGCCTGGTTGGCGGCGCTGCTCGTCTACGGGGTCAGCCTGTGCCTGCTGTTCCTGGCCAGTACCGTCTATCACGCCGTCAGCGCCGGGCCGGAGATGATCCAGATTCTGCGCAAGCTCGACCATTCCGCCATTTACCTGCTGATCGCCGGCACCTACACCCCCTTCTGCGTGATTGCCTTTACCGGCTTCTGGCAGACCGGCTTCCTGGCCCTCATCTGGGGGCTGGCCCTGGCAGGCATTGCCGCCAAAGCCTTCATCATCCATTCGCCACGCTGGCTGACCGCCGGGATCTACGTGGTGATGGGCTGGCTGAGTGTATTCGCGGCGCGCGAGATGCTGGCTGTCCTGCCAGGCAACGCAATCGCCTGGCTGCTGGCCGGTGGGCTGGCCTACACCCTGGGCGCGCTGGTCTACAGCACGAAGAAAATGGACTTTTTCCCCGGCGTGTTTGGCTTTCACGAAGTCTGGCACCTGTTCGTCCTGCTCGGCGCCGCCGCGCATTTCATCGCTGTCTTGCAGTTGATGCAGTTTGTTTCCTGAATAACCCGCCAGGTTCTGGCCGGACCTTTCTCAACTTTTTCGGCCGGCCCGCCGGGCCCGCTGGGTCCACCACACCCCCCACCCGAGCGCCAGCATCCCGACCGGCGCCAGCAGCCACCACGCCCGACCGGCGCCCGGCTGTACCCAGCCACCTGGCTTTTGGCGCAACAGCGCCAGCGATCCAGCCCGCGCCTCGTCCAGCGGCTGGTGGCCTTCGTCGAAACCGTTCTCGCGCAGCAGGTAAGCCGTCAGTTGCCAGTACATCTCGTCGCTCAGGCTACCCGGCGCCTGGAATGGCATCGTCGCCCGCATGAATTCAAACAATTCCTGGGCCGTCTCAAAACGCATCAGCGTCGTTGGCCCGATCACGGCCGGGACCGCCTTGGGGAAAATGAAACCGCCCGGCGGATGTCGCACGTTGTGACAGCCCGACTGCCAGCAATCCTGGTCGGCCGGGTCCAGCGCCCCGCGCCATTCTGCCGTCAATCCCTGCCCGCGGTCGCCGTGGCAGACCATGCAGCGCTGGTAGTATTCCTGTGCACCCGTGTCCGCCTGGCTGGGCGGGTATACTGTCGGCCAGGGGGCCAGGCGGTCCGAGGTCGGCGTGGGCTGCATCTCCGCCACAGCGGTCGATGCCTGAGCCCAGGGAGCTGTTGAAGCCGGCTGAGCGGCCGCAGCTGGCCGAGCCGAGAACAACCCGGGGAGCTCCACCACCCCCACTGCCACCCCCGCCAACAAGATCAGCAAAATTCGCAATTTCATCCATCTACGCTTCATATGGCCCCGATTATACCTGTGATAAACCCTGGGCCGAAAAACTTTCCCCAGCCATTTACCTTCCACCTCGCACTTAACACTTTTTTTATGGCATTACTCGCCCGAAAACCGATAAGATAAAAGAAACAGCGGAAAGAGTACCGAATGACCGAAGAAAAATACCGGGTATTAATCCTCGACGATAATGAAGAAATGGGCCAGGTGCTGAGCGAGTACCTGAACAATACCGGCCGCTGCACTGTCACTTGCGTCAGCAGCGAGGCCGAGTTCTGGAGCAGCCTGCCTCAGGCGCCTTATGACATCCTCTTTCTCGACTACCGCCTGCAGGGTACCAATGGGATCGAGATCCTCGAGCGGATGGGCGAAGCCGGCTATACTATCCCGACTGTCATGATGACCGGCGAAGGCAGCGAGAACATCGCCGCCCGCGCCATCCAGTCTGGCGCGCTCGACTACCTGATCAAAGGCGAATTATCCTTCAACGCCCTGCTGCCGCTCATTCACAAAGCCGTCCGGCTGCGCGAGATGCAGAGCGCCATGCAGCAGTACCTTTCGCAGGTTCGCTATCAGGCCCTTTTGCTCGATAACATGCGCGACGCTGTGGTGGTCTGGGATCTGGACGGTGCAATCATCTACTGGAACGCAGCCGCCGAGCAGCTCTATGGCGCAGCAGCAGCCGACCGGTTAGGCCAGCCGGTCGACTCCAGCTACCTGCCCTATTTCGATCCCCCGCTCAGCCTGAGCGACCTCCGTCAGGCCGGCAACCTGCAGATCGAGCACCGCTACCGCCTGCCGGATGAACGCCAGATCTGGATCAGCGCCCACGTCGTCACCCTTTACAACGAGGGCAACCTGCGCTCCCCAATCGGCTATATGGACGTAGCCCGAGATATCACCCCGCGCAAGCAGGAGCAGGAGGAGCTTGTTAAGAGCCAGCGCCTGATCCAGCGCATCCTCGACACCAGCCCCAACATCATTTTCACCTATAACCTGGTAGACCGGCGTTTTACCTATGTAAATTCAGAAATTAAACCCATCCTCGGTTACGAAGTTGAGGAATTCGTCCGCATCACAGACGAAGAGTTCAACCGCTGCGTGCTGCCCGATGACCTGCCCAATCTTCAGCACCACCAGACCACCCTGCTGGCGCTGAATGATGGCGAGGTGCTCGAAATCGACTACCGCTTCTTCAGCCGCAACCATGACTGGCGCTGGCTAAAGAGCCGCCAGACCGTCTTCTCGCGCAGCCCGGATGGAACGCCAACCGAGATCGTCGGCGTCATCCAGGATATCACTGCCAGCAAACTGGCCGAACAGGCCTTGCGGAAAAGCGAGGCCCGCTACCGCGCCATCGTCGAGGATCACCAGACCGAGATGATCTGTCGCTTCCTCCCCAACACCACCCTCACATTTGTCAATGAGGCCTACTGCCGCTACTACAACCAGGAGCGCGGCCAGCTCATCGGCACCAGCTTCCTGGCGCCCATTTTGGACGAAGACCAGGAACTCGTCCGCGCGCAGCTAGACGGCCTGAGCGCCGATTTCCCGGTCGTCACCTTCCAGCAGCAGGTGCGCCTGCCCGGCGGAGAAACGCGCTGGCAGGAGTGGGTCAGCCGGGCGATTTTTGACCAGCGCGACGACTTCATCGAGTTCCAGGCTGTCGGGCGCGACATCACCGACCGCAAGCGCATGGAAGAGCAAATCAAGACAGCCCAGACCCGCCTGGCCCAGGCTGCCCGGCTGGCTTCCATCGGCGAGCTGGCTTCGGGAGTGGCCCACCAGATCAGCAACCCACTTACTACCATCATCGCCGACGCCCAGATCCTCTCGCAACAGCTGGACCGGTCCCACCCCTCGCGCGAGTCAGCTGAAGCGATCGTTCAAGCCGGTTGGCGCGCCCAGAAGGTCATTAACGAGCTTATGCGCTTTTCCCAGCCCGCCCAAAAAACGTCTCAGCCGGTCGACGTCAACGAGACGGTTCGATCAGCGCTCCTGCTGGCAAGCGCACACATCCAGGCCATCGGGGTCAACCTTGAGGTAAACCTGGCCGAGGACCTGCCTGTGCTTGAGGGCAATGCGCGCCAACTGACCGACCTGTGGGTCAACCTGCTCCTGCTGGCCCGTTCAGCCTTCACCGACGGGCGCCAGCACAATATCTGGATCACGTCGCGGACGGCCGGAGATGGCAGCGTGCAGGTCGAAATTGCTGACGATGGTGACCCCATCCCACCCGCACAATGGGATACAATATTCGAACCGCAGTTGCTCTCCACCGGCACCGGGCGCGGCGCAGGGATCGAGTTGAGCATCTGCCGTGAGATTGTCCGCCAGAACCGCGGCCAGATCGCACTCTCCACCCGCCCTGGCGCGACTGTCTTCACCATCTCGTTCAGTGCAGAAGGAATTACTTAATGGATCCTATCAATATCCTGGTTATCGAAGATGATGAGATCGTCGCGCGGACGATCGAGCGCTGCCTGCGCGGGGGAGATTTCAGGGTCAGGCTGTCCAGTTCCGGGGTGGAAGGCCTGCGTTCGGCCCGCCGCGAAATCCCGCAGCTGGTGATCCTGGACGTGATCATGCCCGGCATGGATGGCTACGCCGTCTGCCGCGAGATGCGCGCCGACCCATTCCTGGCTGAAGTTCCCATTCTCTTCCTCACCGCTCGCACCAATGATGAAGATAAGATCACCGGCTTTACTGCCGGCGCCGATGATTACCTGGGCAAGCCATTCAATATGGATGAGCTGATTCTCCGCATCCACGCAATTCTCCGCCGCACCCGCCGGGCCGAAAGCAGCAAAGTTGAGGCTGCCCGCTCGGACGTACAGCCTGGTGCCCGGGCTCCGGAGCGGGATGACCGCCTTATCGTGATTGCCGATTACTCGCTCAACACCCGCACCTACGAATTCAGCGGTCCAAGCTGTGGTAGAATTCGTTTGACACCGGTTCAATATGACTTGTTGTACCACATGATGAACCACCCGGGAGAGATTTTCTCTCCTGCCCGGCTGCTTGATGAGGTTTGGGATTATCCTTCCGACGCCGGGAGCCCCGATCTGGTGCGCGTCCATATCAAGAACCTGCGCGAGCGCATTGAAGCCGACCCGCGCAACCCGGTCTTTATTAAAACCATCGCCGGCTACGGCTATACCATTCAACCGGAAGGTAAAGTTGATTCGTAAGTCATTCAGAAATTTTGTTTCACGTGGGCAACTGTATATCTCTCACGCGAAATAGCCTGAAGCATAAAAAAGGGAGTATGGGGTTCGAAGAACGGTTCATTCCCTCAGAGGAGCACTGGCGGGCCAGTGAGCAACTCAATGATGCCCTGTCCGAGGCAGTCGATTTCTCGGCAGCGATCCGGGACGGGCTGGGGATCCTCCTGGCAGCATTAGACCGCCCAGGAGCGGCGTTTTATATGCCGCGCTTCTGCCGCCATGTCACCCAAGACTGGACTTTCCTCGGCACCCCGCCCGCCTGGGAGCGCAGCCTCAGCGAACCATCCTCCGCCCTGAGCCAGGTGTTCAACCTCGTCCTGCAGAGTGGACAGGTCGCGCCGGGCGACTCAGGACTCAACCTGGCAGCTGCCTTCCCGCTGCCGGTCAGTGAAAACCTGGCAGGCGCCCTGCTTGTGTATGGAGCGGTCATCGAGCCTGCCGAATACAGCGCCTGGCGGGCCCTTCTGCGCCCTTTCACCCGCTGGGCCACCCTTCACATCCGCGCCAGTGGGGCGGACAAAGACACGCCCACCTATTTTGACTTGCTGCGCTCGCGCAACACACTGCGAGCCATGTTCGACAACTTCCCGTCCAGCATCTACATCATCAACCGCGACTTCAGCCTTGCAGCAGTAAACAGCACCCGCGCCGCCCGAGCCGGGAAGGAACCCGCCCACTTCGTCGGCCGGCGTTGTTATGAAGCCCTGTTCCAGCGCAGCGAGCCGTGTCTCGGGTGCCGCGCCGCCGAAACGCTCGCCAGCGGAGCGAGCACGCAGCGCCTCAGCCGCTACTGGTTCGACGCGGATCACTTTGCCGAACTGGAGATCAACAGCTTCCCGATCCTCGACGAAAACGATACAGTCGTCCAGGCCATTCTGATGGAAGCCGATGTGACCGAAAAGCGCAACCTGGAAGCCAATCTGGTTCAGTCTGAAAAGCTGGCAGCCGTGGGTCAGCTCGCCGCCAGCCTGGCTCACGAAATCAACAACCCGTTGACCGCCATCATCGCCAACGCCCAGCTCCTGCGGCGCGATATCCCGGCCGGCGCCAACGACCTGCTCGACTCGGTCAAGCTGATCGAGCTGGCTGGGCTGCGCGCCTCGCAAGCCGTCCGAAACCTGCTGGGAATCGCCCGCAAAGAACGGTACGAGCTGGTCCCCACGGACCTGAACGACACCCTCCACAACGCCCTTTCGTTGATCCAACACGAACTGGTCGGCCGCCCCGTGCAAATCTCACTCAGCCTGGAAGACGACATCCCCCGCGTCCTGGCCAGCCAGGATCAACTCCAGGGGGTGTGGATCAACCTGCTGCTGAACGCCATTGACGCGATTGACAAGAACAACGGTGTAATTTCAATCAACTCATACTACACCGGCAGCGAATTCCGCGTAGTCATCACAGACAACGGCAAAGGGATCGGCGACGATCACCTGGCGCGCATTTTCGAGCCCTTCTACACGACCAAATCAGCCGGGCGCGGCACCGGGCTGGGACTATCTGTCTGCCAGCGCGTCATCCGCCAGCACGGCGGCGATATCCGCGTTGAAAGCCAGCCGGGCAGTTGGACCCGGTTTACCGTTGTTTTACCAGGCGCGCCCGGTAACACAACCTGATTTCTCGACTGGCGATCTCCCCAGCGCGAAGGCAGCGCTAATCGAGGGTCGATCTTGCGCTTTTACACCCCCGCTTTTCCTTCATCCTCTCGCTTGAGCGATCCCGTCTGGCGCCGGACGCTGATTTGCAGGCTCTGTAGCGCCTCAGCCAGGTCCGGGCGACCGGTAGCTCGCGCGTGACGAATATTCATCTCGATCAGGGCCGGCATGAGCTGCTGCACAGCATCGGCTGAAATCCCCGCTGGGGCAGCCCGCTCTTCGGGAATAAATTTTTCTAACATCTCGGCTGCGCCACAGATCTCAGCCCGAAGATCCTTCCTGGGCTCGCTGAAGTTTTCTGCATTCTCTCTTTCCTGTTGGGCTGCTTCATTTTTCATCCGCTCGACTACGCCGCGAAGTCTTTGCGCCAGCCGCATCACCGCTGGTAGCGAGAGTGGCTCAACCTCGATCACCCAGGGCTTTTCGCCTGCCCGGGACCGGGTTTGCGCCAGCTGGCGCTGAATAGCCAGGTTAGCCGGATCCAGAGCCAGCGCTCGCTCGTAAAGGCGCGCAGCCGTTTCCAGGCTGCCGGCCAGCCTGTAAAGATTGCCAAGCACCATCAGCACATATCCGTCATTTGCGTCTTCCGCCAGAAGGGTCAGGTAAACCTCCAGCGCTTCTTCCAGACGGTATTCGCGCAAATAGGCACGCGCCAGCAGTTTGCGTACCTTCCGGTTTGCGCTCTTTAAGAGCAAGTCATTTTCAGGCAAATCAATCATCTGGGGCACCGGTGAGCAGATAGAAGATAAGAGCGGGTTGCGCCCTCTTCAAGGCGCTACCCGCTTTAACCATAACCTATTCTGTTCGGGTTGGGTGTAAAAACCTTCTGAACTTCGCGTAAAAAACGGCAAAATGCTATGGCGCTTCCGTTGCCACCGGCAGGGTTGGCAATGATTGGCTGCCCATCATCTGCATCAGCATCGCCGTCCGCATGCGCGCCATGGCAGCCAGTTGGAGGTTTTCGGTGGCTTCCGCCGTCGTGTAGGCCCGGTCATAATCGTCCAGCGCTGCCTGGAACATGCCCAGCATCTCGTTAGCCTGCCCCGCCAGCAGGTACGCCTGGGCAAGATCCGCGTTGCGCCGGATGGCTTCCTGGGAATCAGCCAGGGCCAGTTCAGGCTGCGAAGCCATCACATACATCTGCCCGCGCGTCACATAAAAATCCTCAGCTCGCTCGAATTGACCAGCCGCCTCAGCATAGGTCGCCTTGGCTTCGTCTGCTCGCCCCAACATCTGTTGGAGCACCCCTTTCAACGTAAGCAGTTCCGGGTCCCCCGGTGCAACTGCCAGTCCCTGTTCGACGTCGGCCAGGCCCTGCTCAAAATCGCCTTCCATCAACGCATCCTGCGCGGCCTGCATGCGGCCATAGCGAGCCGCCACTTCTGGGTCTGGCGCCAGGAAAAGCTGGTACACGACTGCCAGGATGGCCAGCGCAGCGACGATGATCCCACCGGTGAGCAGCAGGCGGCGCAGCGCCCTCTTGCGAACACCGTCCAGGTATTCATCCAGGAACCACCAGGATTGTTCGGCTGAGGGTTGAACCCGGTTGCGTTCCTCTATTATTGATGCCCGTCCGCCCAGGTCGCGCAGCATCAACCCCGCTTCGTGCTGCATTTTGGCGATAATTCCGTTGAACTGCGCCTCCGCCACCTTGCGCGACTGCTCGTTCTCTATTGCCTGCATCCCCCGGTAAGCATTATCCAATCCGCGCAGCAGCGCGTAAGCCTGCTCTCGTGAATTCATCCCGATCTTGCCGGCCCACACCTCCAACCGGTCCAGTTCATCGCCAATTGTGCCACTGTAAAGCTCCATAGCTCCTCGAAAGCAATGCGTTGTTCTTTGTGGCCTTAATCATACCCCAGAATCCGAAAGGCGCTAAGACTGTGGCTCGCCAGCCTCCATCTCAACTGCTGTACGGTAGACTCAATTGTCTCCGCCGGTTCGCCGTTCTCATTCGCCCTTTATCGCTATAATCAAACCGGAAATAAGACACGTATCCACCCATGAATCATAGCGGAGTCCCCTATGGCGTCAAAATATATCCTCGCCCATGACCTGGGCACCACCGGCAACAAAGCTTCGCTGTTTGACCAGGATGGCCAGGTCCGGGCCAGCGCATTCTCAGGCTACCCAACTGATTATCCGCGCGCCAACTGGGCCGAACAGAACCCCGAGGACTGGTGGAGGGCCGTCTGCCTATCCACCCGCGAGTTGCTGAACCTGGGCAAGGTCAACCCGGGCGAAATTATCTGTGTCACCTTCAGCGGGCAGATGATGGGCTGTGTACCACTCGACCGGCAGGCCCGCCCGTTGCGCAGTGCGTTGATTTGGGCTGACAAGCGCGCCGTGACGGAAGCAGGCCAGTTGATCGAGCGGGTTGGCATGGAAGCGGCCTACCAGATCACCGGTCATCGCGCCAGCGAGTCCTATTCCGCCGCCAAAATCATGTGGGTGCGCGCGCACCAGCCGGAGATCTACGCCGCAACTTACAAGTTCGTCCTGCCGAAGGACTTTATTGTGGCCCGGCTGACGGGCGCTTTCGTCACCGATTTCTCGGACGCCTCGGGCACCAACCTGTACGACCTGCGCGCCTGCGACTGGTCACCTGAGATGTTGGCTGCAGCCGGGATCGACCGAGCACTGCTCCCCGACCTGCACCCGGCCACTGATGTGGTGGGTTACGTGCATGCTTCGGTCGCCGCGGAAGCTGGGCTGGCGGCGGGCACACCGGTGGTCATCGGGGGCGGCGACGGAAGCTGCGCGGCAGCCGGGGCGGGGGTTGTGCGCGAAGGCAGCGCCTACAATTACATCGGTTCTTCTTCCTGGATCGCGACTGCCGGTCCCACGCCAATCTACGACCCCACCCTGCGCACCTTTACCTTTGCCCATCTCAAGCCGGGGATGTATATGCCTTGCGGAACGATGCAGGCTGCTGGCGGCTCTTACCAGTGGTTGCGCGATACCCTGTGCCTGCCGGAGAAAGAAGCCGCCGGACGGCTGGCGCTCAGTCCATACGAATTGATGGACCTGCAGGCCGAGAAGTCCAGGCCGGGCGCGAACGGGCTGGTGTACTTCCCCTATCTGTTAGGCGAGCGCTCACCGCGCTGGAATGCCGACGCCCGCGGGGTCTTTTTCGGCCTGAACATGAGCCACACCCGCGCCGACATGATCCGGGCCACGCTGGAAGGGATTACCTTCAACCTCAAGGTGATCCTGGACGCTTTCCGGGAGCAAGGCGCGCAGTTCAGCGCGATGCGCGTCATCGGGGGTGGGGCAAACGGGCGGGTCTGGCGCCAGATCCTGGCCGATATTTACGGGCTTCCCGTACAGCGCCCCGCCTTGCTGGCCGAAGCCACCTCGCTTGGCGCTGCCCTGGCAGGCGGAATCGGCGTCGGGCTGTATCCCGGCTGGTCGATGGCCGAAACCCTGACCCCCATTGTGGATGAGACTCTTCCCAATCCCGCCCTGGCTTCGTTATACGAGCGTCAGTATGCCTTCTTTAACCGCGCTTACGAAGCCTTTGTACCGCTGTACGCCGATGCTGTATGCCTGGGGTAGGACTTCAGCTTTTCTTCATTTACCGTTCACTGTTCAACCCGAAAGTAGTATCATCATTCTATGACTCCCCGCCGCTTCTTCTACGCCCTGGCAGCCCTCCTGCTGGTGGCGGTTCTGGGTAGCTACGCCTGGATATCGCTCGGCCTGCCGCCCGCAGAAATTGGCCCCGAGCGCATGCCGGAAGCCAGCCTGCGTTTTACGGATCGATCCGGGCAGCTGCTGTACGAGGCATTCCCTCCCCAGGGCGGGCGGAGACAGTCCGTCCCGCTCGAACGCATCCCCATGGCGCTGCGCCATGCCACCATCGCCACCGAGGATAACGGCTTCTATACCAACCCGGGCGTCGACCTGCTCGGCATCCTGCGCGCGGCCTGGATCAACCTGCGCGGCGGCGAAACACTGGCCGGCGGCAGCACAATCACCCAGCAGGTCGCCCGCACGCTGCTGATGGATGAAAATGAGCGCTTCCAGCGCAGCCTGCGGCGCAAGCTGCGCGAAGGCTTGCTGGCCTATCGTCTATCCCGGCGCTATACCAAAGATGAAATCCTCGCCCTTTATCTCAACAACAGCTACTACGGCGGTCTGGCTTACGGCGTAGAAGCCGCCGCCCAAACCTACTTTGGCAAGCCGGTCGAGGAGCTCAGCCTGGCTGAATGCGCCCTCCTGGCAGGGCTGCCCCAATCGCCTGCGCTCTACAACCCCTTCTTGAATCCCCAACAGGCCCTGGCTCGCCGGGCAACCGTGCTGGAATTGATGGAGAAAGCCGGCTATCTGCGCCCAGAGGAACGCGCGCTGGCCGAGCGCGAGGCGCTCACTCTTTCCAGCGAGCCCTACCCCATGCTGGCGCCCCATTTTGTCCTGATGGCCCGAGCCCAGGTGGATGCCCTGTTGACCCCCGCAGAAATCGCCTCCAGCGGTGGATTGACTGTAGTGACAACGCTCGACCTGAATGCCCAGCGCGCTGCCGAGCGAGCCGTGACCGGCCATCTCGACCGGCTGGCTGAGCAGGGCTCCCGCGGGCTTGGATACAACATTAACAACGCTGCGCTCGTGGCGCTCGACCCGCGCACCGGCGCCATCCTGGCAATGGTCGGCAGCCCCGATTATGCGGATGAAGGCCACCACGGGGCGATAAACATGGCCCTTGTTCCACGCCAGCCCGGCTCGGCCCTCAAACCGATTATCTATGCGGCCGCACTCGATCCATCCCGCCCACAGCCATGGACCGCCGCAACCGTTCTGTTAGATGTAAAGACCAGCTTCATCACCCACGTCGATCTGCCCTACACGCCCGTCAACTACGACGGCCAGGAGCACGGCCCGGTCGCTATCCGCCAGGCGCTGGCCTCCTCGCTCAATATCCCGGCCGTCCTCACCCTGCAAGAAATCGGGCTGCCGGCCCTGTTCGAACTGGGCGGAAAGATGGGATTATCCTTCCGTGGCAGCCCGGCCGATTATGATCTTTCCCTGGCTCTGGGCGGAGGGGAAGTTTCATTACTCTCGCTCAGCGCGGCTTACGGCGCTTTTGCCAGCGGTGGCTACCGGGTCGAGCCTTACGCGCTGGTTGAAATCCGCGACCAGGCCGGCCAGGTGCGCTACCGGCATGAACCGCCTCTTCCCCGGCGCGTGCTGGACGAGCGGGTTGCCTGGCTGATCACCGATATCCTCAGTGACGACATGGCCCGCGAAACCGGTTTCGGGCTGCACTCGGTCCTCAACCTCGATCGCCCTGCGGCGGTCAAGACCGGCACCACAACCAATTTCCACGATAACTGGACGGTCGGCTATACGCCAGATCTGGTGGTAGGAGTATGGGCCGGCAACGCCAGCCACCAGGCCATGCGCCAAGTCAGCGGGCTCACTGGGGCGGCCCCCATCTGGCACCAGGCCATGCGCTCCATCCTGGGAGAACAACCTGTTTCTGGGTTCACCCGCCCGCCCGGGCTGGTGCAAGCTGAGATCTGCGCCCTCTCCGGGCTGGTCCCCACCCCCGCCTGCCCTTACCGCCGGAGGGAGTGGTTCATCACCGGCACGCAGCCGGCAGCAACCGACACGATCTACCATGCCGTCAGGCTCGACCGCGACACCGGCCGCCTGGCAGATTCGACTACCCCCGCTGAACGGGTGATTTCTGCCCTGGCCCTCGACCTGCCGGCCCGCGCGCAACCCTGGGCCAGGGCAAAGGGCCTTTTGCTGTTGAGCGACCTGGTCGCCGGGGAAAGTTACACTCCCGGCGAGGAGAATGCCGGCCCTATCACGGCGCTGCTGCTCACCAGCCCACCTGACCACTCTGTTTACCGCCTTACCGCCAGCCTGCCGCCCGCTTCTCAGCGCATCCTGCTCCAGGCTGTTGTTCCACCCGGCCTATCGGAGGTGACCCTCTGGCTGGACGGCTATCCGCTCGCTCTCCTCACCGCTCCCCCTTACCAGGCCTGGTGGACTCTGCAAGCTGGCGAGCATGAAGCCTGGGTCACCGGCACGGCAGAAAACGGAGGGTCCGTACAGAGCCCACCGGTCCGCTTCAACGTTTTGCCATAGGAGCGGCCCACCCAGAGTGATTGAAGAGGAACTATGCCCAATCTTAAGCACTGGCAGCAGGATAACCCATGGTGGAAACAGCACCGGGCCAGCTTCGACCAGGTGGCTCACCAATATGATGCTTACCGGCCCGGCTACCCAGACGAGTTAGTGCAATTCATCATCTCCACCAGCCAGATCCCGCCTGGCGGGCGCATCCTGGAAATCGGCTGCGGGACCGGCGCGGCCACCCGGCTGTTCGCCGCCCGGGGATACGAGATGGTCTGCGTCGAGCCGGGCGCAAACCTGGCCGCAGTGGCGCGATCCCGGCTGCCGGAAGGCTCGCGCGTCTCTTTTGAAATCAGCACATTCGAAGATTGGTCTGAAGACGACCAACGCTTCGACCTGGTCCTATCCGCCCAGGCTTTCCACTGGGTTCCGGTTGAGATCGCCTATGCCAAATCCTCTCACCTCCTCCTGCCATCCGGCCGACTGGCGCTGGTCTGGAACATGTACCCTGAGCCCCAGGGGGCTATTTGGGAGGATATGAATCGTATTTATGCCCGCCTTTGGCCTTCCACCGCCAAAGAAACCATTACTTACCTGGAGCTGGCCGCCCGGCGCGCGCAGGAGATCGCCGGGAGCGGTTATTATCAACCTCCTCAGATCGGCGTATTTCCCTGGTTCGAGACCTACACCACAGAGCACTACCTGGGCCTGCTGAGCACCTATTCCGATCATATTGCCCTGGATCCAGAGCGACGGCAGGCACTATTTTCCGCCGTCGCTGATCTCATCAACAGTTACGGAGGCCAGATCGAAAAACCTTACGTGGCATATGCCTACGTAGCTGGGCGGTTGTAGGCCGCTTTGGGGCTGTCCGAACAGTTTTTTGGGGTTTTGAACCCCCTAATCCCTAACTGTAAACAGCATTCCCTCTCCCCGCCCGTACACCTCGGGGAAGTAAAACTCCTGCGCGGTAGGCGGGATCACGTTGAAGATGCCCGGCGTGCCCGCCCGCACCAGGTAAGTGAAGATATACGTTCCGGCCGGGAGATAATCGGCCGCGAAGGTCACCTTCTCGTCGCGCAGCTCGACGTGGTCGAAGTACCACCAACCCCAACCATTTTCAGCCCAATCCGCCCAGCGGTAGGCTTCTGGCGACTGTCCCTGTGGGCTGGTCAGAAGCGAGCTGTCGACCGCTTCCAGCCCTGCCGGCAGCGGGTCGTCGATCCACACGTAATGCAGCGCTGAGGGCACGACCACCGTCAGCCGCCCGCGCAGCAGTTCGCCCTGTTCAGCTTCGCTGACCGGCGTATCAGGTTCATCCAGGCGGTAGTAAGCCCGCGAGAGAATGATGCCCCGATCCAACGCCCCAATCTGTGGGACCGGCAGCCAGACCTTCAAGTCAGCCGTGTAATAGAGGGTTCCATTCCCTTCCCCACGCGCAAATCCCAACCGGTTGGACTCGCCTGCCAGCAGTTCGTTGATGTCCAAGCGAACCGTGCGGGTCTCCTTCAAATCTTCGGGCGCAACGCGGCCTTGTTCAATCGCCTGCCCGTTCAACCCCAGCGCGTAGGGATAGTCGGCCTGTAATTCGCCGCTGGTCTGCATCCAGTTTGCCAGGGCCATCAACGTCCAGGCCGTTTCCTGGGTTGAGGCCCAATGCCCGGTCGTCCGCCTGCTCATCAGCCAGCGCACCGCGTTGGCCAGCAGCGGGCTGGCAGGGTCAGTCTTGAGCAGGCTGTCCAGCACGACCGCGGTCGTGCGGGTGTCGCTGCCCCAGTTCCAGTAGTCGGTCTGCGCCTCTTCCCAGTGCGTTCCTGAGGCCGACAGGACCGCCGCTGAAGCCAGCTCGGAGCGCAGCGCACCCAGCCGGGGGTCCTGGGGATCCTGCAGCCAAAGGGTCTGCAGCAGCAGCGCGCGGGCCTCTTGGCTGAGACCCTGGCGCCGGTCGAACAGTTCGCCAACTGGTCCGGGTAAGAAGGCTTCGTAACGGGCCAGGACGTACAGCGCCAGGGCCTGCCGTCCGCGAGCGGTATGCAGGGCATACCCCTCGGGCGGGTAGGCAGCCCGCTCGCGCAGGTAACGCAGACCGTCCGCGGCCATCACCGGTGGGACCAGATAGCCTGATTTGCGCGCCTCGACCAGCCCAAGCAGAACATAGGCCGTCATCTGCAAGTCGCTGTCGCCTCCCCGCCACCAGCCCCAGCCCCCGTCAGGGTTCTGGCTGCTGCTCAGGCGCTGCATGGCCAGGCTGACCTGTTTTTCCAGCTCAGCTTCCTGGTCCGGGTCGGACTGTCCTGCCTCGTGCAGCACACGCGTCACCAGCACATTGGGCAAAAAACGAGAGACGGTCTGTTCGACACACTCGTATGGGTAGTGCTGGAGATAGGTTAACCCATCCGCCAGGCCAGCCGAAAGGGAAGGCGCCAGCGTTACCGCCAGCTCGCCACGGCTGGTAGGCAAAGCAGGCAGGCGCACCACCTCGGTTCGCACGCCAGGTTCGCTCAACTGCCCCGATACGCTGACCGTCTCGGGCGCTTCATACCGGTACACCGGCAGCCCCTCGAGACCGGCTGCCCCGATGGTAGGCCGGCTGGCGTCACTGTAGGGTCCACTGGCAGCGCTGAACACCAGGTCGACCTGGCCGGCCGTTTCTGCTACCCGCACTTTCCAGGTCAGGTAGGCCTGCCCGCCAGGCGCAATCTCCACCTGGCGCCCGGCGTTATCGAGGAGTTCGACCCCATCCGCAGCCAGGCTGGCATCGACCAACAGTGTGCCGGGCGTGTTATTATGCACCGCCGCGCCCAGGGTCACCTGGTCGCCGGCGATGAAGAAACGCGGCGTCTGTGGGCGAACCAGGAGCGGCTTCGTCGAGCGCAAGTCATAGCTTGTCTGTCCCACCCGTGTGTCAGCCGTCGCCGCTCGCGCGTCCAATCGCCAGGTCGTCAGGTTATCCGGCAAACGCACGGTTACCGCCGCCTGGCCGTCCGCATCTGTGCGCAGGTCAGCCCGCCAGAAAGCCGTGTCGGGGAAATCCTGGCGCACGGCGAACACGCCCAGTTCGCCTTCGCCCTTCGCGCCGCCGCTGCCGGCCCGCTCCCCTTCCGGCGTGATATTTTCTACCAGCGCGGCGTTGTAATCCTCAGTGCTGTTCACCAGCGCCATGCTCGTGCGCACGCGCAACCCACGCCGGTCATAAAAGGCTTCCAAAATCGGACGAGAATTTGGTGGAGCCAATGACAGGGTCGCCAGGTCTGACAATCCCAGCGAGACCTCAGCCTCCACTGGCGCACCATCCAGGGTAGTGGTGCGAACGGTATACGTTACCTCATCGCCGGGACCGGCAGACTCGCGGTCCGGTTGAACCGTCACTTTCAGTTGCTGGTAATCGGTTGCTACTTTAATCTCTGCCATGCCGATCTTAAAGCTGGGCCGCGGGTTGGTTTCATCGACTCCCTTAACCACAATAACCGACAGGTAGGCATTCGGGGCCAGGTCAGCGGTGATGGGCAGGCGGTAGACCGTGCTGTTACTTTCCAGGCGGATTACCTCCTGGCGGCGGATGCGCCCTCGTTCAACTGTTACCAGCGCATAAGCTTCACCCTGGAAAGGCGAAGCGATCAACACTTCGGCCGTGTCACCCGGGCGGTACGAATCCTGCCCCAGCACCAGTTGAAAGCCGCGATCGTTGGACTGGCGCCAGGGGATAAATTCCGCTCCGGCTACCCAGATGAACGCACCGGCTTCAGCCGGGTTGCCTCGCCCATCCCGTGCGGTGACAATTGCTTTGTACACGCCGCCATCCGGTGGGGTAAAGCCCAGGCTGCCCTGGCCACTGCTGTCCAGCACCACTCCAGGGAACTCCGCCACCGGGATCTCCTCAACCTGGCTGACCCAGCGCAACGTTCCACGCTCATCCTGCTCCTGAACGCTGTTCCAGCGCCGCTCGATCACCCGCACGTCAACAACCTGTCCGGGAATGGGCGTTCCAGACCAATCCAAGGCCACAAAGCGGACAACCTGTTCTTTGCCTGCCTGGCCCAGGTATCCGTCAAAGCGCAGCCCGGGATACACAGCGCTGCGGTGGGCCACGACCTCGGCCTGAGCGCTGACCTCCGACCCCGCCAGGTCTGTCACTGAGGTCTCCAGGACCAGGCGCTGGCTGGCATCCGTCTTCAGCTCGGCCGGCAGGGTCAGGGTCAATTTACCCTGCCCATCCGTCGTCGCCGTCCCTTCGGCCAGCAGATTATCGTCCTCCGGGCGCTGCTGGCGCCAGTAATAATCGTATTCATCCGGGTTCTCGTTCGTAAAACTGAAACGCTTGAATTCTTCTGGCGGCACAAAGGTAAATGGCTGGCTGCGCAGCGTCCATCGAACATCCGCCTCAGACAGCCCGCCTCCCGAATAATACTCCGCTGCCAGGTTCGCGCTGAACGCTTCCCCCGCCAAAACGTCCTGAGGCGCAGTCGCCAGAGTCACCTGAAACTCGGGCCGCCGGTACTCGGCCACGCTGAAACCAACGGAACCCAGGTCAACGGTGGCGCCCGGCGCCCGCACGCTGAGATTATAGCTGCCCAAAGCTGCTTCGTCATCCAGGGTAAATGCACCATCGAAAGCGCCCATGTCCGAAAGATTCAGCTGCTGGCGGTAGACCACTTCTTCAAAATTGGAAATGATCACCTCCACCTGCGAGCGTTCAGGTAGTGTGTAAACCAGGTCATCATCCTGACGCAAGATGCCCTTGAAGTACACCGGCTGCCCCGGGCGGTAAAGCGGCCGGTCCGTGTAAAGATACGCCACTTCGGCAATCGGCTGCTCGTAAAACTGCTCCCAGATGCCATAATCGTAGGGGGAAACCCCTGCGCCCCAATAGCTCTCAGCATAGGCAAAATGCCCGCCGTCCTCTGCGACCGCCAGGTAGCCAGGGTAGTTCTGCGGCTGTTCTGCCGGCAGTTCGACTTTGAATAGCCCATCCGCGTCCGTGCGGCCCTGGCCCACCAGCCGCAGCGTTTCCTGATCGTACAGGCGCACTGGCAGATCAGCCAGCGGCGCCCCGCTGTCGAGCGAGGTGATCCAGGCCAGCGCCTCGCGCGGAGCCACCTTGAGCGCCAGGTTGGCGTCGCCCACGATCACCAGGCGCGTATCCTGGAAGGCTGAGCCAGGGTGGCGCAGCTCGGGCGAATCCACCGTCAGCAGGTAAAAACCGGGCTGTAGTCGGTCGTTCCCAGGCCCATTGATGGGCAGCTTAATCAACTCAAGCTGGTCGAGAATAGCATCCGCCTGGTAGGTCTGCGTCCACACCCGGCTGTCATCCTGCGGGGGCTTCGTGAAAAATTCGCCTTTTGAATAGAGACTGACTCCATCCAGGTTCAACCGGTAGAGAGAAAAGGTGGCGGTGCGTATGTTCACCGCACGCGCATAGAAATCCTGAGCCAGACCCGATCGGAAAAGGGCTTTATCGGGTAGCATCAGCCAGGCAGCCGGGTCGCGCGAGCGCGTGTTGAAACGGACCGTCTGCCCAGTTGCGATAGAATAACCGGCCAGGTCTTCCATCCCCGGCAGCAGGATGACTTCGTAGCTGGTTGAATAGCGCAGTCCATAGAATGCCAGGACGTTGCGGTAGGAATCGTAGTACCAGCCGTTCTCGTTTTCGAGCGGCGGGTCAAAGACCACCCGCGAGGTCAGTGTCGCCAACCGCATTGGCGAAGCAAACTGGATCTCAAAGAAGTTCTCTGCTCCACCTTCGCCGTTCGCCGGGCGCGTAGAGAGAACGGCTGGATATGGGACGGTGTCGAACTGCCAGGCATAATCCCGCGCCATCCCCCCGCCGTCCGCCGCCCGGGCTGCCCCGGACAGGGTCAGGAGATAATTCGTACCCAACGCCAGCCGTCCAGCCGGGGAGAAATCCAGCACCTGGCCCTCGTCGCTCCAGGCAAATTCAAAGCGAACCGGTTCACCCGCGCCGCTGACCATCGCCAGGGCAGCCTCCACGCTGCCAGGGTCCATCGGCTGCATAAAACGCAGGCGCAGGCGAGGTTCGACAGGCAAGTTCGGATAGCTGCCCCCATCGCCGTACTCGACCGTCTCCTGCTCATTGAGCGAAAGTTCCAGCCGCTCAACCACGGGCGGCTGAGTCATAAAACTCCAGGTATAGTCACCGGCCAGCGGAGCGCCTTCCCCGGATGCGTCCGCCAAACCACCCGCGATTGTGACAGTGTAACCCGTGTTGCTCAGCAGGTGCGGCTGCGGGTGAAACAGATAAACCGAGCTGTTAACCCACTCGCCGCGTCCTGCCACCGGCGGATCAAAAACCAGCGGCTGGGGAAGCCCGGTCTGCTCTTCCGCCACGACCAGCGGCACAACCGGGCGGTTGAACACGGCAGTGATGACGCTGTCAACCGGAACCGCCTGGGTGCCGGGCGCCGGAAAAACCTGGCTGACCTCCAGCGCGCCGGCAGCCAGGAAGATTAGCTCGACCGGCTCAGGCAGGGCTGCCCCCTGCGCACTGGCAGCCGATTCGCCAAGCCGCAGCCTGTACGCGCCTCCCGCTTCCAGCGGCTGGGCCGGAGAAAACACCAGCCGGTCCGGCGCAAGCCAGCTTACCTGCCCATCCACCGGCTCGCCGCCCGGCCCGATCACGCGCAGCGCGCCGGCTGTCGAAACCGGATCCATGGCCTGGTCGAACACAACCTCAACAGGCCCACGCGCCGGCACTGGCTCTGCCAGTTCATCAGCCAGCACTACTGGGGGAAAAGCTCCGCCACCCTGCAGCAGATCCACCAGCCCTTCATCCTCAACAGTCGCAGTCACAACCGGCTCAGCCGGCGCCACAGTCGAGGTTGGGGTTGAGGTAGGTGAGCCCTTGCAGCCAACCAGTAAAACCAGGACCAGGATAAGGCGGGAGAAGATCGCAAGAATTTTTTTCACTTAAGCACCTGAATGTAGATTGGGCAAAATGACGGTTTCAGTATAGCACTTATCCCAGGGAGGAAACAATAACCCTGCTATTCGTGCATTTCCTGAACGGCATCACCTGGCTCAAGAGCATTGCCCAAAAATAAAATGTCACTAAAATCAATACCTTCGCCAAAAATGGCTTAAGCAGATAGGGCTTTTGTAGTAAAGTTG
>CAZBDC010000052.1:0-29212 GCA_964490575.1 uncultured Anaerolineaceae bacterium | reverse complement strand
GATAATGAGCGGTGACTGGAGTTCAGACGTGTGCTCTTCCGATCTCCCGTTCGCCGCCAGGCAGGTCGCGGTAACGCAGCCGACGTAGCCCAGGCCAAAAATGCTGATTTTCATAACAATTCTCCAGCGACCAAGCGAATATTTTCCTCATTTTGCGCCGGCGGATTGCCGGCCAAAAATGATCCGTGCTGCAAAGTCTGGATATTATTTACAACGGGATTTGCAGGGGCTCAGAGCCAGGCACGCAAGCAAATTCGATCGCTTTTCGATATCAGAGAAGAAGCGACTGAAAAACGGTTCAGCCCCAGGCGAAAAATATGTTCGTTTTATTACGGATGCCGCGCCGGGATAGCAGCGGGTGCGTTTTCCCCGATCTCAGGGTGCCAGGTAACCGCACACCAGCGGAGTGACGTCCGTTGCCATAGCCTTCCCGACCAGGCGATGGATGATCGTGTCGATCAGGTCCCCACTCGTGTTGTAGATATATGATAGATCCTGCATGCCAACCGTTCCCGACACTATCCCCATCCCCGGAATCATCCAAACCCAGCTCTGCCCGGTGATGGTAACCTGCGTCTCGAACGAAGACACATAGGAGAATTTAATCGTCCCGCTGTTTTTCACGGTGACGGTTTTGCCATTGGCCGTCAAATAATAGATATTTCCAGCATAGGTATACATTTCCCGGGCCAGGGCTCCCTGATCGTCATACCATTTTTTATCCATTAACAGGCCGGTTTCATGGACGCTGATAGGAAATGCACACAGGTCCGTCTTGGTATACCACGAGTCGAGGACGTGTTTGTCAATCACCGGCTCCTCCGCGTAGGCCGGTCCGGCGGCAGCCAGGGTCATGAATACCGCTAAAACGAATAAGAAAATCCGTAAGACCATAAACTTTTTCATGACATTTCCTCCTTCTGATTGAAAAAGCACAGTACATAGGGTTCCATCGGAAATTTGTCACATTAATTAACGATACAATCATAAAATTATTACACCCGCCCTGTGGACCGCGATTGCATCGCACGCCGCGATAGTTTACGACGGGTCTTTCGGATCATTTCGATATCTCACGATGCGGGCCGGGTTGCCAACGCACACCGCATATGGCGGAACATCCTTGGTGACGATCGCGCCCGCCCCGACCACCGCTCCCCGTCCAATCCGGATACCCGGCAGGACGATCACCCGCGCGCCCAGCCAGACATCATCCTCAATGACCACCGGAGCCGATTCAGCATACCCTTGTAACCGCATCGGCCGGCTGAGGTCATCAAACCTGTGATTCTGGTGCCGGCTGATGATGAGGACATCCGGGCCCATCATCACGTCTCTCCCGATTCGAATGTCAGGGGGAACATGGCAGTTCACACCGATACCGGAAAAATCCCCAATCTCAACCTGCCTGCCTGATCCAAAATAAGCGCCATGCTCGATGTTGATGTTCCGGCCGGCCGAGTGAAAGAACTGCCGGCAGACCAGGGCCCGGAATTTCTTTGAGAACCATCCCAGAAACGAAAGCGAGTAGGAGGGTGGAAGCCCGCGGGCGATCACGTAATAAACCGCCTGGCACACGTAAATCCAAAGTTTTCGGTGAAGCCTCATAACGCCTCCCGATGCAGCACGCGATGGTAAAGGCGCAAAACCTGTTCCGCGCCCCACTCGGCGTCCGCCTTCCGGATGGACAGTGCTCCATTCGTCCGGCTCCCACGCTCAAAAACCAGCTCCAGCTTCTCCGCGATATCAGCCGGCTCGCGCTCGCACAGGTAGCAGCCGTCTGTGTTGGCAATGATCTGGCGCGCGTCCCCCACATCCACCGAAATGATCGGCAGGTTGCAAGCCATCGCCTCGCGAAGCGCCATCGGCGAACCCTCATGCTCCGACGCCAGGACCAGCGCGTCGCACGCGTTCATATACCGGGCTACAACCTCGTGAGGATGGTCATAGACCGCGACCACTCTCACCCGCTCGTACTTCTGCCGCAGAATCCGGACTGCCTCGCGGATCACGTCAAAGCGTTTCACCGGCCTGGCAGGATCCCAGGGGAACAGGACCAGTTTCTCATCCAGCCCCAGGCCCAGCTCCCGCCTGGCTTCTTCTATCGGGCGGGGGAAAAAGAGATCGAGGTTGATCCCAAATGGGATGATGCAGGCATCGCTCCGTTTTGAGGCCCGTTTCATCTCTTCGGATTGCACGATGAGGCCGCTGGCGAACCTGGCAGCCACTTTCCCGATCAGACCATCCGTGCGGGAGAGCAGGTCGGAGCCGAGGTAGGTCACAACCGTGGGATACTTCCCTTGCAACAGCGCCAGCATCCCGCAGTGTCCATAGTAAGCATGGATGAGGTCATACCGCTTCTTTTGGAACGAGAGCCGGAAGATCCGCCAGGCCGCTTGTGCATAACTCCGTTTGCCTTTGTAGCGGTCGATATACCACACCTCCACCGCCACGTTCCTGGCGCGTAGTGCCGCCACCTGATCGCGAATCTGGGGTGAATCGCCCGGTTTCTCGGCGGTCGGATAAGTGTTGCTGACAACCAATACACGCAGCGTTTCTTTCACAGCACGTCCCGATTTGCTCCTGGTTGCGTTTTTTTTCGAAAGGCAGATTGAAAGCTGGTCCTGTTTTATGGCTCAGGGAGCAGTTTCCAGGGTTTCGTAAGCGCCCCGGTCCCAAACGCCGGTACGAAAAATTGGGGCCAAAATGGCAGGCAGCCGCGGGTCGGCCGCGTCGTGATTGTCGATTATAAATACGCTGCCCAGGTTGGCACCCGAGTTTCGCCCCGGCGACGAAACCTGCAGGGTAAAGTTGCGATTCAAGGGGTCCATGAGTTTTGGGTCCATCACCCAATCGTTCAGGTTCCGGGTGATGCTGCCCCGGAAGGGGAAGGTCGTATCGTAGACCAGGTTGTAGTCGCTGTCGATACTGACCGGGTATTCGTCATGCGACCCAATGTACCGCCCGATCCCAATATATACCGACTGGACGATGTTGTTTTTTATCACCAAATTTTCAACCGGCGCCTGCCAGTTGTGGACTTCAATGCCCATGTTATGTTCCATGCATGCGGCATCACAGTCCGGTTCAGGCAGGATCTTATAGACCGTATTATTCAACACCTGAACCCGGGTAGCATCCAGGACTCGAATACCCACTCCCTTGACATTTGCGACAATATTGTTGAGGGCAATGGCCCCCTCCCCACCGCTGGTTGGGTCGTTAGGCTCATCATCGACAATCGAGATTCCACACCCCTTACTTGTTAGAGGGACGATCTCATGGATGTAATTATTAGCGACGAAAGCATTCGTGCCCGCAACTTTGAGCGGCGCGTCGTCGCAGCCTACCGGCTTGATGCCCACAATCTCGTTCCCAAAAATTGTCGCGTTATGAGCGCTCGGTTTGATTTCGATACCATCGCCGAGGCCAGAGGTCGCTGCATGCGGGCCGATTTTGTTGTACATAATCTGGACAAAATCGTGGTGAAGATCCGGGCGATATGCGTAGCCAAAATAGATAATTTCATCCGACGCGTTGCCAGCAGCGCCAATATCGTGAAGATTGCTGTATTGAATAATGTCGTAATTTGATTGGAACTCATCCGCTTCGATCGCGATTGCACACTCCGCGTTAATCACTTCGATGTGATCAAAAACTTGAAAATCGCTGTTTCCAGAGCGGTTGCCATCGATCTCGAATGCTGGCCAGACATAATAGCCAGGGTTGACCAGGGTACCCCCAACCGATTTCAGATAACTTACCATGATTACCCTGCGGTTGACCGCATGATAAGCCTGGTACCTGCCATTCCAGACCGGCGGGTTATTTTTATCCCAGGCGGTGAAGTGAACCGGGCGCAGGACCGCAGCCTGCAGGGAGCCAGGGTCGGATGCGGTCTCGGGGAGAAAGCGGCCTGCTGGTAAACTAGATGTGTCGACAGTAATGTTCGTGCCGGATACCGAAAGGATCGCGAATGCCCCCGAATTGCCCTTGCGGCTGCCATAAATGGTGACATAATCGGTCGGCGGATAGATATCGACAATCTCCTGGTTAAACGTGACGACGTCCCCGTCCACCTGGGCAATCTCCTGGACTTCATACAACACCAGGCCGCTGCGGGTGGGAGATATGGTATCACGGAATTCCCCTTTGAACATTACCGTCTGGCCCGGACCGGGGTTGCAGGCCATGACCCCCGGGACGGTTTTTTTCGGGGTGGATGGATTTTGGGCCAGGCTGCAGTTATAGGCGTCGCTGCCCATAGTTGAGTCAACATAATAGGTGATGGCCCAAGCGGGCGGAGGTGCAGACATCACCGGTAAGTAGAGCTCGCTAGGGGTTTCCGCTTCCTGAATGACGGGGACGCTGATGGTAGAGCACGACAGTAAAATCAGGCCCCCAATCACCAACGCAGCTATCTGGATTAATAACCTGACCAGGCGAACCGGGTTCATCGAATCACGTCGTACCTTCCAGGGTAGCTGGCCGGATCGTATGGCTTCAGCAGAAAGCCCTGTATGGTTCCATCCAAAATGAGCAGCCGCCGGAACAAGATGAGCAGCGCGCGGTCGAAGCTGCGTTTTCGGATGGCTATCGCAATCGTGAGCATAACCAGCAGGGCGACCCACAGCGCCAGCCACAGCCATTGCCCGGTAATCGCTGATACAACCGCCGCCAGCACTCCCAGGAGGAGACCCGCAGCCGGCGCAACTGCCCAACCTCGCTCCCGCAGATAGCGCAGGAACAGCGGTTTACCCCAAAAATACCGCAGATTTTGGCCGTAGCCAAGCCAGATTTTGCTTTTTCGCTTGCCCAGGAAGGTTGACACGGCTTCCCAGGGGACCGTATAGTGAAAGGCGATCGGGCGCAGGATTCGCAGGATGCGGTAGCCGGCCGCGCGGATACGCAGGCAAAGCTCGGGTTCCTCATCGGAATATAAATAAGGGTTCCATGGGCCCACCTGTTCCAAGATCGACCGGCGGTAGAGCGAAGCGCCCCCGCCGTGGCGGACAGAAACCAGCTCGGCAGCCGTGCCGGGCGCATTCTGAAAGGGCCCCAGGTTCACCGTTTGCATTTCCTTTGGCCGGTCGACGACCTGCCCGCACACCACGGCGACATCTGGCATGGAGCGCATCACCGCGCATGCCTGGTCCAACCAGCCTGGGCACAGTTCCATATCCCCGTCCAGAAACAGCACCAGTTCGCCCTGGGTCTGGTGGTATCCCACGTACCGGCCCGCCGAGGCTGACAGGCGCTGGTCAGGGTGCAGTTTCAGCACCCGGATCGGGTAGCGGGCAGCAATCTCCGCCGTCTGATCAGACGAGGCCGAATCCACCAGGATCACCTCCCTGGAAGAAAGGCAAGCGGTTTCTCTTAGAACAGACTCGACCAGCCGGGCGATGTTGAATTCTTGATCCTTGCTGATCAAAACCACCGACAGCTCGATCATGCTTTCCTTTCCACTTCCATGCCAGGATCAGGGCGCGCCAGGTCCGGGCGGTTGGAGCGGCGAATATGCAGCCAGCGGCGGAACAGGTGGACACAACCGCGCGAAAATCTCCCCGGGGCAGATTCTCGCAGCGCTGTTTTTTTATTGTACCACCCGCCGGCCTTGAGGGCAAAAGCCAGGTTCGAGTCGCTGCCCAGGCACTCGACCCGCCACAGGTTAAAGAGCCCCCACGGCCCCATCTCCCCGGCGCAGGCCGCCTTATACCCGGCAGCCGCAACCAATTCTGCAACCCTGGAATTCGTTTGAGAGAACGGATAGGAGAAAAAGTCAACCTGCACATCCAGACGGTCCTTCAGAAGCGCTCTGGAACGCTCGATTTCATCAAAAGCGGAGCGCTCATCCATCCGGTTGAGAAAGCGGTGGCTGAAGGAATGGCTGCCCAGGGTATATCCACGCCGCGCCAGGTCGCGCGCTTCGTCCCAGGTGAGCAGCAGCCCTGAGCTGGCTCCATCCTGTCCCCACCAATCGCTCTTAGCGCCCATCCGGCCCGCCACCAGGAAGACCGTGGCGGTAAAGCCATACTGTTCCAGGATAGGACAGGCGCTGGTGGAAAAATTCTGGTAGCCGTCATCGAAGGTGAGCACAAACGACCTGGCCGGGACCGGCCGGCCGGATCGGAGACGTTCGACCACCTCGGGAAGCCCCAGGCAGGAGTAACCATGACTCGCCAGGTAGCGCATCTGGCGCTCAAATTGGGCAGGCGGGACGGCCTGCCTGCGCGGGTCGGCCTCTCGCGGCAGCTCGGCGACCTGGTGATACATGAAGATCGTGATCATACCCGCGCTCGTTCCACAAGTTCGCCGGGTGCGCCGCTTTCAACTGGCCTACCCTGCGCCAGTGAAGCCGAGATCGCATCCAGTGCGTGGTGCACGCGGACCGCATCCCAGGCCAAAGCCTTTTCCAACGCCTCACCCCGGATTGCCCGGAAAAAGCAGTCGGCCGCCTTAAGATAGAGCGTACCATTTGACTTGCGGCGCAGGATTGCGCCGGCTTTCTGGGTCAGGATTTCGCGCGCGTTGTCCAGCATCGTGCCCAGCTTGTTCAATCCCCCGCCTGTCGGCGTCCGGTGCTCGTAATAATCGTCCGAGACGATCAGGCTGCCGGCCGTGCCATGGATCTGGAGCATAAACAGGTTGCCGCGGGTGCCCCAGGCCAGGTTGAGCGTGCCGACGACATCACGGCGGGCCTTAAAAGCGACCGCGATGTTATCCAGAACCGGTATCCCAGGCAGCGATCTCTGGCCCGCGGCGGAGACCGTTTCGATCTCAAGGTTGGTCGTGTACACCAGCAGGTCAAGCAGCTGGCTGCCAAAGTCATACAGGGGGCCACCGCTGCGCGGGTCAAAATACCAGTCGCTTTTCGGATCCCAACCCCGGTACGGCCCGCAGTACACCGCGCTCGCCTGCACCTGCAGGATCTTGCCCAGGCGCCTTTCCTCAAGCAGTTCCCGCGCCCGGATGAAGTGCTCGTGAAAGCGCAGGTGGTAGCCGGGCATTAAAACCAGGCCGTCCCGTTCGGCCCATTCGGCCAGGTCCTGCGCCTCGTCCGCTCCCAGCCCGACCGGTTTCTCGCAGTAGACATGCAGGCCGCGACGAAAGGCTGCGCTCGCCGCCTGGTGATGCAGCGAATTCGGCAGGCAGATATAAACCACGTCCAGGGGTTCTTTTTCCAGCATTGCCTGGTAATCGGCATAAACTTTGGGAATGCCGAACCTTTTTTGCGTTCGCTCCGCCTGGTAAGTATCGATCTCCGCCCCCGCCTGGACTACCACATCGGGCCGCGCAGACAGCGCGGGTAAATGGGATCGCGTCGCAATCCCACCCAACCCGATCATACCGACCCGCAGTTTTTCTGGCACGGAATCCTCATGCATGTTGCGCCCGCTCCCGGATCCACATCCATACCCGTCGCCAGCGCGGGATAAACGCAAAATTTTGGGCTACATCCTCGACCCGGCAGCCAAGGACGGTGTACTGGCCCGTGCCGAGATGGGTCTTGATGGCGAGGTTGAGATGCGGGACGCTGTGCGGGTCCTTGCCCATCAGCCGGGCGCAGGCATGGTCCGTCGCCACCGCATCCGTCCCCGCGATGACCAGGCGCATCAAGCGGGGAATGCCGTTCACCGGGCCCGGCCCCTCGTGCGCGATCAGCCCATCCACCAGGCACAGGTCAGGCGGCCGGACGCGCACCAGGTCGCAGATGACTTCAGGCAGGTGAGAATGATAAATGACCTTGAGCTTTTCGGGCAAAGTGCCGAACTGGTTTTTCATGATCACCGAGATACCCTCGATCGAGTGGGTTTTCAGCTTGGCAAAAGAGATGACGTAATCGGCTTCCATATACGTCCTGGCCATCTCCACCTCCTTAAAATAAAGCCCGGGCAGCCCGACCCTGACCCGTTCGTCGCCGGTCAGGTTCAAATAGCGGGTTTTAGGAACCCCGGCAAAGACCCGGTCCCAGCCAAGCCCATAATAGGCCCGGTCGGCGCTGAGCGCAGTCGCGTCCGATTCAGCCAGGATGATTTCCTTCACCTGGCGCCGCTCCAGCAGCCACTCTGCCAGGTATTTCACCAGGCGCGGATCGACCGTGGCGCCGGTTTCGCAGTCCAGGAGCAGGCACAGGTTAATCTTGATGACCACTCGCGCCCCTGCCGGGACGCGGATACTTTCTTGCAGCAGGTCTAGCAGCTCATACATTTTCGACCGGACCAGCGCATCGTCGTCGATGTCCACAGCCTGGACGATCCCCACCTGTGCAGCTTCAGATTGCTTCATGCTCCTAACCTCATCCTTCGTTGGTGTGTTTCCGTTGGGTTCAAAAGGCTGTTCCGCCGACCTGCGCCACAAGCCGGGCCATCATAGTCCCGATTTGCTCCCAACTCCTGGAACGGGCGTAATCGACGGCTGCCGCTCGCGCGTTGGCAAGGCAGCCCGGCGTGCTCCACAACCGCCCGGCCGCCTCGGCGAAGGCTTCCGGCTCGAAGGGGATGTTCGTCCCTGCCCCCGACTCTGCGATCATCTGCTCCGCCTCCCCGCCGCCTGAGCAGAGCACCGGCAGCCCGGCCGCCATGTACTCGACGATCTTGAGCGGGGAAGCAAACTGGCGAAAAATATCCTGGCGGGAAGTCGCAATGCCGATATCCGCCTGCGCCAGCAGCCCGGGCAGGTCCGCGTGAGGTACAAACCCCGCAAAGCGAACGCAGTCCTCCACTCCAAGAGACTGCGCCAGCCGGCGCAGTTCTGCCTCGGCCGGGCCCCTTCCCACGATCAGCAGCCGGATATCAGGGACCTGGCTGCGCAGCAGCGGCATGGCTCGAATCGATAAATCGACCCCCCAACGCGCGTCCAGGCTGCCGGTGTAAATTAATGTCGGTGGGTGCTCGCACCGCACAAAGTTGGCGGCATAAAAGCGCGGAAAATCGACCCCATTGGGGATGACAACCGCCCGCCTGGCGCCCTGCTGCTCGCGCAGCGCTGCCAGCGGACGGCTCACCGAGGCCACCGCATCGGCCTCATCACATAAGATGCGCTCCCGCCAGGACAGGATCTTTGCCCACTGCGGGTGCACCCCAGGATAATAATCAATGTCATAGTAAATCAAGAACTGGACTTGTTCAGATTTCTTAAGAAATCGCGCCAGTAAAGCGCTTTCGGGGCCGTCAACCACGGCCACATCGTACCGGCGCTGCAAATGGGGGCGCAGGATCGTGCACAGCCACAAATCCTGCAACAGCGGGTCTAACCACCCAGGAAGACGAAGACGCCGGGCAACAATGGTCCGGATCTTCCCATCTTCGTTGATCTGGATACGGTGAGAGAGCACGTTCCGGAGCCCTTGCCCGATCCGCTGCCACGCCGGGGCGGGCGGGCCATCATAAAAACGGACATACCCCACCAGGTCGAGCCTTTCAAGGTGTTTTGCCAGGTGATATGGCATATGCTGCGAGGGCTGGTTCAGGCGGTTGAAAAGGTCGCTGCCAGCGACAAACAAGAAATCGCCTGCCAGGGGTTCCATCCCGTGATCGGTAATTTTCTTCTCGCTGGAAACTGTCACTTCCATCACACATCCCCCGAGACATGGCCAGGCGCTGCTGGGCGTTTATCCGCCCGAAAAAGACTCACAAGCTGTTTCGGTGAGATCTCCCCCCAAAGCCACAAGGCCAGCCCATAAGTCAGTGCGCCAGCGCCGATGGACACGAGCAGGTTGGCCGCCAGCCAGATCGTGGTATCAGCACGAAGCCCCACCTGGATGAAAAAAACCACACCAGACATTGCCGCTGAGGCTGTCAGGACGTGCCAGAGTGAAGCGAGCGGCCAGCGCCAGGTTAAGAAACGCGCCGCTGTGACCGCCTGAAGGATGGCTAAGAGTGAAAACGAGATAGCCGCGCTGAGCGCCGCACCCATGAAGCCGAATACCGGGACAAGGATGAAGTTTAGGATCAAGCAGGTTCCTGCCGCCAGAACCTGATTCCTGGCGATCAGGCCCGTCCGGTTGGTCACCACGCAGCCAATGCTGCCCAGGTCACTAAGGCCAAGCCCCATTGAGGCAATCGCCGCGAGCCAGATCGCCGGATACCCGGCAGCATACGCCTCATCCGCCAGCAGGCGCAACAGAGGAGCAGCAATTACCGCCAGGCCAGCGACCGCCGGGATGACCATCAGGAAAAAGACCCGCGTAAAATCGGTCAGCGCATCTTCTGTGGCCTGGCGCCCACGCTCCTCCCACAAACGAGAAAGGAGTGGGGCCGGCACGAGGAAAAAGAGGCCAACCAGCAGCTGAATACTGCGCGCCGAGATTTTGGTCGCCACCGAATATAACCCCACCTCGTAACTTCCACGAAAGGCGTCGACGATATATCTGTCCGCCAGGCTCAGCGACCAGAAGGCAATATTGCCAATTGTGTAGGGCAGCGCAAACGCCCATAGCTGCGAAAAATCAGACCGGTCCAGGTCGGCGGCCCGGATGGTAACGGAGCGTGTTACCAGCCAGATGAGCGGGATTATCGGCAAGAGCAGGCCCAGTGTCTGCCCCCATATCAATCCGCGGATATTCATTCCAAACACCAGGACCAGGATCAACCCGAATATGATCCCGGCGTAAGTTTGGCCGGTGTAAATGCTGCTGTACAGGCGGCCTTTTTCCTGGCTACGGAGTATATCCATCAGTGTGGCGTTACAGGCGCTCACCACATAGAGGATTAGAGCGTCCCAAAGTAACGTGTAAAGCTCGGTGGAGACGAGGGCAGGAAAGATCAGCAAAATTCCGGCGCCGGCCGCCGCCGCCGCCAGGGTAATCAATCCAACGCTGCCAAAGACGACGATGAAGTACCGCGATAAGCTGGATTTGAGCTGATAAGCGCTAAAGAATCGAACAGCGGCCTGGCCAAAGCCAGTGGCCGTCCCAAGCAGTAGAAATTCGGTGGCAGCGGTTGCAAGTGCGTAGTTGCCGAATTCAGCAGGTGAAAACAGGCGGGTATAGATTGGCACCGTGATAAATGCCGCCAGCGCGGGCAGCGCTTTTCCGGGTAAATAGGTTAGCAGATCCTTTGTGATCCGCCGTTGCATCAACAACCTTCTTGTTTTGGTAAGAACATATACCGCCCTTCGATGCAGAACAAGCTCATTGCAGCGCCTTTTTCTCCCTTTCCAGCCGCAGGATGGTTTCGCTGATCGCCATGGAGACCGGGAAGAAGATCAGTCTTGTCCCGATGACAAACGTCGGCGAGAAAATATTACACGCCAGCATGCCAAGGAAGGCCATCCCAAAACCCAGGTAAACTGCCCTCAGACCTTCGTCCCGGATCTCCTGCAGGTGCCGGACAATCCGGAAAAGATAAGCGGCGCACAGCCACAGGAAAGGGATCAGACCGACTGACCCCATCATGACGGCAATGTACAGGTATCCGTTTTCTATGTACTTATAGGCCCAATCGCCGTACATATCCCCTTCCGATTCCATCGGCGGGCGGTAGCTGTTTGCCAGGCCAAGCCCGAGGACCGGGTGCCGTTCGATCTGGGTCATCGCGTAATGGGTCTCGATCATCCGCCACTGCAGGCTGCCCTCCCGTTTAAATGGGTTCTGGGTGAGTGAGGCAATCCGATCTGCAAGGGGATGGATCATTCTCTCGAACTGTTTCGGCTGGGCAGCGATGAATACTCCGGCAATGAGCACGCCGGCCAGGGCAACCGGAACCATTCGTCTGAACAGGCGCATCCGTTCCTGGCCGGAGAGAAATGCTAACAGCAAAATACAAGCGACAAAAAGTGTCAGCCAGTACTGGCGGAAGAAAGTCCGGTAAAGCCAGAAGAGCAGCAAGCACAGCAGCCCAATCCGCCAGAGCTGGTTCCCCTTCTTAATTGTTGCCAACGCCGCCACCGTGACCGGGATCATCGCGTACAGGATCATATCTCCGGCGAAGTACACACGGGTGACGCCTGTGTACATCTGGGTGCCTGTCCCCGCGGCGCGCTCTTCAACCGGCAGGAGCGGCTCAAATTTGTTCGGTAGAAGCACGCCGATTAACAGGACAACCGTGAACAGCAACACGCCGAGCAAGAGCCGCCGCAGCGCCGCCTCGTCGCGCACGAGCTGGAGGGTAGGAATGAACACGATCCACAGGATCAGCACCCGGACGGTCCGCATGACCGGATTCAGGCCGATGCCGTGGATGATGATCGCGTTGCCTGCCGAAAGGAGGAAAGCGCCGATAAATAACAGCAAAGGCAGCAGCAGAGGTGAACCGATCAGCTTAAAACCGGGCTGCGCGGTTGCTCGCAGGAACACCAGGCCCAACAAGAGCACGACGATGAAGTCATGGATATTGAGGCTGACCGGACCCAGGGGGAAAACGGGCAGCCAGCTCAGGCTGATCATGCCACTCAGGAGCGCAACCAGTCCCAGGATGCCAAGCTCAGGCCAGCGTATGGTCAGGAGAACGAAGGCAATCCCCCCCACCAACCCGATCACCAGCTTAAAATTCTCGACGTAATGCGTCGAGACGATCACGGCCAGGCCAATGCCGATGCCCACCAGGCCAGCCAGCCCGAACTGCAACCGCCGGTCGGTCCAAGCCAGGGGAATTCGAAACTGGCGAAAAACCTGGCGGGGCCAGGCGGCGCCTTCAGCGCTTACGAATCTCATCCGTCCGCTCCAATGTGGATGCCACGGTCTTGAATAAGGATAACTTCCTCATCTTTTCGGGGTGGGTTCCATTATGGTTTTGGGTATAGTAGTGGTAAATTTGAGAATCGGGCACCTTGTTCACCACAATACCAGTGATCCTGACTTTAAGATCCGTCAGTTGTTGCAGCGTAGAGCGCAGATTTTGCCGGACCGTCTTGCGCCGCGTAACAACCAGGATCACTCCGCCCACCTGGGAAGCCAGCATCAGGGGGTCAGCGACGCTGAGCATGGCCGGCGCGTCAATCAGAATGTAGTCGAACGCTCTTCCTAATTTCTCAAGTAAGTCCTGGACATAAACCGGGGTCAGCCACTCCAGGATGCCATGCGGGCTTGAGCCAGTGGTCACAACGGTCAGGTTCGCGAAGGCTGTCGTTTGGAAGACCTCCTCCAGGCGACTTTCTCCTTGAATAAAATTGCTCAAGCCTTTTTCATTCTGCAGGCCAAAGGCAGAATGAATTTGCGGCCGGCGAAAGTCCATGTCAACCAGCACAACGCTGCTCCCACCCTGCGCTAAAGACACAGCCAGGTTGGCGGCCACGGTAGACTTTCCATCGCCGGGTTCCGGGCTCGTAATGAGATAACTGGTGAATTCCAATTTGCCGTCAAAGAGCATCAAATACGCGCGCAGGTGATCGAATGCCGGCTGAGGAGAAAAATCTGTGCCTTGGTTGAAATTCAGGCTATCTGTGATGCCTGAGCCGCGTTTCAGATCCGGGATTCTACAGATGATCGGCAGGCTGGTCATTGCCTCGACATCCTCAACGCCTCGCAGCGTATCATCCATGCCTTCAAGTAAGAACGCGAGGACCACGCCCATGGTCAACCCCGCCGCCAGCCCAAGAGCCGCGTTGAGAGGTGTCTTGGGTGAAGATGGCTTTTTGGGAAGAAAAGCGGGCTCTGTGATCGTGATCGCATTTGTGTGCAGTTGCTCGCTGGTCCGGGCGGTCTCATATTTCTGGAGCAAATCACTGTAGATCTGCTGCCGGACGCTCACCAGGTGCTCCAATGCCTCAACATTCGAGTTGGTTACAGGAGACAGGTCTGGTGAGGAATCTTCAGCGGACTGCGCAGCGCGAAGCGCCTGGCCATATTCTTCCACAGCGGTATCAAGGTCGATTTTGGCCTGGGCCAGCTGCCCTTCCAGGATCTCGCGCGCCGTCGGAACATTGCCCCCGTAGAGCTGCATGCTCTGCTCGACCAACAGGCCGGCCAGCGTATTAGCGATATCGCGCGCTCGGGCCGGGTCCGGGTCAAAAGCGGTGATCTCGATCAACTCAGTTTCCGGCACCACTTCCACTTCGACTTCCGGTTGTTCCGGCAGGCCCAGCCGTTCTGTCACCTCATCCAGGCTGATATCACTGGTCGCTATTTCAACATAGGTGTTGCTCAGGCGAGTAAATGAAGCGCTGTATGTGTAATCCGAATATCCGCCCGGAGATGAGGCAACCCGCACGGTCGTCGTTGCCGAATAAATTGGCGTGAGGATCAAGCTGATCCCCAATGCCACAACCAACGCAGCCGCTGCACAGGCAGCAATCATCCATTTGTAACGCCACAGTACCAGCAGATAGGTTTTCAATTCTTCTTCGACACGCATGGCTTACCCCCTATTATCTTTACACCTGTATCCAAGGGGAATTTAACGCATCGGGGTTATAGTTTGTATGGATGTATTGCACAGCCCGAAACAACTTGTTAAATTCCAACCTCAAAAAATTTTCGAATAGTACTGGCAATTCGTTCAATCTGCCCCTCCTCCAGCTCCGCGAACATCGGCAGCGAAAGGATCTCGCCCACCGCCTTTTCCGTGTGCGGGAAATCGCCCTCTTTCCCCCCCAAATACGCCATCGCCTTCTGCAGGTGGATCGGCACCGGGTAGTGGATGCCGGTGAAGATGCCCTGGTTCTTCAGGTGCGCCTGCAGCGCGTCGCGCTCGGGCGCGCGCACCACGTACAGGTGGTAGACGTGCCGGGCCTGCGGGTCGGCCAGCGGCGTGACCACCGGCGTGCCCTGCAGCAGCTCGCTGTACAGCGCGGCGTGCGCGCGGCGGGCCTCGTTCCACTCCGCCAGGTGCCTGAGCTTCACGCGCAGCACCACCGCCTGGATCTCGTCCAGGCGGGCGTTCATCCCGATCAGGTCGTGGTAGTAGCGCCGCTCCGAGCCGTGGTCGCGGATCATGCGCACCTTGCGGGCCAGCTCATCGTCGTTGGTGGTGATAAAGCCGCCCTCGCCGTAGGCGCCCAGGTTCTTAGAGAAGTAAAAACTGAAGGCGGCCGCGTCGCCCACGCTGCCGGCTTTCTGGCCCAGGTACTCGGCCCCGTGCGCCTGGCAGGCGTCTTCGATCAGCTTCAGCCCGTGCCGGTCGGCCATCGCCCGCAGGCGGGGCATATCCACAACCTGCCCGTAGAGATGCACCGGCAGGATCGCCTTCGTGCGCGGGGTGATTTTTTCCTCCACCTGCTCCACATCCATCAGGTAAGTCTGTGGATCGATATCGACGAACACCGGCGTCGCCCCCACCAGCACAATCGCTTCGGCGGTGGCGATGAAGGTGTGCGAGACCGTGATGACCTCGTCGCCCGGGCCGATCCCCAGCGCGCGCAGGATCACGTGCAGCGCCGTCGTGCCGTCGCTGACGCCGATGCCGTGCTTCACGCCGCAGAAAGCGGCGAACTCTTTCTCCAGCCCCTGGACGTTCTCGCCCAGGAACAGGCGCATCCCATCGATCGCCTGGCTGATCCCGGCCAGGATTTCTTCTTTCAACGGCGCGTACTGCTTCTTCAGGTCGACAAACTGGATGGTCTCCATCATCGCTCCTTGTCTGATTTCTTTGGTTGACCCAGCCTGCTGCGCAGGCTGGGTCAACCAAAAATAATCGCTTCGATTTACGCCATTTCCAGCTCGTGCTCGTGCTCGGGCTGGCATTCCTCCAGGTAGCGCCGGATGCGAGCCGGGACGCCGCACACCACCGCCCCCGCCGGCACGTCGTGGGTGACCACGCTGCCGGCCCCCACGATGGCCCGCTCCCCGATCGTCACCCCGCACAAGACCGTCGCGTTGCTGCCGATCGAGGCGCCCCGCTTCACCAGCGTGCCGACGCACTCCCAGTCGGCCTCGGTCTGCGGCGCGCCGCTCTCCGCCGTGGCGCGCGGGTACTTGTCGTTGATGAACATCACCCCGTGCCCGATGAACACGTCGTCCTCGATCGTCACGCCCTCGCAGATAAAGCTGTGGCTGGAAACCTTGACGCGCTTGCCGATCTTCGCACCCTTTTGAATCTCGACAAACGTGCCCACCCGGCTGTCGTCGCCGATCTCGCACCCGTACAGGTTGACAAAGGCATAGATGCGGACGTTTTCGCCCAGTTTCACGCTGGGCGCGATGCGGACGTAATCCCCGCCTACCATTGGATCACCTCGGCATGATGTCCGTTCACCAGCGAGGCCTGGGCCGCTTCGAGGATGCGCACCACCTTGAGCCCCTCCTCGCCAGAGGAAGACGCCTTGCAATGGTTCTTGATGCAGTCGAGGAAGTGCTGGCACTCCTGGCGCAGCGGCTCGACGAACTTGATGTTCGGGATGGTCACGTCCCCATAGCGGTACGAGCACTGGAACTCGCCGAAGGTGCTGGTGTATTCCGGCGTATCCACGCCCTTGTCGTAGATCTTGATCTTCTCCAGCGCCTCCACGTCGTTATAAACCACCATCTTCTTGCTGCCCACCACCGTCACCCGCCGCACCTTGCACGGGTCCAGCCAGCTGACGTGGACGTGAGCCAGGATGTTGTCGGGGAAAACCAGGTTCATATACACCACGTCGTGGATGCCCTTGAACACGCAGTCCATCCCCGAGACCTCGACCGACAGCGGGTTGGTCCCCAGCAGGTAGGTCAGGATCGAAAGGTCGTGCGGGGCCAGGTCCCACAGCACATTCAGGTCGCGCTGGAAGAGGCCCAGGTTCAGCCGGGCGGTGTCGATGTAGTAGATCTTGCCCACCTCGCCGCCGTCGATCATGTGCTTCAGCGCGTACACGGCCGAGTTGAAGGTGAAGGTGTGCCCGACCATCAGCACCAGGCCCTTTTTCTCCGCCAGCTCCACCAGCGCTTCCGCTTCGCGCGATGAGGTGGTCAGCGGCTTCTCGACCATCACGTGCAGGCCGTGCTCCAGCGCCTCGCGGGCCAGGGCGTAATGGGTGGCCGGCGGCGTGGCGATCACCATCGCCTCCAGGTCCATGCCAAACAGGTCTTTATAATTCTGGGTCGTAGCCATCCCGTGATTGGCGTTCTGAATGAACTTCAGCCGCTCTTCGCGCAGGTCCGCGACCCCCACCACTTCCGACGATGAAATTTCATTGAAGTTCCGGATCAGGTTCGGCCCCCAGTACCCGCACCCGATCACCCCCACCCGCGTTTTATTCATAGCTTCCTCCCTTGACACAAAAATAGTTGCGAATCCCGACGGTATTTAACAGGCGCCGCGGTGCCTCAGCACCTCGAGCGGGGTCAGCAGCATAATCTTTAAGTCCAGCCGGAGCGATTGGTTCTCAATGTATTCCAGGTCGTATTTCACCTGGTCGTCGAAAGCGGCCGTGCAGCGCGCCTTCACCTGCTGCCAGCCGGTGATGCCAGGCTGGGCGTTGAGCCGGCCCCTATGCCAGGGGGTGTACTGCTCCACTTCGTAGCCGATGGCCGGGCGCGGCCCGACCAGGCTCATCTCGCCGCGCAGCACGTTGATGAACTGGGGCAGCTCATCCAGGCTGAACTTGCGCAGGTAGCGGCCCAGGCGGGTGATGCGCGGGTCGTGCACCAGCTTGCGCAGCGGCTGGCAGCCGTTCTGGATCTCGTCCATCTTTTGGGCGTCGTTGTGGATCAGCGCGGTCACGTAAGCCTGGTGGATGGCTGGGTCGGCGTTGTGGACCATCGTGCGGAATTTGATGCAGGTGAAATCCGCCCGCTCCCAGCGCCAGGCCCCGTCACTGGCAACCCGCCGCGCCCCGACCCGCTTCTGCCGAAAAAAAACTGGCCCGCGCGAATCGAGCTTGATCAGCACGGCGACCACCGCCAGGAGAGGCAAAAACCCCACCAGCAGAACCGCCGCCAGGACGAAGTCGATCAGCCGCTTGGCCAGGTAATACCAGGCGGCGCTTCTGACAGCCGCCGCCGGCTCTTGATACGTCGAAACCCCAAACACTTCCCCCATCGCTCAACCCTCCCTGCGCGAACCCCGGTCCCGGGCCGGGCTTTGCGCCCAACCAGGCGCAGCCTGCTCTCCCTTTCCGCGCTCCGCCCCTTTGACATGAACCCGTCAAAGTGGCCGGTGCCCCTGTGCGCCGGCGACCCGACCGCCCGCGCGCAGGTGTGCAAAAAGATCAGCTGTTCCAACCGTTCCCCACCAAACGTTAAGCAACACCGATTGATAAACGGATAAAAGCAATCTGGAATGCAAAAACGAGAACGTTAAATTCGTCCCTTAGCCCCCCGGCTGATCTGTCGCGTAACGCTTACACGGACAAAAGGACTTTCCTACCTGCCAGACCCCACCTTAAAACAAACGAACCGGCCTGTGGCCGGTATCGCTTTTGCTCCCCGGAGCCTCGCCTGGGAAAACCCAGGCCAGCGACCTGTTAAGGCTGCCGGATCATCGTATCCACATCGATCATTTCATTCTTGCTGCAATGGATAACGACGGGGAATGAAATTTGTTTCGGTTTTTATGTGATTTTTACGTCACTGAATCTATTATAGCGTAATGTATTTTTTCGTCAATAGATATTATCACTGATTTTTGATGGGTTCGGCCGGCGCGGTCCATATTCGCCCCCGCCAGGTTCGCCGCGCGGCCCCATTTGCCGCTATAATACCCATACCTCTACCCGGCATAACCTATCATTTCCATTCAAATACCTGTGTCGTTACCCATAAGGATCCCCCCATGACCCTCACCCGCCCCATCACCCCCATCCGCCCGAAGTGGAAAGGCACCCTGACCGACCGCGAGCGCTTCAACCGCCAGATGCACTACCAGCCGGTTGACCGCTGTTTCAACATGGAGTTCGGCTACTGGGACGAGAACTTCACCGAGTGGCCGCTGTTCTACGAGAACGGCATCACCAACAACGAAGAGGCCGACATCTTCTTCAACTTCGACCGCACCGCCACCACCGGCGGGGCCGTCTGGATGCACCCCTCCTTCCCGCACCAGGTGGTCGAGGTGCGCGAAACCACCAAGCTGATCACCAACGCCGACGGGCTGCTGGCGGAGGTGCCCCTCGACGACCACGACACCATCCCCCATTACATCAAGTCCTCCATCGTCACCCCCGACGACTGGGCCAAAGTCAAGGCCGAGCGCTTCAACCTGGACGACCCCTTCCGCGTGGTCGACGTGGAGGCGATCCAGCAGCAGCACCCCGCCGACCGTGACTACCCGCTCGGCATCTGGACCGGCTCGATGATCGGCAAAATCCGCGACATGCTCACCTTCGAGGGCCTGATCTACGCCATGTACGACTACCCCGCCATGGTCGAAGACATGGTCGAGACTTCCTGCCAGCTGGTCGAATACGCCCTCGACCAGCTCCTCCCCCACATCCAGTTCGATTACGCCGCCGGATGGGAAGACATCGCCTACAAGGCCGGCCCGATCGTCAGCCCCAAGTGGTTCAGGCGCGTGATCACCCCGCGCTACAAGCGCATCCACGAGAAGCTCAAGGCCCACGGCATCGACATCTGGTGGATCGACTGCGACGGCGACGTGCGCCCGATCCTGCCGCACATGATGGAAGGCGGGGTCACCTGCCTGTTCCCCTTCGAAGTCAACTCGTGCACCCACCCGGGCGAGCTGTTCAAAGAATACGGCAAAGACCTGCGCATCATGGGCGGCTTCGACAAGATCGAGATGGGCAAAGGCCGCGACGCGATCAAAGCCTACATGGATACGCTCGTCCCGCTGGTCGAGCGCGGCGGCTACATCCCCTTCTGCGATCACCGCTGCCCCCCCAACGTCCACCCCGACGATTACCTGTATTACCTTGATTTAAAGGAAGAATATTTCGGCCTGCGGGGCTGAACAGGCCCGGAAAATTCTCACGCAAAGCCGCCAGGCAGCCTGTAGGCCGGGATTCTTTCCCGGCCTCCCCATCTGCCCTCTACCGCCCCAAAAAGGGTAGGGATTCCCCTACCCCGCGCACGGGGGAGTCTCCCCCTATCCCGGCGCGGCAAAGGGGCTAGAATCTATTTAACGAGCAAAACTGCAAGTAGAACGGGCCAATTCCCTGCCGCCGCGAGGTCCAGCCCATACGAAATTGCTCGCGGCGGCTGAGGTCAGTGTGTTCATCCGTTCCCACAACTGCCAGAGACCCGGGGGGAAGTGCTCTGGCAGTGTTTTTAAGCGAAAATTCCGATCCGTGTTTATTTGCGCGCGGCGATAATCAGGTTACCGCTGGCGGCCGGGTCGAACGGGCTGCCGGTCATATTGCCATACAGGTCAACCTGGCTGAAACCCGCCTCGCGCAGCAGCCCGGCGGCCTCTTCCGCCCGCAGCGGGTACAGGCGCGAGCTGGCCACGCGCTGCTGCCAGCCGTCGCCGCCCGGCGCGCGCGGGCCGTCGCGGTAGAGCGTCACCACGTTAAAGTTGATCAGCCCATCCGGCTCATAATCGTAGAAGCGCAGGAAGATCCATTCGCGCGCGCCCTCGCGGTGGGCCTGGGGCTCCATCCAGCGCTCGCGGGCCGCCAGCACCGCGTCGAAGTTGCGGTTCTGCACCAGCAGCAGCCCGCCCGGGCGCAGGCAGGCGGCGAAATCCGCCAGCGCGCCGGCCAGCGCGGCGCGGTCGAGCAGGTGCGGGAGCGAATTGCCCAGGCACAGCAGCGCGTCGAACGACTGCGCGCCAAAGGCCGCCTCCAGCGCGCCGAAGCCGGCCGCCTCAAAGCGCGCCTCCACCCCCGCCACCACCGCGTTGGCCCGCGCCCGCTCGATCATCGATCCGCTCAGGTCGGCCCCGGCCGCCGGGTAGCCCCGCTGCGCCAGCGCGATCACGTGCATGCCCGTCGCGCAGGCCGCGTCCAGCACGCGCGGCGCCTGCCCGCCCGGCCCCGCGACGGTCTGGATCTGCTGCTCGAGAAACGGCAGCTCGTACGCCAGCCGGTTCTCCCAGTTGACAAAACGATCGTAGTCAGAACTGAAGGTATCATACATGGGATTAATTATAGCCGGGAAGGGGGTGGGTGACCAGTGAACGGTGGGGCGGTGAACGGTGAAGACACCTGGCGACTACGGTCCCCGTAGTCGCCTCTTTCCCCTCGCTCCACGTCCTCCGCGTTCCTGGTAATCAACCCGACCGGCTCAGCTCCGCCGCCAGCCGCACGGTCTGGAAGTGGATCTCGGCCGTGTCCTCGATCTGCCGGGCATAGCCGCCGCCCATCACCACCGCCACCGGCAACCCGGCCGCGCGGCAGTGCTCGAACACCAGCCGGTCACGCGCCAGCAGACCGGGCATAGTCAGCGCCAGGCGGCCCAGCCGGTCGCCCTGGTACGGGTCGGCCCCGGCGATGTAGACGGCCAGCTCGGCGCGCGACTCTTCGATGGCCTGCGCCACGCCCGCCTCGAGCGCCGCCAGGTAGGCCTCGTCGCCGCAGCCGTTCGGCAGGCCCAGGTCGAGGTCGGAGGGTTCTTTGTGGAAGGGGAAGTTCTTCTCGCCGTGGATCGAGAAGGTGAACACGCTCGGGTCGCCGGCGAAGATGGCGGCCGTGCCGTTGCCCTGGTGGACGTCGCAGTCGATAATCACCACCTGCCCGGCGCGGCCCTCGGCCTGCATGGCCCGCGCGGCGATGGCCACGTCGTTCAGCACGCAGAAGCCTTCGCCGTGGTCGGGGTAAGCGTGGTGGGTGCCGCCCGCCAGGTTGGCCGCCAGCCCGGCCCCATCCGCCAGCGCCGCGCGGCAGGCGTCCAGCGTGCCGCCCACCGAGCGGCGGGTGCGCTCGACCAGCGCCAGCGACCAGGGGAAGCCGAGCCGGCGGATCTCCTTCTCGCTCAGCGTTCCGCCGGTCACTTTGGCCCAGTATTCGGGCGTGTGCACGCGCAGGATCTCGGCGTCGCCGGCCGGGCGAGCCGGCAGCAGCTCAACCCGCCCCAGCCCGGCCTCCCGGACCCGCCCGGTCAGCAGGCCGTACTTGGGCATGGGGAAGCGGTGCCCCGCGGGCAGCGGGTGGACGATGTGGTCGGAGTAGTAGATGTGCATGGCCCGTTCAGCGTCTACTGCCCACCCCCAGCAGCCACCTCAGCAGCGCAAAGACCGCCCCAAAAGCGGCCCCGAACGCCAGCGCCTGGCGAATGCTCAGCAGCACCCGCGTCCCCTCGCCCAGGTGCGCCTGGCGGGAGACCAGCACGCCGACCAGGCCGCCGCGCGCGGCGACCTCATTCGCCGCCATCACCAGCGCGGCGCTCCCGGTCACCTCGGCGTTGCCCTGGACTGCCAGCAGGCCGGCAGCTGAATCGGTGAGCTCCAGGTCGCGCCTGGCTTTGATATTCAGCGCGACCCCGTCCCGGAAGCGCACATCGCCGCCGGCCGCCACGCCCAGCGACGCCACCCTGTCCAGGGTGACGTCGCCGCCGGTGGCCACGCCGAAGGAAAAGCCGCTCCGGTAGATCACCTGCCCCGCGTTGGGTTTCTCCAGAGCGGCCGCCTGCGTCTCGTTTCGATTTTCCAGATCGCCGCTGAGTGGTTTTTCCATCGCTTCCTCCCGAGACCATATTAGCTTTGATAATAAGATAAAGCCAAAACAGAATTTTGACAACCTTAAACGGGCAGTAGGATAGCCTACTACCACGATGAGCATGGCAGAAGAAATGTCAAAATTAGGTCAGGTGGGAAACTTGCGCAATCAAGATGCCTGCATGGGATGATTCAAACTGGCACCGATTGTCCGCGGAGGAGATCAAAGCCTAGCCGTAGCCCGGTGGCGGGCGTAACGATACCATCCGCTGTGCCCCGGTCCCGACTTCTCTGCCATTGGATATAAGCCCAGGCAGTAGTTTGACCCAGTCTACCATCAACCGGATCCCGGTACAAACCGGCTTGTGCCAATCCCGTTTGTAAAGCCAGAACATCCACACCAGAGGAGCCAAATCGCAGGCGGGTTATCGGTAACACTGAGGACAGCGAACTAACCAGGCGCGCTTCGCGTCCGGTCAGAAGGATATAAATATAACGAGCGCCCCATCCGGAAACATTATCATCGCTCAATCCAGCCCGCCGCCGGAAGCGAGCCCACTCACCTGTATGGCCACTTTCTGGCCTCCAGGAACCAGGTATCGTCTGACATCCAGCCGACGAAAATCTGGCTGCCCGGTCAGAAAAAGCAGGGTGGATATTATCTGCTGGGCTATGACGCTCCCAATCATCACTGGTTTCGAAGATCAAGTCATCATTCGATCGTAACACGATCACATTGGGCTGTTGGATGAATGCCCCGGTCACCGCTCTGTGCTGTCCGACAGTGTAGATGTAACGACCGGTGGGAAGTAGATTCGCTAACTGCCCACCCTGGCTCCGCTGTTCTTCCATAAAACGCCAGTTCGGTACAGTAGAGCCCTGAAAAACTGCCAATTCCCGTGTTGAGCGTTTCCATACCCCTAACACACAATGAAATTCGTAGTGGTCGGGCACATCCTCAGAAAGCTCCACACTACGCCTGAATTCACCACCTTGCCCGATCACCAGGCAGCCGCGCAGCCCGAAAAGCACCTCATCCTGCCCAGAAGTTACATCAAAACGATTGAGATCGCACAGTCGTGCCAAATGTTCAGCAGTGAAGCGAAATGCCTGACTCAGGCCAGCTGCATTCAGGTGCCGGTAATCCGGTGAAACCGGGTCGGCCGCCCACCGGGCATCTTGCCGACCAAGTTCAATCTGCCATGCTTCAGCCGGTGTTCGAGCTGCAAACCCTTGCATTCTCAGATCCGAAGAAGAATACCAATCTCTGTCATCCAACCGTCCCGGGCGGGCAGGGGGCGCCAGGTTGCCAGGACCACGCCATGTTGTTTGGAGAGATGAACTCGGAAATACTAAGGGATAGCCGCTTTCTTGCAACCAATGAAAAGCTTGCTCTGCATTGATACGATTTTTGCTCATATCATTCTATCTCCTGAGAAACACAACAGCGCCACCAGAGGCATTGCCAGGTCATCTTTCCCCCATCTCGGTCAGAATGGCTTGAAGATAAGGGGTCCTACCCATCCAATTTTGTCCGTAGTGACTAAACTGGAAAGCGAATATGCAGCTCCCAAAAAGCCGGGCGCGGCGACCAATCCATTTCAGAGCGTTCGACATATCCGTAGAGGGGATGCCGGGAGGCAGGGCTAGATTCTGTCCATAACTTCTCAGGTTATGCCGGCTGTCCCAATGCTGTCGTAACATATTTTTGTCCAGAACAACCCGCGTCCACTCAGTACGAGTCGCACTGTCCCAGGCCTTGTTGATGGAACCGTCGTAAACTGGCACAACCGAATCCCTTAAAGCCTGGAGCAAAGCCCAATCCATCCGGGAGCGGGTCTGGCCAAACCAAATTGGAAATAAGAACTTGCCAGGATAGTGCTCCCGCACCCAGGCCGCCAGGGTGACCAGCGCGGTGGTTGCACTGGGGCTTGCATTGTACCATTCCAGGTCAAACGTCACACCCAGGAATGAACGGTGGTTGGCATATAGATCAAACAACTCCTGAACCACCGCCTGCACATCCAGATCATGTCCCACATTACGCAAACCCACATTAAGAGTGATATACCTCTCGGCCACATCAAGCCGATCCAGTAGCGCTCCCAGGTTCGTGTTTGAGTGGACAGCATTGAAAAGCGGGTGTCCATGGGGTTGGTTGGCCGGGTCGTTCAGTTGTGAAGGGTAGAAAGCATTGGGTCGGGTCGTTCCATTTTGCGGGACAACTGTAACCACGTCGGCATAATTGGCGCCTGCATCGCCAAGCCGATCGGCAATGGTCTGGTCTCCGTTAGCAGCACGTAAATCCGCGACGCGAAACTGGTATACTCCCGCATAATTAGGCTGGTGATAGCCGCTGCATTCTACATGCAGCGTGTAATGCCGTTCTGCTGCACCCGAACTTGAGTTGAGTAATATTCGCTCGAACTGGCAAACTGAAAAACACGCTCGTAAAGCAGCAGCCGCAGGGTTGTCTGGCCAGGGAACGAAACAGTTAACAACAGCCTCTCTTCCGGCCATCAGGTTAAAATTGCGCCTGCCGGACCGATCCAGGTCGGCCGCGTCGCCATACATATGTCTTGACTGGTTTGCCCGATACCCGGATTCGCCAGCGGCTACGCGCAGGCTGGTGGCCATTCCGATCGCCATGGGCGGTATAAATCCGGTAAGTACCACCAGATTGTCATTTTCATCGAATGCTGCCCGCAGGGTCTCCAACCCTTCCAGAAACGAGCGTTTAGGTACTGGCAGGTAACGCAGCAGTTCAGTGGTATGACCATCTAGCGTTGCCGGATTCCAGCGTAAGGTCTCCAGATACAGATAAGCCGAAAGATCAGTATACGTCTGCTGGACGCCGTCGGGGAACCGCAAGAACTGTCCAGGCGGCTCGTACCGCCGGCGGGTTTCTGCCAGGGCGTCGTCCGTGAGAGGCGCATGGAGGGGCAACATGCTCTCGTTAAACTCCGGATAATCCCCAATCGCCTGGCGCAATACCCGGGCAGCGTGCATCCAATCCTCATTAAGCTGCGCCTGGGAGCGACCTCGCAAATAAGGGGAGATCGCCAATGCATACAGCGTTTTCCTGCTTTCGCCCCACTCCTGTTGCATCTCACCTACTGGAAGGAGTTGCAATCGCCCGTTCTGCACAAATAATGGTAGACCATACACCCTCTGTTCCGAGACCGGCACCTCCCGGTACCGTACCCGTCGCTGCCAGCCACGGTCAGGATCTGATTTCACGTGCACAAAAATGTGCTCAGGGACGATCAGGTAGTAATGCCGGCCAGAAATCAGGTGCAGATTGTCGGGGGCATCAAATTCTCCAGGGTGCCTGCCAGGTCGAAGCAGGATGGCCCGCCCATCTCCTCTTTGTTGAACTGTCTCCGCCCAGGAGGTTGGCTGATCAGGGTGCAGATAAGGCTGACGATCTCTGTCCAGAACAAGAGGCGCGCCAAGATAAGCTGTATCTGATGGGCACGAATCAGGCCAACGCAGCGTAAGGCTGAAGACTTCCTGCCCGGTTTCTTCCAGAGTCGACAAAGTTTGAATGCGGGTATGCACGGTTTTTTCAAACTGCGGCTCTACCGCTGCAAAGAAGCTTTCCTCCCTCTCTTCAGGATGCATCGGGTTCCGTAATACGCGCGCAGCAGCGATAGCCGCCGAGACGTCTAGCCTTCCTGCCCCATAACGCAGACGGTCTTCTGCACTACGGGGCGGGTTCATTCTTGCCGTCTGCAGCAAAATATTTTTAACCTGCCGGGCGCTCAACCAGGGCGGACCAGCTGCCTCCAGAACCAGCGCAGCCGCCCCCGCGACGTGTGGCGCAGCCATACTGGTGCCACTTTTTACGGTCAATCCATCAAGCAATCGCCCGCCATTCACCTGGCGAGACGAGCAGGCCGCCAGGATGCCGCCACCTGGGGCCGAAATATCCGGCTTTCGGCGTCCGTCGCGGCTCGGTCCAGCGCTGCTGAACGGGAGTGGCTGAAGGCCAAAGCGGGCATCATACGCAGCCACAGCGATTGTGTTACGTCCATTACAGATGCTGCCAATCGTATATTGAGGCGTGCTGACATTCGCGTCGAAACGCGACTGCACCAGGAAATTCTCCCGTTCGATCCAGGCATGAAATAAGCCATCCTGCACCGCTTCACCAGTCAGTCGCACCGTCCAACGTCCGCCAGGCGCACCGGGCCACAGAAACAGATCAATCTGGTGATCATGGTTGTTCGGGTCACCCTCTCGGTGATAAATCGAAGCCAGAGTAAGATCACCCATGCGCACCAGCAGATCCGCCCCAAGCGGGACCTGCCCCAGACTGTTCCCGGCCGGGTCCAGCAGTTCCAGCCCAAAACGGTCCTGCGATCCGTACCATATTTCCATTTCTGCCCGCTCATCGTTTAGCGGAGAAACAAGCCAGGGAAGATCCAACACGCCTCCCGAGAGCAAGCGCCCGTGACTGTGCATGCCAGATTCGTAATAATTCCCGGTGCTCATCACCGCCACCACGCCACGGTGTTCGTCCAGCAACGCATCCAGTCCAATTTCGACCAGCGTCGAGCCGTCATGCGGTCCGCCCGTAGCGCCCAGGCTGAGGCTGATCACAAGAGGCCTTCCAGCTGCACGACCCACCATGTAAGCGATCGCATCTAACAAACGGGCCGAGTCGCCCAGAGTATCCTGGGGCCGGGTGTCATCCGCCTTTAGATGAACAAAAATGTAGTCCACTCCAGGAGCAACTCCCGGGGCAGAACCCGATGCCCAACCTCCGCCACCCAGGATGTCGGCCACATGCGTACCATGGGTACCTTTGCCTGATAAGTCAAAATGAGAGGGGTCATAACTCAGCGCCTGGTACGGATCAGGTTGAGCCAGAGCGGCGTTTATTTGTTCCTGGCTGAACTCGCGCCCATAACCAAACGGCTGCGGGCTGGTGAGATCTGGGCCACCGCGCTGATCCCAAAGCCATTTCAAACGGGTACTGCCATCGGCATTCCGCAGGTTAACATGGACAAAGTCAAAGCCCCAATCGGCCAGCCCGGCCAGCACCCCTTTCCCGCTGGGAAAATCCGCGCCGAACGCCGTCAGCAGGGCGGGTTGGTCGGCCCGTATCTCTGGTACGGAGACCGCCAGGGCCGGGCTAAAGGTCCGGCTTGCTTTTAGTGATACGACGTTCTTATTTTCGTGAACCTCTACTATCTTTTCCAATTGCACCCAGCCGGTGACTACTGGCCCCAGCCTTGAGATGACCCGCAAGCCATCTACCGCAAGCGCGGGATTTTCCAGGCGGGCCACAACAGGGATCTCTTCTCCGGCCACCTCTGCGGAAGGAAATTCTCCCGCCAGGTTGCCGGTTCTCCGCAAGAGCAACTCTTTCAGGCCTGGGTCATATTGCAGGTTGTTCATCGGGGTTCATTATCCCAACCTGCTGCGCCCCCAGCCCGGTTTTGGTCAGGGGTGCAGCAGGCGGTTCAGACCAGTATGGGATGCTTCCCTGGCTAATCTCAAATGATCGATCGGCGAAGATCCAGGTAATGCAGATTATTGGACGAGCTTTGCCTTTAAGCCCTGCGATTTATCTACGATGGCCTTGAAAGCCGCAGGAAGCGAATCATACTCGACCTGTGTGATCTGGCCTCCCTTAATTTTCAGGAGTGCTTCAACCGCATGATTGGCCACAGCCGATTCGATGGCTTGTAGACCAGCAAAGTGCGTTTGCACCAATTGCTCGATCTCGGTGCGTAAGCCAGGCGTCCGGCCAATCACCGCTTTCAACGCGATCAGGTCAGCCAGGTCATTATCAGCGAGCGTCCCGCCTGCTTTGACAGCCTTATCGATCCCTTTCAACACCTCGTTTGCGCAGATGCCTGATGCAGCCACCGCATTATCCAGGTGTTTCTTTGCCAGTGATTCGATCCGCTGGCGCGTGGCGGGGTTGCGTTTGATGACGCTTTCCAGCCTGGGAAATTTCTTCAAATCAGCGTCCTCCAATTTCCCATGCGTGGTGACTGCGGCATCAGTCGCGGAAATCACATCATCGGCCACCTGGACCTCGCGCCGCTCGCTGGCCCGCACCTGCTGGCTCGCTGCAAGAGCGGTCACCGCCGACTGTTGTGTGGGTGGCAACGATAACATCGCGGGCAACATGGCCTCGGCCATCCTGCCATGGTTTTCTTTCTTCTCTGTGGCTACAACAAAAAATGGAAACCAGTTCATTGCCGCCTCCCTCTCGCGCTAATCCATGAAAGCGAACATCATCGCCATCATCATCATTGAGTTATCGCCCATGCCATCACCCATCATCAAAGGCAGCATCATCAGCATGGAATTATCCTTCTCGGTTTCGCTTTTCGCACTGGCTCCGGTCACCGTTTGGCCCGCAGTCACTGAATGAGTATGCTCATCGATGTTATCTTGCAACCTTTTCTGCATCATCATGCTGATCATCAGGTTGGTGGTCGCCTGTGAACTCATATCTTTACGCAGCTTTGCCTGAGAGACCTTCTGCTCTTTGATTGCCTTGCCGAGAATTTTCTTGGTATCCGCCTGTACCTTGACGATCTGGCGGGTGGTGTTGGTTGCGACGTTATTAAGATCGGCGCCAACCTTGCGCACATCGTTCTGCAAGGAATTAATTCGGCCATTGGCCTCATTGATCGCCCCTTCAAGTTTCGTGATCTTCTCTCGGAACTCAGCCTGGGTTGCAACAGGGGTTTGCAAACGAGAAGTAGCCGCTACTGCAGGTGTAGGCAATGTGGCAGTTCGCACACAGCAGCGTGTGGGCCGGGCTTGCGCCCAACGGAGGGTAA
>CAZBDC010000051.1:0-29347 GCA_964490575.1 uncultured Anaerolineaceae bacterium | reverse complement strand
CCACCGAACGATCCTACCCCAACTGGGGATCAAGATCGGCAGCGAAGGGCTCGACAAGAAACCGTCCGCGAGCCCATCATCAGACCAAGGAGAAAACAGATGATCCTCTTGATTTCCGTCCAACAGGCAGATCTCGACAGCCCGGTCAACGATCGTTTCGGTCGTTCGCCCTGGTTCCTGCGAGTCGACTCGGACACGCTCGAATGGCAGGCTTTCGAAAATCCCGCCGTAAATAACCGGGGTGGGGCAGGCGTGACGGCAGCCCAGTTTGCCGTCGATCAAAAGGTTGGCGCGGTCTTCAGCGGAGATTTTGGGCCCAACGCGGCAACTGCCCTGCAGGCAGCGGGAATCCAGATGTTCCAATTTCCATCTGGCACACTGACCGGTAAAGAGGTGGTCGAAAGCTATCGGCAAGGCAAGTTGGTCGCCAGGTGAGGTCAAGCCATGCAGATTGCAGTTGCCAGCGGCAAAGGCGGAACCGGAAAAACGACCGCGGCGACCAGCCTGGCGTTGAGCCTATCGCCATCCTTCGCAGAAAAACAGCCCGTCATTTTCCTGGACTGCGACGTGGAGGCGCCCAATGCCCACCTCTACCTCCACCCACGGATCAACCGGCAGCAAGAAGCCGTCATTTATATCCCCCAGGTGGACGCAGCGCTCTGCACTGCCTGCGGCAGGTGTGTCGAGGTGTGCCAGTTTCACGCACTGGCTTTGATCGGCCAGAAGGTGCTGGTTTTCCCACAATTGTGCCATGGCTGTGGCAGTTGCACGCTCAATTGTCCGGAAAGCGCCATATCTGAAAAGCCAAATATGATTGGCGAACTGGAAGCCGGGTGGACGGAGACAGGAATTGCGTTTGGGCACGGCATCCTGACCATCAGTGAGCCAATGTCCACTCCCATCATCCGGCAGCTCAAACGCTGGGGGAAACCGGTGGCGCAGCCGCTCCAGGAGGCGGGTTCACCCGACATGCCCGATTGGGCGCCGGCAAACAAGAGCCACCCAGCCCCGATCGTGATTCTGGACGCCCCGCCGGGCGCCTCTTGCTCAGTGGTTGAGACGGTGCGGGGTAGTGACTTCGTCCTGCTGGTTACCGAGCCCACACCCTTCGGCCTGCACGATCTGAAGCAGATGATCGGTATCTTAAGGGAAATGAACATCCCGGCGGGCGTCGTGATCAATCGGGATGGGATTGGCGACAACTCAATCGAGGAGTATTGCACCGCGGAAAACCTACCCATCCTGATGCGAATTCCCTTCGGACGGGATATCGCCGAAGGACTTTCCGCCGGAAAAACGCTGGCAGAGATCAGGCCGGTTTACCGGGAGCAATTTAGGGCGCTTTACCGGCAAATTGAGGCAATGGTCGAGAGAAGGCAGTGATGGAAACTGGCGCTTCAAGGCCTCGCAGTACCCCGCTGCAACTGGTCATCCTGAGCGGGAAGGGCGGAACGGGCAAAACCAGTATCACCGCCGCACTGGCTCACCTGGCGCACGAAGGCCAGCCAGCGATCTCGGCGGTGCTGGTCGACGCCGACGTCGACGCCGCCAACCTCGGCCTGGTCTTACAACCAGATGTTGGCTCCCGGCAGGAATTTTGGGGCGGCTCATTGGCCGAGATTGACCCAGGCCTGTGCCTGGGGTGCGGCGCATGTGCGGAAGTCTGCCGCTACGATGCCGTGCTGGCTGGGATCACCTATGCCATCGACCCAACCGCCTGCGACGGCTGTGCAGCCTGTGTGTATGCCTGCCCGGAGCAGGCCATTCGCATGGTGCAGCAGTTGGAAGGAGAATGGTTTCACTCGCAGACCCGCTTTGGGTCGCTGTTCCACGCTGAGCTTTACCCCGGGCGCGAAAACTCAGGCAAGCTTGTGACTCTGGTCAAGCAGCACGCTCGCCTGATGGCCAGCGATGATCATGTCCCCCTGATCATCATCGACGGCCCGCCGGGGATTGGCTGCCCGGTCATTTCAGCCAGCGCCGGAGCAGACCTGGCGCTGGTTGTCACCGAGCCGAGCCTTTCCGGTCTGCACGACATGAAGCGCGCTCTTGGGATGCTCCAGCACTTCAAGGTACAATCCCTGGTCGTCATCAACAAAGCCGACCTGTATCCGCAGGGATGCGCGGAGATCCACCGGTTCACGGAGCAAAACGGAGTCGAAATTATCGGCGAGGTACCCTTTGACCCAATTTCCGTCGAAGCGATGGTCAACCGCCAGGCGATAACCGCCTATAAACCAGCTTCCCCCGCGGCGCAAGCCCTGCGCGCCATCTGGGAAAAACTGGCAGCCCGGTTGGTTCGCGAGGAGATGGTAAAATGAGTGATCCCGATGAACTGAAACAGGCGATCATCCAGCAGTTGACCCAGGTGATCGACCCAGAAACCAACGTCGATGTCATCCGGATGCGCCTGGTGCAGGACCTGAGCGTGGATGAAAGTGGAAAAGTCACCTACATTTTTCGCCCCTCCTCGCCGCTGTGCCCCATCGCCGTCCCATTGGCGCTCTCTATCCTCCAGGCAATTGGGAACGTGGAAGGCGTCACTGCGCAGAACATGACTGTCGTGGATTATGTTGGCGCCGACGAGCTCAATGAAATCATCAAGACTGTTTTTTCTTAACCGGATCATTGGAATGCACCCCATCCCAACCAGGTACCTGGAGATGCACAACCATTCAGGCACCTGGAAAGATCCCTTCTGGCAACCGATTCTAAAGAACACAATGACAGACAAAGCGTACGATTGAGCCGCTTTTCAGGCGAGGTACGCTTCACAACGGAGGATCCACCGGTGGACATTTTTAAAATTCTACTGCCATCACTGCCCGAAGGTAAGGTTCTGGGGGTTGAAATTGGACTTTTCTGGACGGCTGTGCTGGTTGAGGTAGACGGCCGGCAGTCCTGTGGGCTGGCTTCGACATTGAGCAAGGAAGAAAACGAGCACGCCGGGCCGGCGGTCAGCGCGGCGGGCAGGCTGGAGCGCTGTTCCACGCGCGAGCTGACCGGCCTGGTCCATTCAGAAAGCTTCACCGAAGTTTCAGTCGGGTTGGCAGCAGTCAACGCGCTGCTCCCCCGGCCCAAACACCCGGTCGACCTGCCCGCAGATGAATACATCGCCCGCCAGGGCAGCCAGTCGCGCGTGGCAGTGATCGGGCACTTTCCGTTCGTGGACCGCCTGCGCCCCAGGGTAAAAGACTTGTGGGTAATCGAACTAAAACCAAAGCCGGGCGATTTACCCGCGGAGGCCGGGCCCGAGTTTATTCCTCAGGCCGACATCCTGGCCATCACGTCGACCACTCTGATCAACCATACTTTCGACGATATCATGCAGCACCGCAAGCCAGGCGCCAGGGTGATGCTGCTTGGGCCCAGCACGCCGCTCTCCCCGCGCCTGTTCGATTTCGGCGTCCATGTGCTTTCCGGCTCGATCGTCGAGCGCCCAGAAGCGATCCTGCCGCTCGTGCGGCAAGGGGCAAACTTCCGCCAGATCAAGCCACAGGGTGTGCGCCTGGTCACCATAGAAGCGGGAAAAAGCGACCTCACCTCACTTACCGGAGTTTAATTATGCGACTGCATCTCGTCAACGGCTTTCTCGGGTCGGGAAAAACAACCGCCATCATCGCCGCCACGCGCCATTATCTGAAGCAAGGTAAAAAGGTCGCCATCGTGACCAATGATAAAGGTCGTTACCAGGTGGACGCCGCCTTCTTCGAGTCCGCCCACATTCCAACCGCCCAGGTAGCCGGCGGATGCTTCCGTTGCAGCTTCGATGAGTTTCAGGAGCAGGTCTCCAGCCTGTTTCATGCCGCCCACCCGGATATCCTGTTTGCCGAGTCGGTCGGCTCGTGCGTCGACCTCGTCAACACGGTCTTCCCACCCCTGCAATCGGTCCCGGGCATCCAGCTGGAAGCCTCAACCTTTAGCGTATTCACCGATATCCGCCTGTTCCGCCGGTGGCTTGACGGTCAGCCCCTGCCGTTCAGTGACAGCATTATTTACACCTACGGCAAGCAGATTGATGAGACCCGGCTGCTGGTGTTGAACAAGATAGATTTGATCGACCTGCAGGAACGCGGTCGTCTCCTGGTGGAAGCGCAGCAGCGGCTGCCAGGCAAACAGATCCTCCTGCAAAACTCCCTGGCAGAAGGGGACACCCTGCCGTGGCTGGAATATCTAAACACGGAAGACTCAGTCCCCCTGGCGCCCGAATTCGAGGTGGACTACACCCAGTACATGGATGCAGAGAAAAAAATGGCCTGGTACGATCAGTCCCTCGTCATTGACGACTCCACCGCGGCGCGCGGCGCCCAGGGGGCCCTGGCAGTTGTTTCTAATCTTATCCAGTCGCTGCGCGAGCAGAGCATCCCGACCGCCCATATCAAGTTCCACATCAGCGGCGCAACCGGGGTGCATAAGTTGAGCTTTACCGCCCTGGACTTTGAACTAGAAAGCCCGTCGGACGACTGGCAGCCCAGGCTTGCGGCTGAGCTGGCTGGTCCAATCCAGATGGTGATCAACGCCAGGGTCGAGGCAAAGAGCTATTTGTTCCGCGAGCTGGTCGAACGGGCCATCCGCAGCGCCTGCGAAACCGAAAAAGTAACCATCCAGCGGATCGGAGGAAGCTCCTATCATCCACGAGTTTTACCCTCAAGGCCTTAATGGGATGCCCGTAAAATTATCCGTAGGGAGTTTGGTTTGAAAATTTACCTCGATTGTTACCCATGTTTGGTGGGGCAGGCCATCCGGGCCGCCAGGCTTACCGGCGCAGATGAAGACCAGCAGTTGAACACCGTCCAGCAAACTTTGGCCTTGCTGCAGAACATGCCGCCCGGCGCAACGCCTCCGCAAATTGGCTATCACGTGTACCAGATTGTTCGCGAGTTGGTCGGCAGCCAGGATCCATACCGGGAAATCAAGCAGGCCAGCACGCAGCAGGCCCTGGCGCTCTATCCCCGGCTAAAAGCCCTCGTCGAACAAAGCGACGATCCATTTGACATGGCCGTCCGCCTGAGCATCGCCGGAAATATCATCGACTTCGCGCTAAGCGACCAGATTGCTGATCTCTGGGAAACGGTCGAAAGAGTCATCCGGCAGCCCTTTGCCTTCAATGATATCGCGGCGTTAAAAGCTCGCCTCGCAACAGCCGATCACCTGCTCTACCTGGCCGATAACGCCGGAGAGACCGTTTTCGACCGGGTCTTGATCGAAGCGCTGCCTATCCCGGTAATTTACGCGGTCAAAGGCGACCCAATTCTTAACGATGCGATCCTGGAGGACGCGCAAGCAGCCGGCCTGGACACCTGCGCGACTCTGATCAGCAACGGCGCGCAGGCCTCAGGCACAATCCTGTCGCTATGTTCCGCGGAATTTCGCCAGTATTTTGACCGGGCGCCAATCGTCATCGCCAAAGGCCAGGCCAATTACGAGACATTGAGCGAAGTGGATGAGAAAATTTTCTTTTTATTGCAAGTCAAATGCCCGATCATTGGGCGGGATCTCGACGCGCCGGTCGGCAGCATCGTCGCCCGCCAAAACCGACCCCGCTCCTGAAGCACTGTAGATGATTTACTTCCAAAGGTAGCTCCGGAGATTATTCTCCAGATTCCTCCAGCAATTTCATCACCCGGTCACGATACGTTCGGTCACGATCCGCAAGCTCTGGCTGGAGAACCGCTCCCTCCTCCCAAAAATGGCGCCGTCCCCGCCCCATGGTCTTCCCGCGGGCGGTATGCATATCAATCGCGTATTCCGGGATCTCCGGCAGGCGTCCATTCCGTTCCACTTCCCAGATCAGCCAATTGACCATCTCGTCGCTGGAGCGATCCTTCTTGCAGGCGCACAGGTAGCGCACTGCATGGGTAGCATACAGCAGGCGTTCCCCATCCGCCCGGTCGAGATCGCGCACCATCTCAAACAACGAGCGGACCAACACCACCGCGTGCGGGTCGCCCCAGCCAATATCCTCCACCGATATCACCTGTAGCCGTTTCCAAAGATAGGCCTCCAACTCGGGGCTTGTGGTCGCCATTTCATAAGCGATTAGGGCGGCGTTTTCCGTATGCCCGCGCCGGATTTCCTTTTGCAGCGCCGAAATGACTTCATCGGCGGGCAAGCCGTGTCGCGTCCGCACATCCACCCAGGGGTCTCGTCGTTGATCTGCCATTGGATCCTCCGCATTATGAAGTGATTCGGGTTTTGCTATTTAGCGTGGTTACCTGCACCACCATGCAAACAGTAAAAAGCAATGGCATTGAAAATGCCAGGATCGAAATCTGATTGATTTTAGCGCGATGGACGCGGTGATGTCAAATCCATAGGATAGACAGGCGGTATTTTTCTCTTGCAGAGATCATGGACAAACCCAAAGAATGGCCACCGCCACACCAGGCGAATTGCAACAGGAAAGCATGAGAGCAGTTTTTCAGGCAATTTGGTGGTATAATCCACCTCTGACAATTCGTGTAAACGGATAACTTTTGTCCATTTACCGAAAATCGGCCGGGGAGGTCCCTGGCCCAATTTCGTGAACGCGTTGATCGGACTTTGTGACCCAGGGACGACTTCGTTGTCTCAGGATTACAGAGTCTGATTTTGTAAAGGAACATTTGTGAATTTCGAACAATATCAATTTCACCCGCGCATCCAGGCGGGTATCGCTGCCGCCGGGTATTCCACCCCAACACCCATCCAAAACCAGGCTATTCCATCGATCCTCGCCGGGCGCGACCTGCTGGGCCTGGCCCAGACCGGCACCGGCAAAACAGCCGCGTTTGTGCTGCCGATCCTGCAGCGCCTAGTGAAGGGCCCGCGCGGCAAGCTGCGCGCCCTGGTCCTGTCTCCCACCCGCGAGCTGGCCGAACAAACACACACCAACTTTGCCATGCTCGGCCGCCAGACCGGCCTGCGCAGCCTGACAGTCTACGGCGGGGTAAGCGCCCTACCCCAGATCCAGGGCCTGCGGGCCGGGGTCGACGTAGTGGTCGCCTGTCCCGGGCGGTTGCTGGACTTAATGAACCAGAAAGCAATCAAGCTGGATGGCATTGAGGTCCTGGTGCTGGATGAAGCCGACCAGATGTTTGACATGGGCTTCTTACCTGCTATCCGCCGCATCCTGGCCGCCCTGCCGGCCCAGCGCCAGACGCTGCTGTTTTCGGCCACCATGCCGGCCGAAATTCGCAGGCTGGCAACCGAGATGCTGACCCGCCCGGTGACGGTCGAGATTGGCGCCTCGCGCCCGGTCGAGACGGTCAGCCACGCCTTTTACCCGGTCGAACAGGAAGCCAAGTATGAGACTCTGCTGGCCCTGCTGCCGGAGGCCGGGAATGGGCAGGTGCTGGTCTTCACCCGCACCAAGCATCGCGCCAAAAAGCTGGCGATGCAGCTCATTAAGGCAGGCGCTTCAGCCACCTCGCTGCAAGGCAACCTGTCGCAGAACCGCCGCCAGGAGGCCATGGACGGCTTCCGCAGCGGGCGGGTCAAGGTGATGGTGGCAACCGACATCGCCGCGCGCGGGATCGACGTCACCCAGGTTTCGCACGTAATCAACTACGACATGCCAGACACCGCCGAGGCCTACACCCACCGCATCGGGCGGACCGGGCGAATGGAACGGCTGGGCAGCGCGCTGACGCTGGTGACACAGGATGACCTGCCCATGCTGCGCACAATCGAGCGCCTGATCGGCAGCAAACTTGAGCGGCGGCAGGTGGATGGGAACAGACCCGCCACAGCCCCAGAAAGCAACAGACCTGCACCGGCCCCGGCTGCGAGTGCCCCAGCAGCCAACAACGAGAACCGCTGGCGAGCGCGCAGTGACAACAATGGGCCATCCCGCAGCAATAGTGGCAGGACAAATGGTCGCCCGGGACGCGAGCATTCTGCCTCAGCAGCCTGGCCGCGCTCAGAAAAACCCGGCCGGTAAGCGACATATTCAGGAAGCATGGCTGAGATTTGCTCTCCAGGGAGCAAATCTCAGCCATGCTTTTAGTCCCCGGCCTCAGTCACCACAGCCAGGGGCGAGTTGACTGATTTTTCCGGCAGCCGGAATTTGAACCTGACCGGAATGATAATCAACAGTGCAGCCACAGCGGTGATAAAAAAAGGTAGGCGCGGGCTAAAGCGCTCCCATAACTGGGCGCCCAGCCAGGGGGCCGGGAGCGAGATCAGCCCCAGGCTGCTGTAAAACACACCCGAGAAGACGCCCAGCATCTTCTTCGGAACAGCTTTGGAAATTAATGATTGGTATGCAGGGTCCAGCAGCCCGCCGCCAATGCCGATGAGAGCCCGGCTGAGCGCAAATACGCCAAACAGGTTGGCCCGCAGGAAAACAACCAGCGCCACCAGCATCCACTGCCAGGTGGGGGCCAACAGGAGGGCGATAAAGCCCAGAATGCCGCCCACGCTACCAATGGCGATGGCGCGCAGCCGGCCAATGCTGTCTGATATCCACCCGCCGAAAATTTGCAGGAACAGGATGGCCACTGAGGTGAGCGTGAAGACCAGTCCAACCTGCCCGATGCTGGCGCCTAACTCGGTCAGATAAATCGGAATCAACATGGTCGACATGGCCGAAGCGACGTTTGCCAGGACCATCGCCAGCATAAACCAGCGCAAGATGGGTGTGAGGAGCGGCGGTTTGTTCATCGAATCTATCATAGAAGGCGCGAGCCCGGTATGCATCGACCAGGTGGATGAGATTTCGATTGTACTTAAGAACAGGAAAATTCACCCACAATCACGATGAGGGATTTCTCACGCACCAGGGCGCGGCGGTGTACTATAATTGAATTATCAATGGAGGTGATTATGCGGACGCGGGCGATTTTCTGGTTGTTGCTGGTGGGGCTGCTGCTGGCGAGTGGGCCGGCGCGAGGCGTGCAGGCCCAGGCCGGGGAGGGCCCGGTAGTGGTGACTCTGCGGTTCGAGGGCGCGTTGCACCCGGCTATGGACGAGCACCTCAAGCGTGCCATCCTGATCGCCGAGCGCGAGGGCGCCGGGCTGATCATCCTCGGTCTGGATACCCCGGGCGGAAACACCGACCTGATGACGAAGCTCATGCAGCGGATCCGCGCCAGTGAAATCCCGGTGGTCGTCTACGTCAGCCCGCGCGGAGCGATGGCCGGCAGCGCCGGCGCGCTGATCACCCTGGCCGGGCACGCGGCGGCCATGGCGCCCGAAACGACCATTGGCGCTGCCAGCCCGGTCGGCGGGAGTGGAGAAGACATCGGCGAGACGATGGAAAGCAAGCTCAAGGAGATGTTCCGGGCCACGGTGCGCACCTACGCAGCCGACCGGCCAGAAGATGCCATTGCACTGGCCGAAGACATGATCCAGAACGCGCGGGCCGTCTCAGTCGACGAAGCACTGGCCATTGGGCTGGTAGATGTCAAAGCCGGCGACCTGGATGACCTGCTGGGGCAGCTTGACGGGCGCCAGGTAAAGGTGCAGGATGAGACAATTACCCTCGAAACCACCGGCGCAAAGTTGGTCGATGTCCCGACAACCTTCATGGAAGAAGTACTGATGGTACTGGCCAACCCGAACATCGCCTTCCTGTTGCTGGCGATCGGTGTGCAGGCTGTGTTGATCGAAATTTCCAGCCCGGGCGGATGGGTGGCCGGATTCATCGGCGCAGTATGCCTGCTCCTGGCAGTATATGGAATGGGCCTGCTGCCGGTCAACTGGTTCGGCATCCTGTTTATGGTGGTGGCTTTCGTGCTGTTCCTGCTCGATATCAAGGCCCCCACCCACGGCGCGCTGACTGCAGCCGGGGTGGGCTCGTTCATCGTCGGCGCGCTGGTCCTGTTTAACTCGCCCAGCGTGCCTACCTTCCAGCGCGTTTCCGTGCCGCTGGTGGTGGGAACCGGCGCTGCGCTGGGGTTGATGTTCTTCGCGATTGTCGGCTATGCACTGCGGGCTCAACGCGCGCCGGTGCGGATCGGGCGCGAATCGTTGGCCGGCCAGGTCGGCGTGGTCAACACCCCCCTGACCCCCACCGGAACGGTCCAGATGGGCAGCGAGTTGTGGACCGCCACGCTGGAAGGCGGTGGTACAGCGGCGCGCGGTGAACGAGTCGAAGTTGTCGGGATGGAAAACTTGCAAATCAGGGTCCGCAAGATTAAGAAAGTCGAATAACGTCGCTTGCCCCGGCGAGTTGGAAACCCGTCTTAAGCCAATCAGGCAAATACGCACCAACTTTATCCAAATTTGGCCGACCGGGTCGAAATAGGGTAGAATAGGTCTCAAGAGGAGGATCTATGCAACCAACCCGAGACCGGGTCGACCCTGAAAAAATCGATACCACCCCCGTCCGCCGCCCATCCTGGATCCGGGTGAAGGCGCCGTCGGGCGAGACCTACGAACGGCTGCAGCAGTTGATGCGCCAGAAATCCCTGCACACGGTCTGCGAAGAGGCCGGCTGCCCGAACATGGGTGAGTGTTGGGGCTCGGGCACAGCCACTTTCTTAATGATGGGCGATGTATGCACGCGCACCTGCGGGTTCTGCGATATCAAGCGTGGCCGGCCGGCGGCGCTTGATTTCCTCGAGCCGGAGCGGGTCGCCCAGGCCGTCAAAGCCATGGATCTGAAACACGCGGTTATCACCAGTGTCAATCGCGACGACCGCAAAGACGGCGGCGCGCCGATCATCGCCATGGTCATCAACCGTATCCGTGAGATTCATCCCGGCTGCTCGGTCGAAGTCCTGATCCCCGACTTCAAGGGTTCGATCGAAGCCCTGCGCATGGTCGTGGCAGCCCGGCCCGAGATCCTCAACCACAATGTAGAAACTGTGCCGCGCCTGTTCAAACAGGTCCAGCCTCAAGACCGCTACGAGTGGGCCCGGGCGACGCTTTCGAACGCGCGCCGGCTTGACCCTGAAATTCTAACCAAGTCGGGCATCATGGTTGGGCTGGGCGAGACAATGGAGGAAGTGCGTGAGGTCATGCGCGACCTGCGCTCGTGGGATGTCCAGATCCTCACCATCGGCCAGTACCTGCAGCCGTCACGCCAGCACCTGCCGGTTGCCCGCTTTTACACCCCGGATGAGTTTGCTGAACTGAAAGAATTTGGCCTGTCGATCGGCTTTCGCTGGGTAGAAAGCGGCCCGCTGGTGCGATCGTCGTATCACGCGGCCGAACAAGTCCGCGCTTTGAGCATCGTCCACCACAAGCTTTACGGCGAGAATTCTTGAGCTCTTCTGTTTTGGTACCAGAATCGTTTTGGGTGGGCGACTGCGTAGTCCATACAAAACGAACGAATTCCGAATAACTTTTGGCCCTGGGGCCAGAAACGAAAAGAAGAAGTAGGCCGCGGCCCCCTTCTTCTTTTTTTATCCAGAAGCAGCGCCAAAATCCTGCTCTTCAGCTTACAGTTCCGCAAAGCGGGCTAAAAGAACTATCAGGTAATTTCTGCCCACAGTTCTTTACAATAGAAGCAGGCCAAAGGAGCGCAATGAGTAACCCGCCGGAGCAATTCGTCCCATTAAGCCAGCTAACCATCCACCTGGTACAGGCGTGCAGCCTGACCTGCCGCCCCTGCCGCCAGCAGATTCGCGGGTCCGCGAACGGCCGGGGCGATAAATTCCTGCCATCGATCCTGGCCCTGCAGGCGGTGCAGGAAGCACTGCCTTTGGGGCTGCGGATGGTGCGGCTGGTCGGGGACACTTCTCTGTGCTATCCCGACCTTGACCCACTGCTCGACCGTGTGGAGAGCCTGGGACTGAGCCTGATCACCGAGACAAACGGAACCGGGCTAACGACAAACCGCGTGCAGCGGCTGGCGCGCCTGCCCAATGCCAGTGTTTGGGTCGGCCTGGATGGCGCTGATACGGCGGCCCACGATGCCAGCCGGCAGCAGACAGGAGCTTTTGCGACAGCTGTTCAGGGTATCCGCACGCTGGCCGAGGCGGGGTTGAGCGTGCAGGTGGTGTTTACCGTCCACCGCAGCAACGCCGGGAAGATCCCGGAAGTGATTCGTTTCGTAGAAGAACTGGGTGGAGAGGCAATCCTCTTTACCATCCTCGAGCCGGGCCGGCCCGCCCGACCAGACCTCGAGCTTCAAGTAGAGGAAATGATCGCACTGGGCTGGCGGGTCGAGCGCGAACTGGCCAACACCACCCGATTGAGACTGTTGTTTGGCATGCCGCCGGTTTTCCGCGGCCTGCATCCCCGGTCTGTAACAGGATCAACCGGCCAGCTGCTAAATGCCTGGGACGGGCGTTGCTCAATCCTGAGCGGCCTGAGCCTGTTAAAAGGGGGAGAGTACGCGCTGTGTGACCTGGCGCTCGTTCTGCCGAACTTTATTCTCGGCCGGGCCGGCGCAGACCCGCTTCACCTGATCTGGAACAACCATCCACTTTTACAGATCCTCAGGCAGGGCATGCCAGAGCGCCTGGAAGGTGTTTGCAGCCGCTGTACGGTCAACCACATCTGCATGGGGTTCTGCGCCGGTGAGAATTATCAACGCAGCGGCACATTCTGGGCGGCTAACTGGTTTTGCGAAACAGCCGAGCGGGTCGGTTTGTTCCCGGCCGGGCGGTTGATCGAAAATTGATCGTGAATAGCGGTAGCAATAACGGTGAATCAGACAGGAGGCGGTCTGCCTCCTGTCTGATTCACCGCCCAAATAGGCTTATTGTGGAATGACTTCGCCCTGCACCGGGACAACCGGCTTGAGATCCTGTCCAAAGATCAGCTGCGGGAAGACGCCTTCGGGGATGAAGATCAGCTTGTCGGTCGGCTGAATAGCCGATGCGTTGGCCAGTGCAATCTGGTAGAGATAGTAATTCTCGTTGGTCGCGTACAGGTCGGCCAGGGCGATTTCACGGGCCAGATCAGCCTTGGCCTTTTCGATCGCCGCGGCGGCCAGGGCTTTATTGATCTCAAGGTCACGCTGTGCAGAAACCAGGTCGTTGGCCTTCTGCGCCTCAATTACCTCCATCTCGGCTTTAAGCTGGTCGCGGGAAAGCTGGGCCAGGATGGCCTTCTGCTTGGCCTCCTCCTGGGCGCGCGACTGCTCGACGCGGATCTGGGCCTCCTGCTGGGCGCGGTTGGCTTCACCCTCAGCAATTGCCTTAAGGCGATCCTGCTCGGCCTTCTCCGTCTCCAGGCGGCTCTTCGTAATCGAGTCGAGCAGTCCCTGGACTTCCTCTGAGAGTGCAACGTTCGGCACGGTCACATTGCTCACGTCCAGACCATAGGGAGTCGCCAGGTCGCTTAGCTCTTCATCGATACAGTTGCGCAGCGCATCGCGCCCGGCGCCAATGATACTCTCGCGGAAGGGCTTGCCGCCCACGCAGACCTTCATGGCCTGCGCCGCCAGGTCATTGGCCACGCGCTGAAGAGCCTCATCGTTGGTGTAAATCAGGCTGTACTTGGTCCACAGGACAGGGATCTGATCAGCTTTGGTAAAATCAGGGCGGAAAAAGCTGCCTGAGACGGTAACGCCGATGCGCTGGTTGTCGGAAGTGATCAGCTCCGCATCTGCCACGCTGAACTGGTAAGCCTGGGTCGAATAGGTTTGCAGCTCGGCAAACAGGGCCACATCACTATACAGGCCCGGCGGGACAATGCGAATGATCTGGCCGCCGCGTTTTTGAACACCGATCTGGTTGGTATCAACTTTACGGAAGAAATAGATGTGCTGCTGGGCAAACGCCAGCAAAATCGCCAGGCCAATAATGGCGATGATCAGGTAGCCAATGATCCGCACAGCACGGTTAGAAATCGTCGAATTGCGCATAACACAGGTTCCTTTGTAGAGAATAAGGCTTGAATATCATTGATTATAAGGATTCCCCCTGCCAAAGCAATGGGTGCAACCGGTCAATATAACGAACAGGCCAGCCAGGTCACAGGCGCAGGCAGGCCTCGACCGCCAGGCGGAACACCAGGCGGCGGTCGGATTGGCGGTCGTTCCAGCCGCGTGCATCCCAACCTTCGGGGACAACCAGATCACCGCCGTACACAATCTGGCCAAAAATGACCCGCCGGAACTCAGCCAGGGCAAAGAAGGCCGAAGCTTCCATCTCAACCACGTCGCAACCTTCGGCCAGGCGGCGCTCGCGGCGGGCGGGCGTCTCGCGGTAGAAAGCATCCGTGGTCCAACTCTTGCCCAGACGGTAGTCAACCCCCAGCGCCCGACAGGCATCCTCAAGCGCAGCGATGGCATCCGGATGAGCGGCAGCCTCCCGCGCGGGCGGAAGGTAGTGATAAGAAGTGCCCTCGTCACGAACAGCAGCCGTCAGGATGACCGGGTGCCCGGCCGCGATCTCGGGACGCAGCACGCCGCAGCCGCCGCAGGCGATCAGCCTGCGCGCGCCCATGGCCAGGATATCTTCGGTCAACCCCACCGCCAGGGGCGCGCCGATGCCGGGGTGAGCCACCAGGATCTCCTGCGGACCCTGGGGTGAATCGGCCGTGTAGATGTAGACGGGATGGCGGCCCATTTCCGTGCGCAGTTCGCGGACCAGTTCGAGGCGGCCCTCGTCCAGCAGGCTCTGCAGCACTTCCGCGAAGAAACACAGCACAACCCGCTCAGGGAGAGCCCGATCGGAAGGCGGCTCATGCGGATTGATAATGGCGATTCCTTCGGGGTCGTATTCGAGGATGGGGTAAGAAAGCATAAACACCTTGTGATGAGAATAGTTTTTCGGACTTCGTTTGTTTTGTGTGGGCGACGGCGTCGCCCACACAAAACGATACAAGTATCAAAAAAGGTTAGATGGATTTTTAACACAGGTGCGGTATAGCTGTCAACACCAGAACGGGCTGGATACCCCCTATTTAAGAATCACAAAAACGCCTCGCCAGGAAGTATAATTAATTTTGTGGCACCTCAACCCTTCTCGCACTGCTCCTTCTGCGGCGCGCCATTCGCGACAGGCCTTGGTTGGCCGCGAACATGCGCCTCCTGCGGGCAGACGATTTATCGCAACCCGCTGCCGGTCAGCGTGGTGCTTGTGCCAGTAATCCGGGACGGATCCGCACACCTGGGACTGCTGGCTGTGCGGCGAGGCATCTCACCCGGGGCCGGGAAACTGGCGCTGCCCGGCGGGTTTATCAATTTCGATGAGACCTGGCAGGAAGCCGGGGCGCGCGAAGTATTTGAAGAGACCGGGTTGGCCGTCGACCCGGGTGAGATCCGCGAGTTGGGGGTACGCTCAGCCCCAGACGGCACGCTGATCGTGTTTGGCCTGGCTCACAAGCGTCGCGAAGATGAACTACCCAGGTTTGAACCAAACGAGGAGACCAGTGAGCGGCTGGTGTTAGACGGACTGGCCGAAATGGCCTTTGGCCTGCACACGCAGATGGTGCGCCAGTTTTTCCACGACTGAACCGATCCAATAAGATCAGTCTGCTCCATTGATTGTCACGAGCGGCGGGAAGACGGTTGGCCCACATAGCCCGCGCTGGCTCATCTGCCACTTCAGGCGCGCCACCGTCTGGGCCATGTATTCGGGTCCCAGGAAACCGCGAGCTACTGTCTCCAGCTCGCCTTGCAGTTCACCCAGCAGCGACCAGTCACCGGTGAGCGCCGCGGCGTACATGCGGGCGCACAGGCCCGGCTCCAGGTTGGCAATCCCGGGGACAATGCCGTCTGCGCCATGGCGCAGCCCAAAGCTGTACAACCCGGATGTGCCTACCAGAACGGAAAAAGCAGGGTCATCGCTGTAAGCCTCCAGCAGCGCCGTCACCCGTTCGGCGTCCCCGGAGGAGTCTTTGATCCCGACTACGTTGGAGAAGGCGCGCAGGTGCTCGATGACTGCCAGGTCGAGCGACATATGAACCGTGGCGGGAATTTCATAGAGCAGGATGGGCCCCTGGATCCGCTCAACCAGCCCAACAAAGTAGCGGAACTGCTCGTCAGGGCTGAGCGTGAAATAGTTAGGTAGCTGCGCCACAACCGCGCTGACGCCCATGCGCAGATAATCTTTGGCCGAGGCCACCGCGTCGATCGCGCTGTTATCGAGTATCCCGGCATAAACCCGCGCGCGGCCCTTGACCTGCTCCATGGCAAGGTGAACGATGCGCGCGCGCATTGCGCGCGGGATGGAGGGTCCTTCACCGTTCGAGCCCAGGACAAAGATGCCCTGCACGCCCCCATCGATCAGATGGTCGATCACTTTGCGTAGGGCGGGTTCATCCAGCTCGAATTTATCGGTGATGGGGGTCACCACAGGAACGACAACGCCGTGATGAGTTTTGTGAAGTTGGTTGAGTTTATCTTCCATAAGTTTTCACACCTGATGATCTGTCTATGCCCTGAGGATGGCACCGCTGCACCTGCTTCCCGCCGCCGATCGCCAGACTGGCCAATTTCCGCTACAATCATACCATCTTTCGATTTGGAGAACCAACCAATGACTTACTATCGCAAACTGGCGGGGGAAAGGTGCTACCTTTCACCAATCCAGTCCGAAGACGCCCAACTGTGGACAGCCTGGATGAACGACCTGGAGGTGACTCTCCCATTGGGCGACGAAGCTTACCTGCCTTATTCACTGGAGAAAATGCAAGCGGAAGTAACCGAAGCCATCCGCAGGCAGGACCACATTTTCACCATTGTCGAGAGCGCCGGCGACCGCCCGGTTGGGCGCTGCCTGTTGTTCGCCATCGATGCGGTCAACCGAAGCGCCATGCTGGGGATCGTGATCGGTGAAAAATCCGCCTGGAACCGGGGCCTGGGCACGGAGGCGACCCGCCTGCTGCTCGATTACGCCTTTAACCTGCTCAACCTGCACTCTGTCATGCTGGGCACATTTGAATTCAACCGGCGCGCTATCCGCGCCTACGAGAAAGTGGGCTTCCAGCGGATTGGGATGCGACGAGAGGCACGCATCATCGCCGGCAAGGCCTGGGGCGTGGTGATGATGGATATCCTGGAGGAAGAGTTCCGAGCGCGCTGGCCTGGCGGGGTTGGAGAGATTCAATGACGATTTCACTGCCTGCCAACTTTATTCAGACCACGCTCGACCTGTTCGGCGCAGAAGGCCAGGCCTGGCTAGACTCCTTCTCCACCTTTATCGCCGGGCTGGAGGAGGATTGGGACATCCGGGTGCTGGACCCGTTCCCACTGTCTTACAACTTCGTCGCCGCAGCCCTGCGAGCAGATGGCAGCGAAGCGGTGCTGAAAACCTGGCTGGTCAACCCGGAGATGATCAGTGAGATGGAATCATTGCGGCTGTGGGATGGGCGTGGGATCGTTCGGCTGCTGGAATGCGACCCGGCCCGCGGAGCGATGCTACTGGAACGGCTGCGCCCGGGCGAGACGCTGGCCGGGCTGGACGATGACGATCAGGCCACTCGGATTGCAGCCGGGGTGATGACAAAACTGTGGATTCCGGCCCCACCGGACCCAGAAAGAAAGCTGCGCTACACGGGCGACTGGGCACGCGGGCTGGAGCGGCTGCGGGCCGAATTCGGCGGCAGCACCGGCCCCTTCCCCGCCCACCTGGTCGAGGCGGCCAAGCAGTTGTTCGCGGAACTGTTCGCCAGCGCCGGGCCTCAAAGGCTGCTGCACGGCGATCTACACCATTGGAATATCCTCTCGGCCGAGCGCGAGCCGTGGCTGGCGCTCGATCCCAAGGGGCTGGTAGGCGAGGCGGAGTACGAAATCGGCGCGCTGCTGCGCAACAGGTTCTCAACGAGTTCACCGGGAGAGACCGCTCGCCTCACCGCCCGGCGGCTGGATATCCTGCGCGAGGCGTTGAGCCTCGACCGCCAGCGCATGTTGGGCTGGGCAATGGCCCAGGCGGTCCTTTCGGCCTGGTGGACGTACGAAGATCACCACCGCGAAGACGAGGAAATGTTCTACCTGGCTCAGGTGCTGTTGGACATGCTGTAAAAGATGAACGAAGACATCCTGGCCCTGCTCACCCGCGATGTGCTAAGAAATATCATCTTGCTCAAGGCTCTGGCGACCTATCCTGAGGTTGTCCACTGCCACATGGCGGGCAACGCCGTGCTGGCGCTGCTGCCCGCGCGCGTTTCACCCTTTGACCGGCAGACTTACCCGGGCGTGGATACGATCGTCATGCTGGCCGGAGAAGACCCGGAAGAACTGCGAGCGCTTCTGCCCGCCGTACCGCGCGGCGAGCGGTTGGTGTTCAAGCTCAATCACCCGGCCCAGCGCGAAGCGGTCGAGAGCGTCTTCCCGCTGCGGAGAACGACAGCCTATGTCTCCCACACCACCCCGCGAGACAGCCATTTCGAGCCGGACGCACAGGTAGTAATAACCCGCCATCCCGACGAAGGCTGCCTGGCGCTTTTCGCCGCCCAGGGGTACGGGCCGGAAGAGATAGCCGAGGATTTCGCCCAGGCAGATGCGCGCGCGTTCGTAATCTATACGCAAGACCGGCCGTCATGCGCCTGTATGGCCTACCGTAACTATGATCATGTGTTCGAGATCGGCGCGCTGCACACCCTGCCCGGCGAACGGAGGAAAGGCCTCGCCCGCCGGGTCGTTTTAACTGCCCTGGCCTGGGTAACAGGTAGCGGGTACGTACCGCGCTATGCGGTCCACGAACAGAATGAAGCCTCACTGCGCCTGGCCGAGTCGGTGGGATTGGTACGATTTTTGACCACCGAGCACTGGGTATTCGAAGAACCAGATATAATAAAATTCATAAAATGACAAAATGATACCGGAGGATCGAACATGGAACGAGGCATGCTGCGCAAATTAGGTCGCTCAGGAATCGATGTGAGCGCGATGGGCTTTGGCTGCTGGGCAATCGGCGGGCCAGCCTACCGGGGCGAGACGCCGGTCGGGTGGGGAGAGGTAGATGATGCCGAATCGCTGCGCGCGATCCAGCGCGCGCTCGACCTGGGGGTCACCTTCTTCGACACCGCCGACGTCTACGGCGCAGGCCACTCCGAAAAAATTGTCGGGCAGGCCCTGGCCGGCAAGCGCCAGCAGGTGGTCATCGCCACCAAGTTCAGCAACACCTTCACCGAGGGCAACCGCCAACTCGTGGGCAACGACGCCAGCCCGGCTTACATCCGCCGGGCATGCGAGGCTTCGCTGCGCCGGCTGAACACGGACTACATCGACCTGTACCAGTTCCACAATGGCGGATACCCGCTGGAACAGGCCATCGAGGTGCGCGAAACGCTGGAAGACCTGGTCCGGCAGGGCAAGATCCGCTGGTACGGTTGGAGCACGGATGACCCCGAGCGCGAACGCCTTTTTGCCGAAGGCGAGCACTGCACCGCCGTCCAGAACCAGATGAACGTGCTGGACGATGCGCCAGAAATGATCGCACTGTGCGAGTCGCTCAACCTGGCCAGCATCAACCGAGGCCCGTTGGCAATGGGACTGCTGACTGGCAAATACAGCGCCGGTTCAGTCCTGGGCGAAGACGACGTGCGCGGAACGCGCAGCCCGGAATGGATGAAATACTTCAAGAACGGGCGGCCCAACCCGGATTTCGCCGGCAAGATCGAAGCCATCCGCGACATTCTGACAGCCGGTGGACGCACACTGGCGCAGGGCGCGCTGGCCTGGCTGTGGGGGCGCTCCCCGGTCACCATCCCCATCCCCGGCATCCGCACTGTCCGCCAGGCGGAAGAAAACGCCGGCGCGATGGCCTTTGGCCCACTCACCCCGGACCAGATGGCCGAAATTGCGCGGATTCTGGGGCGGATTTAGGCGCATTTTGTTGTACAATTGGGTTACCGGTTAAAAACAACCCAAACAAAACTTATGTATAACACAATTAAAACACGCCCACAATGGATCGGATTCCTGCTTCTTACGGCTGCATTGCTGCTGGGCATTGGGCTGGGCACACCTATGGGACGAACCCTGCCCGCGGCATGGAAGCAGACCGGGGCGCTGATAACAGGCCTTCTGGCGATCGCCGGCATTTTATGGGGAGTGCAATTTTTTGCCCGCCAGCTCCCGCGCTGGTTTCCGGTCTCACCAGGCGAAGAGTTGACTTATACCCTGGCCGATCAACAGCAGTTTCAGCGTCAGTACCGTTTCGTCACGCTGCTGTACTTCATCATGGTCCCACTGATCAGCTACCTGGCCTACCTGGTATTGTCCGGGCTGCTCAGCCTGTACGACCGGCTGATCCCCGCTACTTACCAGGCGCCGGTCGATCCGGCCTACTGGGCCATCCCGGCCGTCTTCTTGGGGATCGCCCTATCAGGCATCCCGATCTGGTTTTTCAACCGCTGGCGATTGAAGGACCGTTTCCCACGCCTGGTGGCGTTTTTCAACCAGCAGTATCGCTATGACCAGCGCAAAGCCGGGCTGGCCTTCACCGCCGCCGGGCTGGTCCTGGTCCTGGCGCTGATCGTGGTCGGGCTTAACCTGTATGTGCGCCTGACCCCCAACAGTGTGGCTACCGGTGGTTTCTTTGGCCTGCTTGAAAACAGGCGCAGCTACGCCGAGATCACCCGCCTGGAAGAGCGCATCCGGCTGGACGGGGACAACCCTGCGCAAATCCGCGACCACACCTTCCTGATTGAATTCTCGGACGGCAGCCGCTGGCAGACCAACTCCTTCGGCAGGCGGCCGGTCCCGCCGGTTTACCGCGAACTGCTCGATTTCGCCGGACTGCGCAGCGGTAAGCCGGTTGAGACGGTGATAGAATAGGAAGAAAGAGATTGGGAGGATATCCTGTGGCGGATGAACATGCGGCGGGCAGCCACCCGACCGATGAGCATATCGATCTGCGCCCACCGGGACTGATCCGGTTTGGGCTGTCACGCGCGATCCAGGTGCATTCGGAAGAAGTGCGCACAAAGCACCCTGATCTCCACCTGGTTCTCGACCTGGTTGAGGACGAGCAGCTCCTGCATGACGACGTGGTGCGCGTGCTCTACGGGGTCTACCTGGAAAGCCTGCACAACGCGCTGCGCCATGGCCAGGCCAGCCAAATTGAAGTGCGCTACCATCCAACCGGGGGCCAGATGGCGCTTGAAATCGAAGACAACGGCAAGGGCTTTCCCGTGCCAGACGATTGGCTGGCCTTCACCCGCCAGCACCGGTTCGGATTGGCCCGGCTGCGGCAGCAGGTTACCAGGGTGGGCGGGAAATTCAGCATCATTTCTGCGGCAGGCCAGGGGACGACCGTCACGGTGCGCGTTCCGTTGGGCTCCGACAAGCCGGAATAATGCCAGGGCATGACCGCCCGGCTCCTGGCAACCAAGTTCACCATTCCGCCGGCCGTCCCCGGCCGGTTGAACCGTCCGCGCCTGCTTGACCGCCTGGAGCGTGGTCTGCTGCCCGGGTGTTCACTGGTACTGGCGTGCGCCCCCGCCGGGTATGGCAAAACCACCCTGTTAAGCGAGTGGGCGGGAGCCCAGGGCCCAGGCGGAGCCCGCTTTGCCTGGTTATCGTTGGAAGCGGCCGACAACGATCTGGCGCGCTTCTTTGCGTACCTGTCAGCCGCGCTTGAAAAGGCCATTCCTGCAGCGCGTGTCATGATCGATGACCTTCTGGCTGCGCCCTCGCCGCCGGCGCCCACTGACCTGTCCGCCGGCCTGATCGGCGCGCTGGCTGATTTTCCAGGCAGCCTGGTCATCGTTCTGGACGATTACCAGGTCATCCACGAAAACGCGATCCACGCCGCGCTGGTTTTCCTGGTTGAGCACCTGCCAGCCAACGTTCATCTGGCGCTGGCTACCCGCTCCGACCCGCCCCTGCCGCTGCACCGGCTGCGCGCGCAAGGCAGGATGGTTGAGGTACGGCTCAACGATCTTCGCTTCGACCAGAGTGAGACCGGGCAGTTGATCGATCGTGCGGCAGAAACTCAGCTAAACGAACCAGAAATCGCGCTGCTGGCCAAAATAACCGAAGGCTGGGCAGCCGGGCTGCGCATGGCGCTGCTCTCGATGAGGGGGAAGGAACGCCCGGGCGACTTTTTACAAGGCCTCTCCGGCCGCAACCGCTTTATTTTGGATTACCTGGCCGAGGAAGCGCTGCACAACCAGAGCCAAGATGTGCAGGAATTTCTGCTCAAGACGGCCGTGCTTGAACGGCTGTGCGCACCGCTGTGTGATCGGTTGACCGGCCAGAGCAACGGGCAGGAAATGCTTGAGGCGCTGGAAGCAGCCAACTGCTTCCTCATCCCGCTGGATGAGGAACGCACCTGGTACCGCTATCACCACCTGTTTGCCGACCTGCTCCAGGTTCGGCTCAAACAGCGCGCCCGCAGCCAGCCTGGACTGATCAAAGCACTGCACCACCAGGCGGCCGCCTGGCTCGAAGACCAGCAGGCCAGCGAGGAAGCTGTCCGGCACAGCCTTCAGGCCGGCGATTACGAGCGAGCTGCGCGGATCGTTGAACGCAGCACCTTCGAGCTGCTCTCCCGCGGGCAGCTCCACCAGCTCCTGGCCTGGATCCACCTGCTGCCGGACGAGCTGGCCGCACGGCGCCCGTGGTTGGACATCTGCCAGGCCTGGACGCTGGCCTTCGCCGCCCGGCTGCCAGAGACCGAAGCGCGGCTTGCCCGGGCGGAAGCCAGTTTGGCGGCCGGCAGCTACAGCCCGGCCGAACAGGCGCGCATGTGGTTCGAGATCCACGCCATCCGCAGCCTGGCTGCCATTACCAGTGGCAGCCTGCCGGCCGCGCTGGCGCTGGTCGAGCAGCAGGATAAGACCCCCCAGGATGAAATTGTCCCAGCCGAGGCCAGTTTTGCTCGCAGCGTGCAGCGCTGGGCGGTTGGCTACGCGCTGAGAATTAAGGGCGACCTGCCTGGGGCCGAAGCCTGTTTTTCCGAGACCCTGCAGATCGCATATGCGCTGGATAACCTGTACAGCATTGTCTCCGCAGCAGTCGACCTGGGTATGGTCCTTCGCCAGCAAGGCGATCTGCGGCGCGCCGAGGAGATCTACCGGGCCGGGCTGGCGCGGGCTGCGCCAGCCGCCAGCACACCCGGCTTCGTTGGCCGGCTGGAGGCATTCCTGGCCGCGCTGCGGATCGAACAGAGTGATTTAGAGGAAGCCGCCCGGCTGGTCGACCAGGCTATCGAACACAACCGGAGCTGGGAGAATCCCAACCACTGCGCCTACACCTGGACGGTCAAAGCCCGGCTTGAATTGCTGCAAAACCGGCCCGGCCTGGCTGCAGCCGCGCTGGCAGAAGCCGGCGCCTGGATTGCCAGGGGCCCGGTCGTACCGAACCTGATGGCGACGGTTACACTGGTTCAGGTGCGGCTGTGGCTGCATTCCGGCGCCTTGGAGCAAGCTAAAGCCTGGCTGTCACAGCAGGCCCTACCACCCCCGGCAGCGAATACCCTGCTCTCAGAGGGCGATGAAGCGCTGCGTCTGGCCTCTGCGCGGGTGCTGCTGGCCACGGGCCAGGCAGCTGCGGCATGCGTGCAGTTAGAACTGGTGGAAGCTGCCGCCCGGCGGGGAAATCGGCTGGCAGCCCTGATCGAGGCGCTGGTGCTGCGGGCCTGTGCGGCGCCCGGACCAGACGAGGCATCCGCGATTTTAAGAGAAGCGCTTACCCTTGGCCTATCGCGCGGGTTTCGCCAGGTATTCCTGGAGGATGGGCGCCGGCTGATCCCGGCCCTGGAGCGCTGCCAGGAAATCACCGGGGTAAGTGAGCTGTTGGCAGCGTTGCGCGAAAGTGAAACGCGCCACCCGGCCGAGAGCCCCCTGACGGCACGCGAAGTGGAGATTTTACGCTGGGTAGCCTCCGGGTTGACCAACCCCGAGATCGGCGCCCGGCTGTACATCGCGCCCGGAACAATCAAGGCCCACACCGCCGCCATTTACCGCAAGCTGGATGTAGCCAACCGCGCTGAGGCGATCGCGAAGGCCAAAGACCTGGGGCTGCTTTAGCAGCAAACCCCAGAATAAACCCCTGGTATACCCGAACGGCAGATGCCGGCCGGGCTCGTTTCGCTTAAACTGACCCCAGAAAGCGAGATGCAATGCACACCAAACGCCAGATTGAAATCATCTTGAAAGAGACCCTGGACGAGCGCTGGAAAGCCTGGTTTGAGAGTCTGGCGCTGGACAGCCTGCCAAACGGGGCCACCCGCATCAGCGGCGAAGTCAGCGACCAGGCCGAGTTGCATGGCTGCCTGGAGCGCATCCGCGATCTCAACCTGACCCTGATCTCAGTTATCGTAGAGGAGCTATGAACCCCAACCTGACCCGTATCCTGATTGCCGTTTTCCTGATCGTTCACGGGCTGATCCACTTCAGCCTGACCTACGTACCCACGCCCAAACCCGGTGAGCTACGCACCCCCTTCTGGCCGGCCTGGTGGCGAACCGACACCGACCCGGCCTGGCTGGCAGTGAAACTTGGCCTGCCCAACAGCGCCGTGCGCGGGCTGGGCTCAGCCCTTTGGTTAATTGCCCTGGCAGGCTTTGGCCTGGCAGGACTGGGGCTGCTGGGCCTGCCCGGGTTGAACCAGGTCCAGGGCGCAGCCGCCGCCCTGGGCGCGGCAGCCTCACTGCTCCTGCTGGGGCTGTACTGGCACCCCTGGCTGGCGACTGCCGTCGTTATCGACCTGGCCGTCCTGGCGGGGCTGTGGCTGCACTGGCCGAAGTTCTTATTTTGATAAAGAAGAAAACGATGAACATCCTTAACCCCTTTACCGTCACTATCTCCTTTGCTGCCGGGCTGGCCGTGCTGGCCTGGTTTCGTCCGCAGGCTGGGCGAGTCGTCGTTGGGATCTTCTTCCTGGTAATGGCGCTGGGGGTGAACGTGCCCGTAGCGTTGATCGATCCCACCCTGTTCGCGGCGGCGGGCGCCAACGCCCTCCTCCCGGTCTATGGCTGGTTCTTCGGCGAAGTCCTGGCCAGCATCCCGCTGCCGTTCGTCATCGCGCTGATCCTGTTCGAAACGGCCACCGGGCTGTTGATCCTCAGCCAGGGAAAGGCCGTCCGGTTAGGGCTGACCGGCGCCAGCCTGTTCTGCCTGTTCCTCACGCCGGTGGGCATTGAAGAGGTGACCGCTCCACTGCTGATTGTCACTTTCCTGATCCTGATGCGGAGCGAATTTCCCAAACCCGTCTTGCGCCGGCTGAGCGTACCCCGGGGAGTCTGAAAATAACTGGCCTGATGTTCGCCAGAACTGCAATTGCCCGGTTTTGGCGAATATCTTTTTAAAGCAGCGGCCCCAACAGTCTCCCGGTATGGCTTTCGGGAACTTGAGCCACGACTTCGGGCGTCCCTTGGGCGACGATTCGACCGCCAGCCGCGCCGCCTTCGGGTCCCAGGTCAATAATCCAATCGGCGCACTTGACCAGGTCGAGGTTGTGCTCGATCACTACCACGCTGTGACCGGCGTCGACCAGGCGCTGGAGCAGGCGCAGCAGGTGGGCCACATCATGGATGTGCAGCCCGGTGGTTGGCTCATCGAGCAAGTAAAAGGTACGGCTAGTCGCGCGGCGCGAGAGTTCCCGAGCCAGCTTGACGCGCTGGGCTTCGCCGCCCGAGAAGCTGGAAGCCGGCTGCCCAAGCTGCAGATAGCCCAGCCCTACCTCAACCATCAGCCCCAGACGAGCCTGGGCGGCCGGGATAGCCGAGAAGACCGGCAAGGCCTCATCGATGGTCATCTCCAAAACCTCGGAAATATGATAACCGGCGTACTGAACGGCGAGGATTTCACGCTTGAAGCGCCGACCCCGGCAGGCCGGGCAGCGCACCTCCACGTCAGGCAGGAAGTGCATCCCGACCGTCAGCGTGCCGGCCCCTTCGCATCGTTCGCAGCGCCCGCCCGGGACGTTGAATGAAAAGTGCTGGGCGGTCAGCCCGCGTTCGCGAGCAGCGGGTGTGGCAGCGAACGCCTCGCGGATGGGCGTGAAAGCATCGGTGTACGTGGCGGCATTCGAGCGGGTCGAGCGGCCGATGGGGGTCTGGTCAATGGTGATGACCTTATCGACCAGTTCCCAACCCTCGATCGCCTCGTGCAGGCCGGGCAGCTCGCTCGAGCCGTAGAAATGCTGGCGGGCGGCGCGGTCGAGCACGTCGAACATCAGCGAGGATTTGCCCGAACCAGATACACCCGTGACTGCTACCAGCAGGCCCAATGGGATCCGTGCCGTAAGGTCCTTCAGGTTGTGCTCGCGCGCGCCGCGGATGGTCAGGCAGGCGCTGGATACCGGCCGCCGCCGGTTGGGGACAGGGATCGCGGCCTGCCCGGTTAGATAACGAGCAGTGATCGAAACGGGACTGTCTGCCAGGCAATCCGGCGCGCCCTGGGCAACGACCTGCCCGCCGCGCCGCCCCGCCCCCGGGCCAAAATCGACCACGAAGTCGGCCGAACGGATCATTTCCAGGTCATGCTCGATGACCAGCACAGTATTGCCCAGGTTGCGCAGGGCGCGTAGCATCCTTATCAGGCGGGCCGTATCGCGCGGGTGCAGCCCAATCGTCGGCTCATCCAGCACGTATAGAACCCCCGTCAGCCCGGAGCCAAGCAGAGCCGCCAACCGCAGGCGCTGGGACTCGCCAGCCGAAAGAGAAGGGGCCGCGCGCTCGAGGGTCAGATAGCCCAACCCAACTTCCACCAGGTGGGCAATCCGCTCGTTCAGGTCGCTCACAATCGGTTCGGCAATCAACCATTCGTCACCCGGAAGGGCCTCTTTTAACCCGCCCACCCAGGCAGCCAGGTCAGCCAGCGGTAGAGAAGCAATCTCGACGATCGAGCGATTGGCGACGGTCACCGCACGCGATTCGGGCCGCAGGCGGGTGCCCGCGCAGTCGGGGCAGGTGCGCAGGTAAAGCAGGCGCTCGATCTTTTCCAGGTAATTGCCATCCGCGGCGTGCTCGGTGTGCCGGCGAAGCAGGTTTGTCACGACACCCTCGAAATAGCCGCGAGAGACGGCAGTAGGCGGCTCGATCCGCGGGAAGTGGCGGGTAAACTGGGGGGACCGAACGCCGTAAAGCAGGAAATCGCGCTGGACCTGCCCGAGCGAGTGAACCGGTGCATTCAAATCCAGCTCAAAACCATAATGACGCCCGGCGCTGTCGATGGTCTCGGTGTAGCGCCTGATCGTGTGGCTGTCCCAACCGAGCACCGCGCCCCTCTGCCAGGCTCTTGCTCTCATCGATGATCCGAGGCAGGTTAGCCTGGTAGATGGTCCCCAGGCCGGTGCAGGTCGGGCAGGCGCCGGCTGGCTTGTTAAAAGAAAAAGAAGCCATGCCCAATTCGGGAACAGGCGCACCGCAGTGCGGGCAGGGAATCTGCTCGGCGTCTTCAAGCGACTGGATCGGGCCGTTGCTGGCATCTTCCTCCCAGGCCCCACCGGTGTTCTCATAGTGTGGAGGGATATCCCGCCCGCAAACCGGGCAAGGGCGATGCCCGGCGCGGGCAAACAGTACGCGCAGGTAAGTGAATACTTCTGTAGAAGTTCCAACGGTCGAGCGCGGCGAGTGGTTGCTCAGGCGCTGGTCGATGCTGATCGAAGGCGACAGCCCACTGATCGATTCGATCGGTGGGCGGTTCAGGTGAGCCACCATCCCAAGCGAATCCATGAACTGGCGCTGGCCCACCTTGTGCAGCGTGTCAAACGCCAGGCTCGACTTGCCCGAACCGGACAGGCCGGTAAAGACGACCAGCTGGTTCTTGGGAATCGAAAGCGAGACGTTCTTTAAATTATGGAGCCGGGCTCCCCGGATGGTAATCGTATTGTCCATTCGCAGCGCCTCATCAGGATGGGGATGGCCGGCTAGACAGCCCATCCAACCCCGCGAATCTCTGTTTTTTCGTCGCTGCTCAGCCTGGGTGATGGAAGGTAGGGTTTTGTCCATTTTTGGGGTGCGAAGCACCCCCAAAATGGACAAAACCTGCCTCTTCTCCCTGTGGCCGAGTAGTTACGTTTTATCGTTCACTCAATTTTATTTTATAACATTGGTGTGCAAATGGAGAGTTAGAGTGCTCACAATGACTTTTATATATCTCTCACCCTCATAATCGTCAGATGAGGATGAGTTTATAACCTGCCTTTTGGCAGCCGGCCACCTTTCAATATGTCAACCTGCTCTGGCGCGAACGGCGGCTCGAACAGGCTGTAACAATCCTGATAACAGCGGAAAAAGTCAGCGATGAAATGCAGCCGGTCGGAGAGATCGGCCCAATCCAAAGCGCCGGTGCCGGTCAGGCTGTCTGGCGTTTGGTCGTGTCTGGCCAGAAAGGCGCGTAATTCCAGATTGGTGATGTGCTTGAGTCGCTCCGGAAAACCAGCCGCCAGGTCCTCGCCCAGCCGCAGCACCACGCCCGAAGGCAAGGCAATCTTCATCATCGTCTCGGTAATCACCTGCCGCAAGAGCCCGCGCATCTCGGCTAATAAAGCCCGGATTGCCAGGTCGAGCCCGGTTGGGCGGCCGAGCAGCCGCATGAGATATAGATAGGCAAGGTGCAGCCAGCTGTTCTTTGGAAAAATGCTGCCCAGCAGCGCGCGGGAAAATTCCAGGAAGCTTGTGAACCCGGCGTCGAGGCTTTCGGCGATCTCCGGCTGCAGGCGAGTCTGTTCGTGGAAGCCGATCTCCAGGTTGGCCAGGAGGATCAATTCCGCGCGGACTTTTTGGTCACTGGTCTCCAGCAGCGCCTGGCTGTAATGGATAAATGCCTGGCGCAGGTAAACCTGACCGTCCGGCGGTTCTCCGGAGAGGAGCTGCTCGCAGAAAAGCGCGACCTTTTCATCATCTGGCTGGCCGCCTGGCAGGCAAAACTGCAAAAAGCGGGCGAACTCATACCCAATCTCCTCGAAGACCTTCTTGTTGCCCCGGCCAACGGCGTCGCCGGCCCGATCAATGGCCGATGTAAAACTTTGCGTCCACAGAGCCAGCGCCTGCGGGCTGGCAAGAACGGCCTGACCCCGCGCGTGGGCCACCGCGGTCACCTGCCCGGCTGCCTGAATCGCGGAGGACGCCTGGACAAACCGGCGCTCGAACATCCGCGCCAGGTCTTCTTTCCGAATGGTTTGTCCAGCCTGCTTTGAAGCCCAGGTGGCAAACGTACACCAGTTCGCGACCTGCCCGGTGTGGACGGCAAACGCCGCCGAAAGCTCGTGATAGCATTGCGTGATCTGCAAGTTGCGCAGAACCGGATCGGCTATGTTGGCAATCCGCAGAACATCATCAACCGTGGGAATAGAGAAATTCGCCCGCATCGTTTATCCAATTTGGAAACCATCACAAAGAACAACCATCACGCTCCACTCGTGCGCATAACAATAACAATAAACATAAAGATAGTATATATTATACGCTCAGACGAACCGCCGCATCGAACACTTATGTACTTCCAGGCAACCTACAGCATCGTCCAATGAATTTTTACCCGCAGGAGGCTGAGGTTTTAAAACTGCCAGAACCAGCAATACCTTCGCCAATTACGGCGATGAAACCGGCTGTTTTGCCGGGTGAAT
>CAZBDC010000050.1:11507-29365 GCA_964490575.1 uncultured Anaerolineaceae bacterium | reverse complement strand
CTCGTCCGGCACATAGCCGCGCTCGAGCCCTTCGCGGATCACATCGACCCACCGGTCCGGCTCGTCTGGCGGGATTCCACGGCGCAGCTGCTCCAGCGCATCGCGGAGCTCGCAGTCGGCCACCATTTGCTCAGGGCTGAAAATGTCATCGAAGCTGAGCACGCCAGCATAGTGCAGGTCATCGCAGCCGCTCAAGACACCCAGCGCGCCGGCAAGACCTTTTTCGTAGCCAGCCTGCAGCCCGGGCCGCTTGGCCTGGCTGCTCAACATCATCGAGTAACCCGCCGATGGATCGTAGAAGCGGCTGATCTGGCCCCTGGCCCAGTACATCCAGGCACATTCAGGCATACCACCGATAATCGTCAGGGTGCGCAGGTCAAAGGGAAACATGCCGGCCGAGATATACACCGGCTTGCCGCCGCTGACCAGGTGCAGGGTGAGTGCCCCGCCCAGCGCTTCGGCGATGGAAAGGACCCAGGCTGCCCGCGAATGAATGGGCGCCGAAATCCCCACGGCGGGATAGGTAGTGACGGAGAAATTCTGCCAGCGGTCGCGGAACTCGACCGCTAGGTCAAACTCGTACCCGGAAAGGCGCAGTGGGCTGACCGAAAAGATATTGGTGCTGCGGAGCGGGTGGCCAAGCGCCTCGGACATTTCAAACAGGTAGCGCAGGGCTTCGGGCGGGTGGAGCGTATCCAGGGTCGGAGGTCCTTCGGTAAACTCGGCCCCTATCCGGTATTCGAGGATGGCCTGCAGTTGAGCCGGCACATCGCGCGGTACACCCGGAACGTAGCTGCCCAACCCGCGGTCGCGCATGGCTTCGACGGATTTGGTCGCTTCGATCACGTTCGCCGTGCTCATCAGCTCAATCTCATCGTTGTGCGGGTTGTGGTAGTACTGGCACATGTCCCCCACCGTCACTGTCAGCGAACCGGCGGGCGGCGCGCCCTGGCCCCAATGCCGGCGCAGCGCTTCCAGGCAGGTCTCCACCTGGGCCGGCTCCGGATAGGCGCGAACACCCTGCACGCGGACACCGGCCTCCGCCAACGCCCGCCGGGCCGTTTCATTCTCGACCGAGATTCCTAGCTCGTGCAGAACCTGCAGCGCGCCCGCGTGCATCTGGGCGATGTCTGCCGGGGTAAAGCCCATCGATTCGGTAAAAACCGGCGAAAGATCCACAGCCGGTTAACCTTTCAGCCCGGTTGTGACGATGCCCTGGACGATGTTGCGCTGGGCGATGAAATACAGCACAACACAGGGGGCCATAAACATCACGCTGGCAGCCATCTGGAGCGACAGATCACCGCCACCGCGGAAGGAGCGCAGATAGTTGACGCCCAGCGCCAGGGTATACATATCGCTGTCGCTCAGATAGATCAGCGGGCCCATAAAATCGTTCCAGTTGGCCATGAAGGAGAAGATGGCAATGGTCGCCAGGGCCGGCTTGGCCAGCGGCAGGATAATCCGCCAGTAGATCGTAAACTCGTTTGCACCATCCACCTTGGCGGCTTCATCCAGCTCGGGGTTAATGGTCAGGAAAAATTGGCGCAGCATGAAGATCGAAAAGGCCGGGCCGAAAAACGGCGGCAGCACCAGCGGCAGGTAGGTCCCTAGCCAATCGAGCAGGCGGAACAGGATGAAGGTTGGAACCATGGTCACCGGGTAAGGGATCATCATCGTAGCCAGGACCAGCATGAACAGCAGGTTGCGTCCAGGGAAACGCAGGCGGGCAAACGAATACGCCACCATGGAGGCCGACAGCAGCTCGCCGATCAGGGCCAGGCTGGTCACAATCACGCTGTTTTTGAAGTAATTCAAGAATGGGATGGTGCGAAAGACCGCAGGATAGTTATCCCACACAAAGGTATCGGGGATAAACTGCGGGGGAAACTTAATGCCCGCCCCAGAGGGTTTCAGCGAGGAGGATAGCGTCCATATAAACGGCAGCAGGATGGCAGTTCCCAGGATCAACAGGAGCGCATACACCAGAAACTGCTGGCTGCCATTTGCCAGCATCCTGCGCCAGGATCGCTTGTGACGGACCGTGCTGATGGATTTCGTCGCAGTAGCCATGGTTATTTTTGACCCTCCCCTTCGTAATACACCCAGCGCGCCGAGGTTGTCCACATAATAATCGTCAGGATCAGGATGACAATAAACAACAGCCACGCCAGGGCTGAAGCATAGCCCATTTCAAACCAGTTAAATGCATTTCGATATAAATAGAGCAGGTAAAAAAGGGTGGCGTTGGCCGGCCCCCCGCCGGTCATGATGTAGGCCTGGGTGAAGGTCTGAAAAGTGCCGATCACGCCCATTACCAGGGTGAAAAGAATGACCGGGGTAACGAGGGGCAGGGTAATCTTCCAGAAACGGATCCAGGCGCTGGCGCCGTCGATGGTCGCGGCTTCATGCAGCGAAGCCGGCACGCCCTGCAAGCCGGCCAGGTAGATGACCACGTTGCCGCCGATCCCCCACAGGCTCATTATCACAAAGGCCCACAGGGCATAGCGCGGGCTGCCCAGCCAGTTGGGTCCGTTGATGCCAACCAGCGACAGGAAAAAATTCAGGATCCCAAAGCGGTAATTAAAAATCCACGAAAAAACCAGTGCAATCGCCACGCCGGAAATAACCGAAGGCAAATAAAAAATCGTCCGGAATATGCCGGAAGCAACAATCTTCTGATTGAGCAGCACGGCCACAGCCATCGCCGCAATCAGACCAAGCGGGACAGAGAAAGCAGTATAGGTCGCCGTTACTCTTAAGGAGCGCCACACAAACTGGTCGCTGAACATACGCTCGTAGTTTGCCAGCCCAATCCAAACCGGCGGGCTGATCATCTTGTATTCCGTCAGGCTGAGATAGATCGAAGCGATCATTGGGCCCACCAGGAATACGAGAAAGCCAATCAACCAGGGGCTCAGGAAAATATACCCAAACAGGGCCTCTCGCTTGCGCATGTTCATTTGAAACAGCCGCCTGCGCGGTTGGATGATTTCATCAGGTGCACTGATCACGTTTCCCATCTCGTCAAGCTCCTCCGGGTGAGGGAGGGGCGGCGCTGCGTGCAACACCGCCCCTCGGACACTTACGCTTTGCAGCTGCAGCCAGGGACGATAAAACTGGTTTAGCGAGCCAGTTCCTCGTTCACTAACGGGCAGGCAGCCTCGACAGCATCCTTGGCGGATTTCTCGCCGGCAAAGACCAGGTCGAGTTCAGCCTGGACCAGGCCAGAAATCTTGTCAAACTTGGCGCCAGCCCCCGGGATACGAATGTTGTTTGGATCCTCGATGATGGCCGGGAGCTTATCCCAATCGTACGACTTATTCTCATCAGTCAGGAAGAGGCCAATATCCTTCTTCAGCATCGGGATACCGGGATAAAACTGCAAGAAATCGTCGGTATAGTCCGCGGTGAAGTCGCGGATGTACTGCCAGGCCGCGTTCGGCACCTTGCTTGCTTTGGCCGCCGCCCAGCATTCCAGGTGCATGTAGAAGACGCGCTTGCCTTCCGGCGTAGCGGGCGGCAGGGTGACGCCCCAGTTGAGGCCCTGGTCGCGGGCATCTTTCATTTCAGCGATGTTCCAGGTATAGCCCAGGTACATGCCAATCGCGCCGGTTTTGAAGGCGTTCGGGGCGCCCTGCATGGCGCTCGCTTCGGATGTCGGCAGGGCAGTCTGATCCACATTCACCAGGTCGGCCCAAAATTGAAGGGCTTCGTAGGCCTTAGGATCAGTCAGCGCGCATTGCGTCTCATCCGCGTTGAACAGGTCACCACCGTTGGACCAGATCCAGTACAGCCACGGAACAAACCAGGTCTCAAACACCAGGCCCCATTTATCCGGGATTCCATCCCCATTTTCATCCTTGGTCAGAGTTCTGGCCACATCGCGCATCGTATCCCAGGTCCAGTCCACAGTCGGGTAGCTCTGCCCGGCCGCATCGAACAGATCTTTATTGTAGAAATACATGACCGGGCCAGGATAGAAATCGCGCACGATCGTGTAGAGCTTGCCCTGGTAGCTGGACGCTGCGACCGCGGCCGGCTGAAAATCGTCCATCTTCCATTCCGGGTCGGCCTCGACGTAGGGGGTGAGATCCATCAAAACGCCGTTAGCTGCATAAGGCGACACGTAACCTTCCCACATATCGAAGACATCCGGCGGGGTCCCGGCGGCGATCAGAGTCTGGAGTTTCTCAAAGTAATTCGTCCCGGCGGGCGGGAACTCCAGGCTGGTCTTGATACTCGGGTATTTCTTTTCGAAATATTGATTGAACTGGGCCTGCAGTTCGCGCGACTCATCCGTGCCGCAGCACATCAGACAGACCAGGTTGCCCGACTCGATGTTGGAGCCAGACGGTTGGTCGACAACTTCCCCGGCGCCCTCTTCCGGCTTGGCGACTTCGGTAGCCTTTGGCGCGCAGGCAGCCAGCACCAGGCCAGCTGAGCCGGCACCCAGCAGCTTCAGCATCTGGCGCCGTGACAGCGTACGCTTCAATTGGTCACTCATGGTTTCCTCCTCAAACAGTGAGACGAAGAAAAGTTAGATACAGGCCAGGTCGGCCTGCTGATCCCGATAGTTTCGATCTGCGTTTTTGGGACTGCTCCTCCTTGATGGACATCCTGATTCTATACCTGTTTTATCCACTTAATATCTTACCCTGATTTCGACAGCAGGGGTAGCGCCTGGCAGGGTGATCATTTCGCCGGCTGGGTCAAAGTCGCTATGCGGCAGGCCGTTGACCCACACTTCGCGCGGCAGTTTTTCCTCCGGGTGGCGCACGCGGACCATAATCCGCCGGGGCGGGTTGCGCCGGGGCGGGTCGAGCCTGACCACCATCCAACCAGTGGCAACCTGCGACTCGATCGCCAGGCTGGCTTCACCAAACAGCGTCTGCGCACGCTCGACCCGCAGGATCCTGCCGTGTTCCAGCCAGGCGCGAGGGATGGCCTGGCCCACGTAAAGATCCTCGCCCTGCTCGTTGAAGAACATAAAGCGCAGCCAGGCGGTGGAGTTGGCTTCATCTGAAGATTTGAAGTGGTCGCCGCGCCACTGGTCGAGGGTGGGCAGGGCATGCTCGCACAGCGTCAGCGTGTCTGGGAAGAAAGCCGAGGCGAAGGCATTGAAGTAAGCCCGCAAGAAGTGCCTGGGCTCGTCCCGCCAGAGATACAGGGGGGGAAGAAGCAGCAGGTTGGACTGGTTCGAAAACCCGCCCCAATGGAACCACTGCCGTTCAAAGTCCTCGGGGGCGTAGCCGTACTGTTTTGACAGGAACAGGTTATCCTCGTAATCCTCCAGAATCCAGCCCGCAGCCGGCTCAAGCGGCTCGACCAGGCCGCAGTAAATCAGGTGTACTGGCCCTTCCAGCACCTCGCGCAGCCAGCCAAAGTCTCGCCCACGGCGTTCCTGTCGAGCCGGGAAGTGCGGCACCCAGCGCCCATCGCTCAGGCGGACGACCGGCGAGCGCGCGCAGGCCTCGAAGAAACCGGCCCGCAGATCGCGCCCAAAGGACCGCGCTTCCCGCCACAGCCGCTCCGCTTCGGGGTGGCCAATTTCAGCCAACACTTCCGCGGCAGCCCAGAAGCCCCAATAAGCATAGGCGTTGGTCGAAAGCCAGGTCCAGTAATCCGTGACGTCCTCCAGCGAGCCAGAAGGTAGAAACCCGTAAGCAATCGATCCTTCCTGCAGCGTGGCCTGGCGCTCGCGGATGATCCATTCGCAACCTTTGACCATGGCGCCGGAAACCCGATCCAGCCAGGCCCGGTCGCGCGTGTAGCGGTAATGCTGCGCCAGCATCCACAGCACCCAGCCGTGGTTGCGGTTGTAGCCCGCCACTTCGTATCCCCCGCCGCCATAAAAGACACCATCGCTGGACTTGAAATTACCGGGCAGCGGGACCGTTCCCTGGTAGTGAACATATAGATCCAGGCAGCGTTCAGCTTCGCGGAAATAACCGCGGCGGTCCAGGTCATCGATCGCCATACAGCCCTCATCGGGGAAAGAGCCGTAGAAAAAGCCCCCACAGCGGGCGACGTTTCGGTCGGCCCCAGGCTCGCGATCGTTGATGACCAGCATGTGCATCAGGTGCGTGCGGTAAAAGTTGTTGAGCATCTGGTTGGGCGTGTGAATCTGCGCGCCCTGGGCCACCCGCGCCCGCCAGAAAGCCGCTACGCGCTCCTTCTCGGCGCTGTAGGGCAGCCCGCGCAGGAGGGTAATTTCGGCAGGCTCGGTTAGGTCGATATGCGGGATCTTGACAAACAGGTGGTGCGCCTGCCCAGGCGCCAGGTCCACCCTGTAAACCAGGCCGTCCGGGCCAGAATGGATCTTCCCGGCGCCGTTAACATCCCACAGCAAGCGCAGCGGGCCGGCGCTCGAAGACACCAGCCCGCCCTGTTCGCGCAGCGTTTCGACCGTCTCGCCATCGATCACGGACCGCAGCGGCAGCGAAACCGTTTTGGCGTCACCAGACAGATTGGTCAGGCAGATCCGCAGCATAGCCACCAGCGGGTCATCACCCTGCATTCGCTCAGCCGTCGAAATGCCAGACAGCCAGGTGGCGTAGGCTTCCTGCTCATAGCTCAACCCATCCGCCACCCACACGGTCCGGATGACCGGCAGGTAATCTTCCAGAATTGCCCGGTAGCCGGGTTCCACGGCCGGGAAACCGAAGGAAAAGCGCAGTTCGGTCCCTTCCCAGCCCAGCCGGGGCGTATCTTTGCCAGGCGCCCGGCGGATGAAATTGACGTACAGGCGCACGTCGCCCTCCGGGTCGACGCGGAACTTCTGGCGCGACCCTTCGCCGCCCAGGGTATAGTACATGCGCGAGCGCTTGGGCGGCATGTTTGCCCAGGCCTGCTCCCAGGTTTGTTCGGGCAGCTCGGCGATGCGCTGGTAGAGGTTCGCCGGGTGACTTTCCTGCCAGGCAGCCTCGTACTGCGCCAGGCGCAGGTTCTGCGCAGCCGCCGACACCAGCACCCCCAGGTCGCGCACGTAGACAGGCTCGCCAGACAGAGCATCATCCATGTAAAACGAGAAGCCTGCCAGCGACCCGGCCAGGGCCGGCGAGCGCAGGGTAACAATCGTCCGGTCAAACGAGTTGGCCTCTTCATTCCTGGCATAGCGGACCGTGGCAACCACACCGGCCGTCGCAGATCCCTCCACGACCGACTGCCACGCCTGGCCTTGATGGTTGAGATTTCCCACCAGCGGCCGAACGCTGACGATCTCGCCGTTGAAGGCCTCCAGATGGCCCGGCCATTCGACAGGCGCGCCGGTGAGGGACTTCCACTCGATCGCCACTTCGCCTTCTTGCCAGGTTGAGTCGGTATAAACCGCCACAGATTCGACCTGCCCGCCGGGCGCCGGTAAGCGCAGGCGCAGCTTGAGCGTGCGCCGGAAGGCGACCGGAAAATCCTGCTCCTGAGGAAATTCCACCCGGTTAAGCGGGTGGAAGATCAGCGTCCAGGTGTCGCCCTCCAGGCTGGCCTGGCTGTCCGCAGGCTGCCAGGCGCCGTTGGTCCAATCGTCGTTAGCCAGCCAGCCGCTTTCTCCGGCGCCAACCAGGGCACCTTTCGGCACGCGAACTTTTGGCCAGGAATGATGCCAGTATTCGAGCCCGATGGCCTGCGGCGCGGTCCCCGGCGCAAAGCGAACCTGGACGCGCTCAACATCGCGCGGGTCTTCCCACCAGATTTCATAATCCTGCGATGAAGCCCAAAACTGGCGCACCGCAAAGGGCGCGACGTTCACCGATCGTTCCGGTACATCAGCCATCCGGTAGCTCTCCTCTTACAGGTCCAAAGCCAGATGCGGATCAATGAATTTGCCAGGCACAATGCAGCTGGGATGATGAAAAGGCATGTGAAAACGTTTGCAGATTGCTTTTATCCTAGCATGTTTCGCAATCATTGTCAATATCGCCCTAACCAGCAGCCCAATTGAGCGCCTTTTTCATAACCCGTTCCATCTCAGCATCTGCGCCAGGCAGCAGTTCCACTGGCCCTGCCTTCGAAAGGATCTGCACGACCCGTTCATGCGCAAGCTGGTGAGCCATCTTCTTACCCGCGTTATTCCACTCCTCCAGGGTCTGGCGGCGGAAGAGGCGCGGGAAGTACAGCTCCTTGCGGAAGAAATTAAAGGTATGCTCGTGGCCCAGGTAGTCGCCGCCCGGGCCGACCTGGCGGATCACGTCGACTGCCAGGGTCTCGGGGGTGACGGTGATGCCGTCCAGGATGCGGCGGATCATGTTAACCATTTCGTCGCAAATCACGGCCATTTCAGGGGATCCATACAGCCCCCACGAAAGGGTACCCAGACTCTGGTTGAGGACCGCGCCGGCCAGGCCATTCACCAACATGCTCATCATCGCCTCAGAAGCCGCGTCTGCATCCGGAACTTTGGCTTCCACCCCACCTCCCAGGCTGTAGATTGGGATGCGGTAGCGTTTTGCGAGCTGGACCATGCCAATTTTGCCAAGATCCTGTTCTGGGCTGCCGTAGGTCACCTGGGTCGTGCGCATGTCGAACACGTCTGTATCGGGCTTGAGGATAACTTTCGCACCCGGCTGGATGAGCTGGGTCAGCACCACGCCAAACAACACCTCAGCGTTGGTCAGGACCAGCGTTCCGGCTACAGTCGCCGGCCCGGTTGCGCCCATCAGCGGCCCGGGCGAGTAAAGGATCGGGATCCCGGCCCGGACTGAGTCAACAATGCCTTCGTTCATCACCGCCACCTTCAACGGCGAAATCGGGGTGACAATACCCAGCACCGATGGCTTCTCGCGCAGGGCGCTCTCTCCACCTGAAGCCGCCGCGGTCAGTTCGATCAGGTGTTGGGTAAAAGGCCGCTCGAGGATATTGATGACGGAGGGTTTTGTCGTGTTGCGGAAAATTGCATCGAAGTCGTGGAAGAAAATCTCGTTGGTCGGCTGGTCGCCCGACATGCAAAGCGTCTGGACGAAATCGATGTTGGAGAGCGCATGTCCTACCCGGGTGCAGTTCACCATGTCAGCTTTGGCCGGTTTGCGGGCTTCCCAGCGGTCCCAATCCCAGAAAAGCGGTTCCGAAGTGCCGCCCATACCGTAGTAAACCCGTCCATGCTCGACCATCAGATCGGCATCCGGGTCATTGCGCCCGTGCAAGACAAACGATTCGGGCGCCGATTGGATGGCCCACTCGACCAGGTCGCGCGGCAGGCGGATCGTGCGGGCAGCCCGGTCAACCAGTGCGCCGCCTTTTTCAAAAATATCGAGAAACAGGTCCGAATCGCTGACCAGGCCAGGATCCATCAGCAGGGAGAGCGAAGCCTCATAGATCCGGTCAAGGTCAGGCTCACTCAGAACGGTCAAACGACCAGCTTTTGCGCCAGTTTTCATACCTGTCTCCTATCCTGTGATAACGTTTACACAAGATAGCATACCTGATCCAGCCAAAGAAGTCAATTACCTGGCCCGAAAACTTCCGAAAAGACCCCTGGTAAGCCGCCTCGAGCGGGAAAGTTGACATCAATTCAGGGTTATGCTATAGTGAAACCAGTAATCGTTTACACAAGCTGCTCTCCAGGTACAACAGCATGCACACTCAAAACCTCAACCGATTCCAGGACTCGCTCAAGGAACAGGGCTTGCAAGCTGCCTTGCTGACAAATCCGGCCACCCTGACCTGGCTGACCGGCTACGCTCCGCCGATCCAGACCGGCCCAAGCCCGTTTGAGGGCGGCCCGGCTGTGGGTTGGTGGCAGGACGGGCAACTGACGCTGGTCCTGTCTGATGCCGAGGCGGCTGCCGCGGTAGAAACCGGCGCGGGGGTGCGCGATTACCTTTCTTACACGATTGATGAACCGCTGGATGGAATGCGCCGCCAGGCAGACGCGCTGCGTTCGCTGATTGGAGCCCCCACAGGCAGAATCCGCGTGGGCGTAGAATGGAACAACCTGCCCGCCCCGCTTGCGGCCGTTTTCAACCATCTCTTTGTCGGCGCAGATATCCAGCCGCTGGACGGCGCTTTCGATCTCCTGCGGGCCGTCAAAACACCCGCGGAAATCGAGAAAATCGAGGCTGCGCTGCAGTTATGCGACCTGGCTCAATCCTTTGTGGCCGCCAGGGCAGCCCAGGGGCTGAGCGAGATCGAGCTGTGGGGTGCACTAAAAGCCCATCTCGAGATCGCAGCAGGCGGGCGCCTGCCGGTGCTGGCCGACCTGGTGGCCGGTTTGCGCACGGCCGATATCGGCGGTTTACCGGGCAACTACCCGCTCCAGGCTGGCGACGCAGTGATCGCCGACATCGTCCCCCGGCTTAACGGCTATTGGGGGGATAACGCCGGCACGCACTTCGTTGGCGAGCCGCCGGCAGAATTAAGTAAAATACACCGGATCGTGCGCGATACGCTGCGCAAAGGGGTCGAGGCCATCCGGCCAGGCGTTCGGGCAGGTGAGCTCGACCGAATGTTGCGCGGCGAAATCGAGCGCCACGGCTACCCTGTCTACCCGCATCACAGCGGGCATGGCCTGGGCACCACCTTCCACGAAGAACCCCGCCTGGTCCCCTATCACCAGCTCCCCCTGCAAGCCGGGATGGTCGTGGCCATCGAACCAGGTGTTTACGTACCCGGGCTGGGCGGTGTGAGGCTGGAAGATGTCGTCCTGGTCACGCAGGATGGCTGCCGGGTGCTGACCCACCATCTGGACGAGCAGGCCTGACGAGGTTAAAGATGACATCTAACGACCGGAAAAAGGTTGTGATAACCGGCGCCTCCTCTGGAATTGGCGCCGCGACTGCCGTGCGCTTCGCCCAGGAAAACTGGGATGTATGCCTGACCGCCCGCCGCGAGAAAGAGCTCACAGACCTGGCAGCGCGTTTTCCCGCCGGCGAGCACCTGGTCGTGCCAGGCGATTACAGCGACCCAGAAACCGCCGGGCGGATCGGGCAGGCCATCCGCGCGCGCTGGGGCCGGCTGGATGCGCTGGCCAACATCGCCGGGGTTTACCGGTCTGCCCACACGATCGACTCACCCCTGGAAGAATGGCGCCGTTCGTTTGAAGTCATGGTCAACGGAGCCGTATACCTGACCCGCATGGCCGTCCCCTGGATGACCGGCGGCGGCCGGATTATTCACTGTACCTCGATCCATGGCGAGCGGGTTGAGACCGGCGCATCCGGCTACGCGATGGCCAAGGCTGCCCTCAACCAATACTGCCGCGGGCTGGCCCTGGAACTGGCCCCGCGCGGTATCCTGGTCAATGCTGTAGCGCCAGGATTTGTGGATACCCCTATGAGCATTGTCAACGGCGTGAATGAACTGGAGAGCGCCTGGTTCCGGCAGAATTACGTGGAAGGACACCACCTGCCGCTCAAGCGGGCGGGCCGCCCGGAAGAAATTGCCGGTGTCGTATACTTCCTGGCCGGGCCAGATGCCACCTACCTGACCGGGCAGGTGATCACCGTGGATGGTGGATTGACGATCACATTCTAAAGGGGACTTGGGATGGCTGATGGGCTTCGCAGGCCAAACTTAAAAGATGTTGCCTCTCGGGCAGGAACTTCGATCGCCACAGCTTCACGCGTACTCAACAACATCGGCTATATCGCCGATGAGACGCGCGAGCGGGTGATGCAGGCCGCCGAAGCGCTGAACTACCAGCCTAACCTGCGCGCCAAAGGCCTGCGGAGAGGTTCCAGCCACACGGTCGGCATCCTCATTCCCAACCTGCAAAACGCTTATTACACGGCCCTGGCCGACTCGATCAGCCTGCTGCTCACCCGCAACGGCTACCAGCTCCTGCTGTCTTCTACTCGCGACGACCCGGCCATCGAATGGGAAACACTCCGGACCATGATCGGGCACGATGTAGACGGGCTGATCTGGGTACCCACTTCACATGATCCCAGGTTATTAAAGATGCTGGAAAGCCAGCGCACGCCGGCGGTTTCAATCATCCGGCGCTGCGCAAAGAGTTTGCTCGACACCATCGTTTTTGAAGACTTCGCCGGCAGCCAGGCCGCCACCCAACACCTGATCCAATTGGGCCACCGGCGCATCGGTTTCATCGGCGGAGATATCCATCACAGCAGCAATTACGACCGCTGGCAGGGTTACCTGGCAGCTTTGAAAGCCGCTGACATCCCGGTCGACGAAAAATTAATCCGCCTGGGCAGCACGCGCAGCAGTTGGGGAGCGCTGGCGGCAAACGAACTTCTGGCGCTGCCCGAACGTCCCACGGCGGTTTATGCTGCCAGCAACGCGATCATGGCCGGGGTGATGAAGACCGTTTACCAGCATAAAGTAAAAATACCCGAGCAACTCTCGTTGATCTGTTTTGACGATCTGGATTGGTTTTCATTTTCCTCGCCACCCATCACCGCCATTGCGATCAGCCACGAGCGAATCGCCGAGGCGGCTGTCGAACTGCTCCTTCAGCGCATCCACGAAGCCAGGACCGGCGAGCAAAAACCGATCGAGATCCAGGTTAACTTCGACCTGATTATCCGCGGATCGACCGCCCCGCTCCAGCGCGAGATCAGCTAGCGGTTTAGAAAATACTGGTCGAACAACGGCTCCAGGTCAGCCCGAGAATACTGGCTCAGCAAGTCAAAAAAATCATCGCCGGTTGCAATCTTGCCCGCATACTGCCCGGCATAAGCCTTTAAAAAGGCAAAGAAAGCCTCGTCGCCGACCAGTTTCCGCAGGTCCTCCAGGAAGTGCGCGCCGTTCAGGTACACGGCGTTGCGATAGTCCTGGTACGTTTGCAGCGTGCCCTGCGGATTATAGACGCTGGTATCGACCCACCCGCGTGGGTTGTAGTAGTCAATTCGGTACTGCCACCACCAGTCAAGCACCTCGGGATAATACCGCTCGAAGTACAGGCGCTCGCTGTACGTGCACAGGGCTTCATCCAGCCAGGGTTCGTGGGCCTGGTCATTCCCGATGGATCCATACCACCACTGGTGAGCCGTCTCGTGCGCGGCGATTGCCACCAGGTAATCACCCGGGTCACCCGTGTGCACGTTGTAGAAGGCCCGGCTGAGGAAATACAGCCCATCGTACTCCATCCCATCGTAGAAATCCGCTTCGACCACCGCCAGCGACCCATACGGATAGGCGCCGAACAGTTCGCCAAACAGTTCTAACGATTCGATCGTGGTTTGAAGGACACGTTTCCCCGCCTCTTCGTTCAATGGAAAGAAATAGCTGGTGACGGTCGTGCCACCTACCTGGGCGGTTTCCGTGGCGTACTCGTGGCCAATCGAGAACGCAAAAGTGCGGGCATTCTCTCGCCGGTAGCGCAGCCACTCACCATCTACCTCCGCCGGAGCGCTGGCAGCCACAACCAAATCGGGGCGGCTGTCCGCCAGGCGCAGGTTAACTACAAAGTCTGCCACGTCGTAAACCAGGTGCTCGCCATAGTAGCTGGGCGGGAAAGCCAGCCAGCCAGTTCCGGGCCGGTACGGCGGAATGAACGGATACCAGTCGACCAGGTTGGCCTGGCGGGCAGTATAGCCGATTGGCAGCGGACGCTCGCCGCCCACCGCCGATTGGGAAGGTAGAGAAAAATCGTAAGACAGGCGCAGCCCGGCCACTCCTCCCGGCGGGAGCGGCTCGGGCAGCGGGATGACAATCTGAATGTTCTCAAGAACGGCGTTTTCGATCATCTGGCCATCCAGCGGCCCACCCAGCCACCACAGCCCGGTCGGGCGGAAAGCGTCCCGGTAGGCGTACAGCGCTACAACCAGGCGCAAATCCACCAGAGTCTCGCCAGTGGTGTTGGTATACTGGATACGCTCTTCCACGCGTCCCGAGCGCTGATCATAGAAGAAGTCAAGATCAAGCGCGTACTGTGTGCGCGCCGGCGGCGCGAGAGTAGGCGTGGCCACGGTAGCCGTGGCAGTCGGCGGGCTGGTCGGGCTGGGAATGACGGTGGGCGTCAGGGTTGGCGGGACTTGGGTAGGCGCCAGGGTAGCGGTCGGCGCCACAGCGGGCGCCGGCGTGGAACAGGCTGCCAGCAGCACAATAAGCACAAATAAAACGAACCGGGGCGCGCGCAGCATGGCGCTAATCTTACCATACGGCGCTGAACCTTTGGGATCACCCGGGCAATTGATCGGCGCCCTTACATAAAACTATCAGAATCATATTCTGTGCACCCAACCGGCCAGTTATGGGTTATATTCACTGACGACCAACGGCAGCCTGCTCCGCAGACAGACAGCATCAACTGAATCCTATTATTTGCGCCAAATCAGGACTTACATGTTTCAGAATACTTGGTATCAGATCGGCCGGTCTATTGTTAACATTTACGTGCGCAGTGTCCTCCGGGCAAACATCCTCCACGAAACCGCGCTGCCATCCGGGGCGAAAATCCTGGCGGTCAACCACCCTAGCACCAGCGACCCTGCCTTTGTCACCGTTTTGGTCAAGGAACAGGCCTCGATCCTGATCCGTGAAACACTCTTCAAAGTTCCTGTGTTTGGACGCTCGCTGCGCCTGGCTGGGCATGTGCCGGTAATCGCCGGAAACGGGCGTGCCGCGCTTGAGGAAGGCGTGCGGCTGCTCAAGGCCGGACGGACGGTGATCATTTTCCCGGAAGGCGAGATCAGCCCCGAAAGCGGGCCGCTCAAGCCGCACACCGGGATCGCCCGCCTTGCCCTTTTGACCGGTGCGCCGGTCGTCCCGGTCGGGATCAGCCTGGATCACCAGCAGGTACGGATCGTGCAGACACGGGTGGAAGGCAGGCTTGAGCCAAGCGCCTGGTACCTGCATGGCCCTTATGCCATGACCGTCGGTGCACCCATGACGTATACAGGGGATGTCGAAGATCGCGACCACGTACGCTCGGTGACCAGCCAGATCATGAGCAATATCATCGCACTCAGCCAGAAGGGCCATGCTCGCCTGGCCCTGGCCCAGCGCCAGGCCGCTCTTCGCGCAGCCAACGCGAGCATCGTGACCCGCGCCGCGCGCTGGACCGCCCAATCGGTGGTTCTCAGGGCCATCCAGGCCATGCTATTCTTCGTGATCGGCACGGCGGGCAAAGTCTAATCTTTCCCCGCTTCTCATCATCCCAACTTGTGTAAAGCCCGATTTTAAACCATCCTGCCAGGCGTGTTGCCCCCAAGGCGCCTGGCAGCAGGTGAACGGTTTTAAGATGACCACAACCACCGCGATAATATATTTTGGGCTGGGCTCCCGGTGGGAGGGAGTATTCCCGTTCAAGGATAATAATCCATCGTTGACGCTTATTGTAGTCGTTTCGTTTTTTTTATCCAGGGGTGGATTCCTCCTAACACATTAGGGATTCCCCTACCCCGCCTGGCGATTTGACTCCCCCGGCGCCCTGCGGAAGAAGGCGAGAGGATTATACTTAATCCAAGGAGATTCGCCATGCCTACCCAACCGCAGCATCTATACGTTGATTGCGCCGCGGCGACCGGCGGACTGAAGCCATTTTGGGCTAGCACCGGCTTTACCCCGGCCACCCTGCTGCTGACCAGCGATATGCGCCAGCAAATGACTTACCTGGGCTCGATCCCCCGGCAAGGGCTGCGGTACGCCCGCGTCCATTACCTGCTCGAGCTGGTTGACGCTACCTTCATCGATGACGAAACGGCGCAGTATGATTGGTCCCGTCTCGATTCCGGCCTGGATTTGCTGGTCAAGAACGGCCTGGCGCCAATCTTTGAGATGATGGGCAACCCAAATGGCCAGTTCAGCGATTTCAACGACGCCGGGCAGTTGCGCCGCTGGCGCACGCTCGCCCGCGACCTGGCGACGCACCTGGTCGCCCGCTACGGCGCCGGCGAAGTAGAACGATGGCTTTTTGAAACCTGGAACGAGCCCGATATTGGCTTTGGCTGGTCCCACCAGTGGCCAGAAGACACAACTTCTTTCTGCAATTACTACGACGCGTGCGTGGAAGGGTTGCTGGCTGCCAGCCCGCGCCTGACCATTGGCGGACCTGGAACCTGCCGGACCCTTTCAGCCCTGTTCCAGGCCTTCCTCGAGCACTGCGACAGCGGCCTGAACTACTTCACCGGCCAGCCCGGGGTCAAACTGGACTTCATATCGGTCCACGAAAAGGCCATCCAGGCTCACAAGGAAGATCTGAACCCGCGCACCCAGGCGATGGTCGAGCGCGAAGCGGCCATCGCCGGCCACATCCGCGAACAGCATCCGCGTTTCGCAGCTCTGCCCTTCATGAATAACGAGTGCGACCCGCAGGTGGGCTGGAAAGATCACCACACCTGGCACGCCCGCCCCTACTACGCCGCCTGGGTATGTAAGTCGATTGTCCAGCACATCGAGCGCCTGGTGGATGGCATGGGTGTAAATTACACCTTGCTTGGTAACGACCATGGTTTCATCGGCGAGTGGGGCAACCGCACGCTGCTGGCCCATTTTGGCCGCGCGGATTGGATTGAGGACGGCCAGGGCGGGCACGCGAACCGGCGCGGCTGGGCAGTGCGGGATTTTTCGACGCCCAACTTCGCCATGATTAAAAAGCCGGTATTTACAGCTATGACCCTGCTCTCTCTGCTGACCGGCGAGCAGGGCAGCGCCGGGCGCCTGGCCTGGAAGGCCGGCGAAGAGCCGCATCAGCCGGCTGGTGACGCCGAGTTGAAGCTGCTGGCCACCCGGTCTGGCAGCGGCACGATTGCCGCGCTGGTTTACTACAGCCGCGACCGGATTATCTCCCAGGGCAGCCGGGCGGTCACGCTGCGCTTTGACCACCTGCCCTTCGAACAGGCCATGCTGGCCCACTACCGCATCGATGAAGAGCACGCTGATCCTTACCGGCTGTGGGAAGAAGCCGGCGCGCCCGGCCTCCCAGGCGAGGCGCTGCTCCAGGATATGCGCGCCGAACAGGAGCCGGCCCTGGTCGAAGAACCCCACCCCGCTGCCATCCATCACGGCAGCCTGGAGCTGTCCTTCGATCTGCCGCTGCATGGGGTCAGCCTGCTGCTGCTCCAGCCGCGCCCGGAAAATGGCCCGGCGCCCATCCGCGGCCTGCAGGCCGAGCGTTACGCCGGGCTGCACGACCGGCCCGAATACCTGCTGCGCTGGGATCCGCTGCCCTCCCGCGCCATCCGCACCTATGAGGTTCAACGAGCTGAGGCGCCCGGCGGGGTCTTTCAACGCGTGAATGTGCCCGATCTGCTTTGCTCCGCTTACATGATCGGCAACAGGCCAGGCTGTTACCGGGTCACCGCGCGCGATTTTTGGGGCCGCCTGGGTGAGCCGTCTACTCCCATCCAAATACCATAACGGCCTGCGGCGGCCCAAACAGATCTGCCTACCCGTTCTTCCAATCCACCAGCTGGCTGAGGGTCAACATCCCATCCTGGGGCATGCCGGAATACACCTGCTCGCACCGGCCGAGCGGGAAGATGCTGGATACTCCCCGCGCGGCGATTTCATCCCGCAAGCTTATCCGGCGAGCTTCGGGATAGATCCCCACCATAGATACCCCGGCGTGAAGATACTGCAGCGCATCTTCCAGGCGCGCAACCGGCCGCACGACCACCAGGCGGCTCATCGGATGGTCAAGGATATCGAACTCGTCCGGCATCACCACCACCCCGGAGGTGAAATCGCCTTCGCGCAGGTTGAGCAGCCAGTCCGAGCGGGCATACTTACCACGCCGCAAACGTTTGATCTGGCCGCGCTGGGCCGGCAGCACGAACTGCGGGGCTGCCTCATCCCACCCTGATAATACCGCGCGCAGCCGGTTCGCATATTCGCCGGCCTCCTCCAGGCCGGCCTCAACGTAGTGAACCAGGGAGGCTGAACAGGCTTTTTGATTGAAGATCAAAGCATCTTGCGCGCCAAGAAATGCGGCCGCATCCAGGTCACCCCAGAACGCCTCG
>CAZBDC010000050.1:0-11497 GCA_964490575.1 uncultured Anaerolineaceae bacterium | reverse complement strand
GATGATGCCGTAGCGTGGTATAAAGCTCACTACCCGGGTAAAACCGGCCCGGCGCTGCACGGAGTCGACCGCCTGAGGCGCCCCCCACACCACCACCCGGTCAAAAGCCCCGGGCGCCAGCAGGATGCTTTCCACGGTTTCATCCCCGCCCTGCCAGTACACCGCCGAAAGGTTGTGTGTCAGGGGGTGATCCGGCAGGGCCACATGGACTGCCAGCGCAAATAACGCCCCGGGTAAGGTGGCTTCGAAGGGAAACTTGATCACCCCAACCGATTTGGTCAGCAGCATCCGCAGGGCCGAAATCAGTGGAACCTGGGGCGCATTCCCGGCCGTGATATGCAACTGGCGGGTGGGCATGGCCCGGATCATCGTTCTTGCGGAGGCTGAGCTGCTCGCGGCTGCACGCCCAGGCAGCGCCTGCGCCAGGAGCGGCGCCAGCCCAGGAACTACCTGACCCGGCACTTCGACCCAGCCCTCCAGGAACTGGCTGCCCGGCAGTCCCCAGGCCGCCAGTTCCTGGTCGATCATCTGGCGGCCTGAGCCAGGGTCAAGTCCCGCCATCAGCCCGAGAAAAGCGCCGTCCAGGAAAGGCCTGGGATGCTGGCTGGTGCGGGCGCACAAATCACGCACACGCTCCACCACAGCCGAATTCTTTTGAAGCTCTCCGGTCAACCGGCGCAGGTAATCCAAGATATCTTCCACGCCCAGTGAATAAGGCCCGCTCACCAGGCGCGAGAAATCCATCTCGACCAGCTCAGCCGGGTTCACGGCGGGCATTACCTGGTATTGATATTCGCCCGTATAGCGGAGTGTCGCCGGGTCAATCACCGGCTCCCGCAGGAGCTGCGCCTGGGGCAGGCGGGCATACCCGGCTTCTGGCCCCAATCCGGCAAAAGCCTCAACGACCTGCGCATACTGGATTTCGGGCGGCAGGACCAGGCGTCCCTTTACGAGGAACGGAACCCTGATCAGATTTTGCCTTTCGACCAGCAGATGATGCTCCTCGCAAATTGCTTGCATAAAACCCGCCTTTCACAATCAGGCTCGCAGTGAAGCCATGATCCCGCCGCAGCCTTTCGCCTCTCGGGCGCTCGCCCGTCCGATCTCGGTCACCGCCGGGCCGGTCAGCCCGCAGGGGCAGGTTCCCTCCACGTAGTGAACCTCGTCGCCGCTGATGATGAAACCCGGGTAAGACCGTGCCAGGGCGTCCTGGAAGCCAAATGTGCCGCGCAGATCGCTACCGCTAAGCGGTTCAAGCGCTTCGTTGAACAGGACCGGCTCGATCGTCGGTGGGATATGAAAGCGGCCAAAATCGCAGCGCAGCATAAAAGCATTGATCTCGGTCATCGAATAACCTTCCAGGATGCGCTCAGGCGGCAGGCCCAGGTTTTCTGCCATCATCCCAACCAGCGCCTCCCGGCTGATCCGCTCGCCGGTAAAAGATTTCCAACCGCCGCCAAATAGCAGCAAACTGCCCTCGTTGAGCCGCAGCGAGGCAGGCTGCGCGGTCAGGAATTCACACAGCTCCATTAATTGCGAGGGCGTGCCAAAAATGAAGATCTTCCGCCTCTCAGCGGTAGACCGGCGCATGTGCTCGACCAGGCGCGCGTAATTTTCTTGCTTGCGGGTCTGCACCACCTCCTGAAGCTGGAGCAGAAGTTCCTGATCGCGCCCGGTTTTCGGGCCGCGCACCAGCAGGCGCAGGACCGTGGGCGAAAGCCCGGTCTCGTAAAGAAAATGGCGCCGGTGAAAAAGGCCGCTCAACTCCTTTTCGAGTGTCTGGTTGCCGGTGTGCCCGCTGGAAAAATCCAGGAAAAAAGCATCGTAGTCGCGCACGCCAATCTTACGGCTGATCCGGGCCAGGCGAGCCGGGTCAAGCAGGTTGACTGCCAGGCGGATCAGCGGACGCAGCCACGGCTTCCCGATCTTGCGCTGCACCAACAGAGGAGTAAGATAGCTGCTGCTGGCGGTCGTGAAAAGATTCCAATTATCCTCGTCGCGGGGGATGAAAGAGAAGTTGCCAGAAGTGCCCGAGCTATACACCAGCCGGATCCCATCCTGGCCTAACCGGTCGATCCAGCCATCGATGGAGTCCACATCCCGTACATCCACCTCCACCGGGCGGTGAAAGATTTCGGACAGCCAGGCATTCATGCGCGGAAAATTTCCTTCGTCCAGCCAGGCCTGGTTGTAGCTTTTGAAAATATCATCCGGAAACATCAAGCGTTTTTGGATGACATCGACCGATGTCTCCGGGCGGACTCCTTCTTCCGCTGCAAAACGGCGGTAAGCCGGGATGCACTCCAGGTAATGCGCGTGGTTGGCCAGAATGGCTTTCCGGCGCAAGTCGCGGGCTTCATCGGCGTCGAATCTTTCGTGCAGCGCCCAGGCCTGCACCAGGCGAATGAGCCGGGAATAAAGCGCGGATTGCAGGCTTGAGACGGATGGCTGCATCTTTGCTATGGAATTCCCGCCAGGGCAGATTGAGCCGCGTAAGCGACCCCCACCATGCTGCGCCCGGTGTGGGCGCCCAGCACCAGAGACATCGGGCCCATGGGCAGCCAATCGCACTCGAAGCGCTGGTTGATCAGTTCTTTGAGCAAGGCGCCTCCCTCCGGGTTAAAGGCGTGCAGCACCTGCACCTGGAGCCGGGTGCCTTCCGGGTGGGCGTGGAGCATGATGTCAACCAGTCCTTTCACGGCGCCCTTGAACGTCCGCGCCTGGCCCTTCTGTACATAGGTCCCACCCTGTTTCTCCACCCCGATCATCGGTTTAATGTTGAGCAGCGAGGCGATCAGGCCCTTCATGTGGCTGATGCGCCCGCCGTGGATCAGATATTTCAATTCTTCCAGAGTATAGATGCTTTCGCTGGCGTCGCTGATCTTCTGCAGCATCGGCAGGATGCGGTTCAACGGCCAGCCGGCCTTTACCGCGCGGGCGGCAGCCTTGACCTGCCAACCAGCCGCGGCAGAAAGCGTTTTTGTGTTAACGTGCGTCACCCGGGCCTCGGGCACCAGCGCCGCCCCGGCCTTTGCAGAATTGAACGTCCCGCTCAACCCGGCCGTCAGGTGAATCGAAAGGATATCCGGGTCGGTCTGCGCCAGGGCCCGGTAGATAGCCGCGAAATCGCCGGCAGAAGGCTGCGACGTGGTCGGGAGATTCTTAGAAGCTTCCAGCAGCGGGTAAAAGGCTTCTGGCGTAATGTCCACTTCTTCCCGGTACGACTTTCCGTCCAGCGTTACGACCAGCGGGACCACGTGAATATTGAGGTCCTTCCGCTCTTCGGCGCCCAGGTAAATATCCGTGCCACTATCGGTGACGATCTGCATGCAGGGCTCCTTTCTCAGGCCTATGAATGATCTTTCTTATCGAACGTCAGTTCGGGTTACGGGTATTAGGGGGTGTCGTTTTGGAAGTGCGAATCACTCCCCAAACAACTAAAAACCTTATCCCGAACTCATGTTAACTATATCACGGCCAAGGATGTTTAGATATATTGCATAATATATTGAATAGGAGTTTATTAAGATGAAACACGAAATTGGAATTTCTCAACCCGGCTTCTTCGTTGAAGATTGGCCCGGCAAGTATGAGGTCTTCTCCTGGCTCGAGTACGTTGTCACCGTTCCCAACCCCATCTTCCTGATCACCACCTACAAGGAGAATGGCAAGCCGAATGCCAACCTGCACTCGTGGGGATTCCCGGTCGGAGACTGCGATCACTTCTCTTTCCGGCTTGTTTTGAGACGATTTCTAAAAATCAGCTGGAAAATGATGAGATCTGCGACGCCGGTTTTACATGCGAAACTGCCCTCCTGGTCAGCGCGCCGCGCATCGCCGAATGCTTTTTTAACCTGGAATGCCGCCTCGAGTGGAACCGCCCGGTACGCCAGGGCAGCCGCTGGCAACTCTGCTGGCGCGCGTCGTGCACGTCGCGGTGGATGAAGCAGTGATGGTCCCTGAGCCAGAGGAACGCGCCCGCCGCATGGGACTGATGTACAACATGCGCTCCAACGTCAACGCGCTGACCGGTGAGTACTATGACCGAACACACTGGGCCTGATGAACGAGATTGTGAAAATCTTTCCTGAGAACTGAGGCTGAACATCCGCGGGTGAAAGATGGTGCGCCAATCAGGCCAGGTGAACCTGGCTGGCGTCCTGCTTGAAACCGGCAGCCCCGCTCCTGGCTGCCTCTTCGCTCACCTGCGGATTCCATTCGCCGAACGTCTGCGCCGCCAGGCGCAGGTGCCCGACGCTGTGCGGGTCGCGCCCACACACGGCGGTCACGAAAGCGTCCAACGAGACAATGTCCTGGCTGGCAAAGGCGGACCCGCTGCCTTCCAGTACCTGCGTCCGCTCCGTCTCCATGGCAAGATGCCCGGCCGAATGCACCGATTCGACCAGCCCTTTGACTGAAAAAAGGCTGTGATAGACCTTGTTGATGTCCACAATATTCTGGTCCAGGTAAGCGTGCTCTTTGCCGTGATACTTGCCACGGCTGGGGCCCGGGATCAACCCAAACAGGTTCTTCACCGCCATGGAGATGCTGAGGGGTTCAAAGACCAGCTTAACCTTGGCCAGGCTTAAAAGCGTCCCACCGCGCAGCTCGTACAGCCGGGCCGGGACCCGGGCGTAGTGCTCGGCGAACTGGACCGGAGCGTACTTTTCTTCGACAGCCTTCTGGATCAGCTCCGGGGCGGCCGTCCGGCCGGCCCATTTTTCCTCGGTCAGGTTCAGGTATTCGACCCGGTGTTTCTCCAGCACCCGGTCGATGCCGGTGAAGGATTGGAACCAGCGGTCACCCTTGCGCAGGTTGGCTTTGGTCAGCGCGGCCGGGGCCTGGCCGGTCAGGGTAGCCTCATCGCGCGCCCACCCATGGCTCTCGATGACGATTTTCTCGCCAGGGATGGCTGCCAGCGTCCAGTCGAGGATATCCGCTTCGGTGTAGCATTCTACCGTACCCCAGTTGGGTTTGATCAGCACAGGCGGACGAAGGTTCAATGCGCCGATCAGCGCGGCAAAGGTCTCCGCGCCGGCGGCAGGTTCTACGTGGATTGTGTCATAGGTAAACATACAACAATTCTATAACAAAAGCGCTTCCGATATGGATCGAAAGCGCTTTGATTCATGCCCGCCTTTAATCTTACGAACCCGACCAGACCAGCGGGAATGCATCACCCTTCAGAGCCTCACCGGTTTGAACGGTGATAAAGGGCTGCATGATGTGATTTCCACCCGCGTCATAGGTCGTCCGCTCGGTCATCAGGTGGATCGCGATGGCGCGCCGCGGGCGGGCGCTGTGGTTCTGGCCCGAACCATGCCAGGTCAGGGAATGATGGAAATGCACGTGGCCTTTTTTGACCGGGCACATGATGAAGTGCAGCGGGTGGCCCTCAAACTCCTCCGGAAGCTGGCCGCCCTGCGGGAGCTTATCCAGTTCCTTCTGCTGGTTTCCCCACTGGTGCGAGCCCGGGATCATGTACATGCAACCGTTGTCCGCCTCGGCGTCGTCCAGGGCTACCCAGGCAGTAATCTGGGCATCCTTGGGCTGCAAAGTGGTCCACAGAGGCGAGTCCTGGTGCCAGTGCAGCCGCCCGCCCTGCTCCTTGGGTTTATACTGGATCTGGTCGTGCCAGAGGCGCAGCTCTTTCGCCCCGGTTAGCTCCGCTGCCATCTCAGCGATTTTGGAGTTCAACACCAGGGCCTGAAAAGCCGGGCTAGCCTTCCAGATGTTCACAATCTGCCAGATTGGGCGCTCCGCATCACCCGACAGGTTCGCCAACCGCACCGGCTGTGCGGCCTGCGGGTTTTCCCGGTCTGCGATCACCCGCAGCACTTCAGCCTGCAGCACTTCCACCGCTGCATCATCCAGGACCGGCCCGCCGTTGACAAACCCGCTGCGCCGGTACTGTTCGATCTGCTCGCTCGTCAGCATACCCTTTTCTCCTCATTCGATACACTCAAACTATGCTCATTCTATGGGAAAATGAGGTGTGAAAGAATGCATCCAAATCCTGTAAACATGGACCAGAATAAGATGTTTTCTATCCTAAAAGTCGAAGAGATATGCGCCAGGGTCAGGATTGCCAACCACCACCCGGTAGCCGAGCGGCAGGTTTGGGAACGCAGTATTCCGGATCCACAGATCGTGTGCATTCTGTCCGGCAGCTTCCAATACCAGGCCTCAGGCGCGCCGGTGGTGAGCCTGGAGCCGGGAGACATCCTGTTCATCGAGCCGGCGGTGAACCACCGGTTCTTTATCTCCCCCGGATGCGCGGCGGGCGAAATCGCCGGGATGCACCTCGAATTCACTCCGGGCGGGTCCTGGGCAGCCGGCGATTACCGCCTGGCAGCGAGGGCCAAACAGGTTACCCGCGTGGAAGATGCAGCTTACCTGCAGGGGCGTTTCAAGCGCGCGGCGGTTGTATACGAAAGCTACCACCCCCTGCGGGAGGCGCTTGTGGACGTTATCGCGACCGAAATCATCCTCATCCTGGAATCGTATTGGGGAGACGAAGTTGAAAGAGCCACCCGTCCCAGCCGGCGGATGGAAACCATCCTGGCTTACATCCGCGCCAACCTGTCCACGCCGCTCACGCGCCAGAGCTTGGCCGAGACGTTCAGCCTGTCGGCCGGCTACATCAATCAACTATTCAAAGTGGAGCTGGGCATGTCGCCTTCAGCAGTGATCAACCGCGAGCGGGTTTTCCGGGCTTACCAGTTGATCGACCGCGAAGGACTGTCGGTGACAGAAGCGGCCCTGGCGGTCGGTTTTCAGGACCCATTTTACTTTTCCCGGGTTTTCAAACAGATCTACGCCATCCCGCCCTCGCAAGTTTCCTCGAGAAAGGCCGGCACATGGCAGTGATTGCCGCAGTACGCGTCCAAAATCGTAGCATATGTCATCCGGCGCGCTCAAGAACGACAACAGGGATCTCCCGCTTGGTACTTTTCTGGTAATTTTCATAATCTGGCCAGATCGAGACCATCAACGGCCACAGGCGTGCTTTCTCTTCGGGGGTGGCAGTACGAGCAAGCGCTGTAAACACATCAGCCTCCACCTGGACCTTCACAGCCGGGTTTTCGACCAGGTTGAGATACCAGGCCGGGTGGTGAGGGTGCCCCCCGCGCGATGCCACGACTACATAATGGTCGCCATCCTGGCCGTAGATCAGGGCCGTCCGGCGCAGTTTGCCAGACTTGCGCCCGCGCGTTGTCAGCAGCAGGGTCGGCACACCCCTCCACAGGTGGCCAGACTCCCCACCGGTCTCCACATAGTTGCGGATATGGTCAGCAACCCAACCGGACGGGCTGTCGAAAATTTGCTCCTGTTCTTCCATCGCTCCTCCACTTTCAAACGAGACAGATCAACGCCTGCCCAGGCTCATGATTAATTCAAACGTGGGAAAGGGATAATCTCCAATTTTCGTTCTTGAAGCGCCTCCACCAGCTCGCGATCATTCTCTGCTGGGCGCGGCAGACGGTTGCGGAAGCTCCCCACCGCCCCCGGGAAGTGCGCGTCGGAGTTGGAGAACAGCGCCAGGCCCAGGTGCGCGGCAATCGCGCGGATATCCTCGCGGCGGTGGGCCGGGGTATTGATGGACTGCTCCTCGATCCCATCCGGGCGGTAGGTCTCCAGGTCATCGCCCAGGTCGGGGCTGCGGCGGAAGGGATGCGCCAGGATGATGTACCCATTCCGCTCGCGGACAAAGTCGAGCAGGTCTGGGTAACGCCAGTCTTTGCGCTGAATGGCCGGGTCAGCGATCCCCAGCACCAGCCAGTCGTTTGGACCGGCGCTGAGCTCGATCCCGGTAAAGATCTTGAAAGGGGCATACTTTTTGTTCAGAGCCAGCAGGCGCTGGCGCGGGACCAGCGTGTGGTGGTCAGTGATGGCGATGCCATCCAGCCCGGCCGCGACGGCGGTTTCGATCTGGTAGATTTCAGAAACAGTGGCGCAGGGTGAGCGCTCGATTGTGTGCACGTGCAGGTCGACATTCATGAATAACGGTAATTTCCTGTTTGATATACTTTGACCACCAGATTATACCCGCATTTGACCGGTCTTATTCGCTTACCATCACCGCTTCGACGCCCAGGCTTTCGGCAATTTTCTGGATCGTCCGGCCGTGATGCCCGATTCCCAGCGCGAAATGGTGGGTCGGGCCTTCCGCCACCCAGCGGCGCAGGAAGGTACGCAGGTCCGGCTGGAAATAGCCGTGGCTGTTGGTATTGCCGGTGGGCGGGATCTCCCCCTGCAGCGATTCGCCCTCGGCGATGACGAACTTAATCCGGCCCTGCCCGTTGATCGTCACACTCAACATCGTCATGGGGCCTTCCTTGATCTTGAACTCCACCCCGGCCCCGGCGCCGGGCTTACCGTGGTAGACGCCCAGGCTGCGCAGGACCGGCTTGCCGGCGGCGATGTTGAGATGGTGCGGGCCATCGTGCCCGACCAGCACCGAGCCGCGCTGGAAGTCGAGCGGGTGGAACTCGGCGAAACTCCCACCGATCTCCAGCCGGTCCATGATCAGCATCCCCAGGCAGGTCTTCAGGTCGAACTCGCCGCACATAGGGAAGCCGGCCGCGATCAGCAGCGAGTTTCCCACGGCGAAGTTGGTCACCAGCTCGCGCATTTCAGAGCCGGCCTCGGCCTCGTAATAATAGGCCAGCCCGGTCAGGTCTTTCTCTACCGCGAACTGATCCAAAGCCACCGCCGCCCTGGCCGCGACGCGCAGGTCTTCGGGCTTTAACCGGAAGGTGATCTCATCTGAAGCCGGGGCGGGCGTGTCGAAAAAGGACAGGATGCGCGCCTGCATGGCCTGGGTATGGGATTCGGACACCTGACGGTACAGGCGCAGGATCTCGTCCGGCTCGCACTGCACCACGTGGCAGCCGAACGTGCGCGTGACCAGGGCCGGGTCGGTGTGCATGTCGTACATCGCCTCCAGCACGTGCCCCATCAGCCCGATCCGGGCAGTTTTCAGGTCGTGCAGGACCCTGGCGATCCGGCACCACTCAGCAATTTCAGCGTCCGCAGCCGGGTCATCCTGTTCGCAGCCCAGGATGACAGGCGGGACGGGTTTACCCATCCGCACCGCCACGCTGGCGAACTCCGGCACGGAGCAGAAATCGTCATTCAGCAGTTGCAGAAAGGTGCTCCCATGAGCATAGTCCATGGCAGGGTCCGGCTGGAGCGCAACCAGGACAATCGGGATATTCAACGCCTGCACCAGCGGCGCAAAGGTGGCGCTGGTGGCATAGGTGAGCATATCCACAAACAACAGGTCCAGGTTGGCCTGGCGGATGCGGGTCAGGGCGGCGTATGCGGATTGGGAATCATCCGCCAGGCCAAAGTCAAATACGCTCACGCCGTTGGCCTGCACTCGCGCTGAGAACCGGCGCTGTTTTTCCTGCAGGCGATCCAGGAGACCGTCAAACTGGCCCCAGTAGCGGTAAAATCCCACGCCCAGGATGCCGATGTTCGCTTCGAGGGGTTTCCGCCTTTCGATGTTCATAGAGACCTCTTCTTGTAAATGTATTCACCAGATTAAAATTGTATTTAGGAAATGTATTTGCCACCACTCCAGCCAGCGGGGAAGACTCGATAAACGTTGTAAAACAAGGCTGAGGGGACTGCTTGCCCTACTAGGTGATCCCACATCTGGAGGTAAACAATGGGCCAACTCTTATTCTCCCTGATGGGCCCATTCCAATCTGTGATCGATCACCAGCCTGGCTTCCAATTGCGCAAAGTCCAGGCGCTGCTGGCTTACATGGTAACCGAGCACGGCCGTTCGCATACGCGTGAAGCGCTGGCCTTGCTGCTGTGGCCAGACTACCCCAATCCGTCTGTCCTGACAATCCTGCGCAATGCCCTCGCCAACCTGCGCCATCCCCAGGCAAGGCCAGGGAAGAGGTTCTTTTGAGGCCGCGGCCATTTCGCCCTGCAAATCAAATGCCTTCTTCCGCCGGCATCTTATTGCAAAGGCAGTCAATCGGTCGTATCATAGATTAAGTGAACCTGTCACTTTTTATGTTCATCCTGTGGAGGTGAGCATGGCAGGCCCGCCCATCGGAACGGCGAACGAATTCCCGCTGCGCATCCGCCTGCTGGGATCGTTTGCGGTCTGGCTGGACGAGCAGCCGGTTTCGGATGAGCGCTGGCGCTCGCGCCGGGCCGCCAGCCTGGTCAAGCTGCTCGCCCTCGCGCCCGCCTTCCGCCTCCACCGCGACCAGGTCATCGACTCCCTGTGGCCCGGAGCCGACCCCTCCGCCGCCGCCAACAGCTTCCACCAGGCCCTCTACGCTGCCCGCCAGGCGCTCGGACCGGCCTGCCTGCGCCTCGATGAAGGCGTCCTCAGCCTCAGCGGACCGCAAGGTCAGCCCCCCTGGGTGGATACGGACCGCTTCGCCGCCGCCGCCAGGGCCGCCGCAAGCGACCCCGAAGCCTGCCAGGCCGCCCTGGCTCTCTACCCCGCCGACCTGCTGCCCGACGACCGCTACGAGGAATGGACCCTCCAGCCCCGCGCCGCCCTCCGCCAGCAGTTCCTCGACCTGCTGCTCGCCCTGGCTCGCAGCCTGGAAGCCCGCCAGGACTTCCCCACCGCCATCGCCGCCCTCACCCGCACGCTGGTCGCCGACCCCGCCAGCGAGGAGGCCCACGTCGCGCTGATGCGCCTCTACGCCCTGTCCGGCCAGCGCCAGGCCGCCCTGCGCCAGTTCCAAACCCTGCGCGAGGCCCTGCGCGCCGAGCTCGACGCCGAACCCGGCGAGCCCGCCGCCCGGCTCTACGAGGCCATCCGCTCCGGGACCTTCCCCCCGGACGACTCCCGCCCTCCCGAGCCCGGCGGGCCGCGCCACAACCTGCCCGCCCAGCTCACTTCCTTCATCGGCCGCGAGGCCCAGCTCGCCCAGGTCGTCGCGTTGCTCCGCGACCAGCGCCTGGTGACCATCACCGGCGCCGGCGGGGTGGGCAAGACCCGCCTGGCCCTGCAGGCCGCCAGGGAAGCAGCGGCCCGCTTCCCCCACGGCGCCTGGCTGGCTGAGCTGGCCCCCCTGGCCGACCCCAACCTCCTGCCAAACTTGCTCGTGCAGGCCATGAACATGACCGTGCCGCCCGGGCAGGACCCCGCCCAGGTCCTGGAGGCCAATCTCAGGTCCCGCCGCCTGCTGCTGGTGCTCGACAACTGCGAGCACCTCATCCAGGCCGCCGCGGCGCTGGCCGCCCGCCTGCTGGCCGCCTGCCCCGACCTGCGCATCCTCGCCACCAGCCGCGAGATCCTCGGCGTGCCCGGCGAGACCGCCTTCTACTGCCCTTCGCTCTCACTGCCCGGCGACGACAGCCTGCCCGCCATGGAACAGTCCGAGGCGGCGCGCCTGTTCGCGGAGCGCGCCGCGGCCTCCCAACCGGCCTTCCGCCTGGACGAAAGCACCGCCGCCGCGGTCGCCCGCATCTGCCGCCGCCTGGACGGCATCCCGCTGGCCATCGAGATGGC
>CAZBDC010000049.1:0-29416 GCA_964490575.1 uncultured Anaerolineaceae bacterium | reverse complement strand
CCGATCACTACACCCTCTCCTACACTCTTTCCCTACACGACGCTCTTCCGATCTCATCCACGTTGGTCAGCTTTTCGGCATACATCAGGAATTCGTCCCAGGTCTCTGGCGGTTTGGCGGGATCCAGCCCGGCTTCCTCGAAGCGATCAGTTCGGTAGAACAACCCGGTCGTTTCCCCATCAATTGGCAGGCCGTAGAGCTTGCCCTCGAACATCGCGGAGCGCAGGAAGGCCGGAACATAATCTTCCAGGTCGATAATCTGGCTCATCGTCACGAAGTTGTCCAGTGCGACCAGCGCGTTTCGCGATGAGAACTCGCCCACCATCCCGGCATCGATATAAGCTGCATCGGGCGGGTTGTTGGCGGCAATCTGGGTGACCAGTTTGTCGTGCATTTCCTCGAAGGGCACATCCTGAAACTCGATGGTAATGTTAGGATACAGCTCGTGGAAGCGTTCCGCCATTGATTCCCAGTAGTCGGCTTCCCCATGGACCCAGGAAGCGAAGGTAATGGTTACCGGTTCGTCTGGCTGTTTGATTTCGGGGCTGAAATCTGCGTCCTTCGCGGCAGGATCATCAGCCGCAGGTTCAGCTTCAGTTGGCGCAGCAGCTTCGGGTTCAGCCTCAACGGCTTCGGTAGGCGCCTGCTCCGGCTCTTCGACGGCTGGCGCTGTTGTCGGTTGGGCAGGTCCAGCGCAGCCAGCCAGCAGCGTGAACAGCACGACGACGGTCAGCAAGATACGAGAAACGGACAAATGGTGCAGACGGTCTTTCACAATCATACGGTATTCTCCTTCCTAACATGGTCATAGAACGTTGAGGATCGGATTGCCTCCGGCCCACAAAATCATTCAATTTTGTGAACCGGTGCAGTGCTTTCCCGCTCGATCAGCCTGGTTGGCAGTGTTTCCTTCAAGTAGGGGAGGTGGGCGCCGGTAATGCGCCGGACGAGCGTCTGGGTGGCCCAGACGCCCAGGTGGCTCTGCTCTTGCGATATCGTGGTGAGCGGTGGGTTGGTGTAATTTGCCAGATCGATATTATCGAATCCGACGATCGATAGCTCGTCAGGGACTTGCAGCCCGGCCTTCCTCGCTGCGCGGATGGCGCCCAACGCCATCAGATCATTACAGGCAAATATGGCTGTGGGGGGGTTGGGCTCTCTTAAGAACTGATCGGTGATCTCCATTCCTGAACGAGGGTGGAAATCTCCCAGGCGGACAATCTTATCCTCGTAACTTATCCCGGCCTCTTCCAGAGCCCGCCGGTATCCGGTAATCCGGCCCGCGCTGGGGGTAATATTGGAAGACGGGCCGGTGATACAGGCAATCCGGCGGTGACCAAGCTCCAGTAGATGCCGGGTCGCCAGGTACCCTCCCAGAGGATTGTCGGTGATGATTGTATCTACTTCGACCTCAGGGAGATCGCGGTCGATCATCACAACCGGGATGTGGTAGCTTCTCAGAATATCCAACAGCGGAAGCTGATCCCCGGTCGCGACAAAAATGATGCCATCGACCTGTTTTTTGATCAGAACATCAACGTAGAAATTTTCTTTGTCTGGATCCAGTTCCATATTGCACAGGATAATGCTGTATCCATGGTTGAAAGCTTCATCTTCAATTGCGCGCCCAATTTCGGCGAAGTACGGGTTTGAACTGTCGGGAAGGATCATCCCAATCGAATTGGTACGCCCGTTGCGTAGAGAGCGCGCGATGGCATTAGGCCGGTAGTTCAGTTCGCTCATGGCCTGCTGGACGCGCGCGCGGGTCTCATCCGACACGAAGCGGGTGTTATTGATCACGTGTGAAACCGTGGCGTAGGAAACCCCTGCTCTTTGGGCTACTTCTCGAATGGTGGTCATTTGCCTGGTCTCGGGGAGGTAGAAAAACGTTTACGTAAACGTTTTATACATCATAATTACTTATCCAGGCAAAGTCAAGCGGTTAAAAGGATATATTTCGCCACTTATGGAAAAGTGGTGTGATTGCGCCTGCCAGCCGGGTAAGGTCAGTAGGTCGCCCGGCCTCCCGACAGGTCGAAGATGAACCCGGTGGTGAAGCTGGCTTCATCTGAAACGATCCAGCAGGCCAGCCCGGCGGCTTCGTCGACCGTGCCCAGCCGCTTCATGGGGATGCGCTCGGTCAGGTACTTGAGTTGTTCGGGCGAGGTGCGCTCGTTCATCGGCGTGCGGATGACGGCCGGGGCAATGCCGTTGACGGTGATGCCTGTCTCGGCGTATTCCTTGCCGACCGACTTGACCAGCCCAATAACTCCGGCTTTGGCGGTCGAATAGCCGACCATGCCCGGGTTGCCTTCCTTACCCGCCATTGAGGAGATGAGCAAGAGGCGTCCGTAGTTGTGAGCCAGCATATGCGGTATGCTGTGGCGGACGAGGTAAAAAGAGCCGAACAGGTTGACCTGCAAGACGCGCTGAAAATCTTCACTGCGGTACTCGGTGATGCGCGTGCTGGTCGGGCCGACAATCCCGGCGCTGTTGACGGCAATATCCAGCCGTCCGAAGCGGGCCTTTACCTCGGCCAGGCCCTGTTTGAGCGAATCTTCTACGCTGACATCGACCTGTACAGGCAACGCCGGGCATTCCCTGGCGACACGCTCCAGCCCGGCCGGGTTCAGGTCGAAAATGGCTACCTGGCCGCCTTCGGCTGCGATGCGCCGGGCGATGGCTTCCCCAATTCCGCTGGCCCCACCGGTTACGACGGCCACTTTGCCTTCAAAACGCTTCATGATCTGCTCCTTGTGATGTGGCGACCCAACAAGTTCTGTGCTGTTTTGATACTTGTATCGTTTTGTAGGGCGAATGCAGTCGCTCGCCCAAGATGAATGAAGTCCGAAAAACTTATACCTGTGGGGTGCGGTACAAAACCTGCCCCCTGACCACGATTTCCGTCTCGACCAGGTACTGGCGGACGGTCGCCAGGTCCAGGTCCAGCCCGAGGCCGGGGCGCTCGGGCAGGTTGATTTCTCCGCTGCCGTCTGGCAGCAGGTGCGAGCGGGTCAGCGCCTGGGCCAGCGGGCTCAGCTCGCGCGGGTACTCGCACAGGCGGTGCTCCACCAGCCCGGCGTACGGTTGAAGCGAGGCGCTCAGAGCCAGGTGCGAGGTGTAGGTGTGGGTGACGAACTGGACGCCGCGCGCCTCGGCGTAATCGACCACCCGTTTCGCGGATGTGATTCCGCCGGCCCGCCCGGCGTCGATCTGGATATAGCCGATCCCGGCGCTGTCGATCATGTGTTGGGCCATAAATTCGTTGTGCGAGCCTTCGCCGCCGGCCAGCCTGACGCTCCCGCTGCGGGCAGCCAGGGCCCGGTAGGCCGCCAGGGCGCCGGTATGGAAGGGCTCTTCCAGCCAGGTGACCTGGCAGGCCTGCAAAACCTCCAGGCGTTGGGCAGCCGCTTCGACGTCTGTGCCCCATACCGTGCCAGCGTCAACCAGCAGGATGCAGTCTGCACCCAGCCCCGCCCGGGCAGCCACCACCTGGTCGATATCCGCCTGGACGGATCCCAGCCCAAACGGCCCCCAGCTAAATTTGGCGGCCTGAAACCCTTCCTCGCGCACCCGCCGGGCTTTCTCAAAGGTGTCCTGGGCGGTGTCGCCAAACAGCAGCGAGGCATATGGGGTCTTTGGGTAAGCCCGCGGGTAGCCAAGCAACCGGTAGACTGGTTCCTGGCGCTGCTGGCCAAGCAGGTCCCACAGGGCGATGTCGATTCCAGATAGAGCGTGGTCGGCCTGGAGAAGATCCATGCTGTTCTCGCGCACCTTCTGGTGTATGCGGGCGATGTCCTGCGGGCTTTCGAGCGGCTGCCCCAGCACCGATGCGGCCACCGGTTTGCAGGCCTGGTGCGACATCGGGCAAACCAGGCTGGCAATGGTTACCAGGGGCGAGGCTTCGCATTCGCCCCAGCCGGCCCGCTCGCCGTCGGTGACTCTCACCAGCAGTGCATCCTGGCTGCCATCGCCGATGTCGCGAATTTCGGGCAGCGCCAGGTAGAAAAAGTCAACTGTTTCGATCTTTTTCATGGGCTTCACCTACCTGCTCATACGATACAGCAGATTTACGTTCACTGCAAGTGTCAGGCAGCCCCGGATCGGGCGTTTGCTGGCCCCCAATCTGTTTTTCTGGTGTTAAAATAAGTTGTCCGGACTCCGTACTGTTTTGGGCGAGCGACGCGGTCGCTCACACAGGACAACCTGAGAAGCGTATCAAAAGAGGAATGCCGAGAACATGAAAAAGTTTTTAATCGAGCTGGGAATCAATGCCTTTGCTTTTTTCGTGGCAGTTAGCATTCTGAACGGGCGCGGGATCGATCCACAGGGGCCGAATATCTGGGTCACGTACCTGGTGCTGGGACTTATTTTTGCGTTCATCAACGCCGTCCTGCGCCCAATCCTGACCGTCCTGGGCTGCCCGGTGATTATCCTCACCCTGGGATTGGGTGTGCTGCTGATTAATACGCTGCTGTTCTACCTGACCGGCCTGATCGGGGCCGAATTCGGTTATGGGTTCGAGGTGGAAGGCTTCTGGCCGGCTTTCCTGGGCGCCCTGATCGTCAGCGTCATCGGGGTATTCTTCCATATTCTGTTTGCGAGGGAACTGAAAGACCGCAATTAGTTTTCCTCGAACACCCGCGCGATCTCATCGCGCGCCGGGCGGAGCAGCGGGCTGCCATCTGCCTGCCAGACGGCCGCAGATCCTTCTTCAACGCCGCCGATTTCGACACAGGCGATTCCTTCGGATTCCAGCGCGCGGCGGATCGGCAGCGCATCATCCTTGGCGGCAGCGATCAGCAGCGCACCTGAGGCGATCGTCGCCAACGGATTGAGCCCAAAGACCGCGCAGACCCGCGCCGCCAGGGGCGGAATGTAAATTGCCTGCTGCTCGATCACCAGCCGGCGCTGGCTGGCCTCGGCCAGTTCCCACAGCGCGCCGGCCAGGCCGCCTTCGGTGGGGTCGTGCATGCCGTGCACCCGGCCGGCCCGGGTGGCAGTCTGCGCATCGCGAACTACGCTGATGCCGGGTTGGTACAGGTACTGCTGCGCTTCTTCGAGCTCAGTCTGGCTCAGGCCGGGCAGAAGCCGCCCGGGGAATTCGCGCGCCAGCAGGGCCGTCCCTTCGATCGGCACTCCCTTGGTCAGCAGCAGCCGGTCGCCGGGTTGCATCTGGTCCGGAGCGATTAACCGGCTGCGCTCTACTTCACCGATCAGCGTACCGATCAGGATTGGCCGGCGCATGTCGTAGGTGATCTCGGTGTGCCCGCCAACCACCGAGATGCCCAGGTTAGCCGCGGCGCGGTACATCTGGTCGAAGATGGCTTCGACACGTTCCGGGGTGGTGCCGGTTTCTGGCAGCAGCAGGGTGGCCAGCATCCAGCGCGGGACCGCCCCGGTTGTCGATACGTCGTTGGCATTCACCTGCACTGCGTACCAGCCGATGTCATCGGTGGCAAAGGTAATCGGGTCGGATTTGAATACCAGCATCCGCTCGCCCAGGTCGATCACGGCGCAGTCCAGCCCAATTCCCGGACCGTACAGCACGCGGGGGTCTTTGATTGGGGCGCTGGCCAGCAGCCTGGCCAGCAGGTCGTGGGGAAGTTTGCCTAGCGGGAGAGATTCGGTCATTGAGCAGCTCTCTAAGATAATTTCCCTGGCTGAAGTGCACCTGGGAATTATCCACATTGTACTCCGCAATGGACAATCCGGTGAATATTGCGCTGGTTCGGGCTGCGGGCCGGAATTGTTGACAAAAATGACCCGTGAATCCTGGAAATCGCTTGCTTATTTGCCGACTTTTTACTATTCTATAGAATGATGATTAATGGTAAGTCCTGGTTGTATTGCCAGGTCTGAAGATTATGTTCATGAGAAAGGATGTTTCCGATGATCAAACACGGTCACGCACATAAACACGCACCGGTCCTGTGCATCACGCCGCCGTATATGCTCGAAAATATTGCTCGCAATGGCACTCCAGACCAGCGGACCTGGGCTGAACAAACCTTGCAGGCAACCGTCGTCTTAAAGCAGCAGCGCGAGGCAGTCGCCCGCGGCGAGGTGCCGAGTGGGGCGAAGGCCATGACCGAAGGCGCAGGCAAGGAGCGTTATGTCTATTCTGCCGATAATGGCAGTACACTGCCAGGTCGCCTGGTGCGTGGGGAAGGCCAGCCCTCCACCGGGGACGTGGCGGTGGATGAAGCCTATGATGGATCCGGGCTGACCTACGATCTATATCAGGATGCTTACCAGCGCGACTCAATCGATGGGAGCGGCCTGGCTTTGATCTCCACCGTCCATTACCAGCGAAGTTACGACAACGCCTTCTGGAATGGTCACCAGATGGTGTATGGCGATGGTGATGAGGACCGGCCGGCGGAAGAAGCCCTGTTCAATCGCTTTACCATCGCGCTCGATATTATCGCGCACGAGCTGACCCATGGGGTTACATCATACGAAGCCAACCTGACTTATTATGGCCAGCCTGGTGCGCTGAACGAATCGATGTCGGATGTGTTTGGCTCGCTGGTCAAGCAGCGGCGGCTGAACCAGAATGCCCGCGAGGCGGATTGGATCATTGGCCAGGGACTTTTCACTGCCAACGTGAATGGGGTTGGGATCCGTTCCATGAAAGACCCCGGCACAGCTTATAATGACCCTGTCCTTGGCAGGGATCCACAGCCCGGGCACATGCGCGACTATGTGAACACGCTGGATGACAACGGTGGGGTCCACATTAACTCTGGCATTCCGAACCGAGCCTTCTACATCACTGCCTATGAACTGGGCGGCCCGGCCTGGGAAAAGGCCGGTCGGGTCTGGTACCAGGTCCTTTGCAACCGGATGACCAATTCGTCTACCTTCCAGGATGCCGCCAACCTGACCCACCAGGTCGCGGGTGAGCTGTATGGCGTCAACAGCCTGGAACAGCAGGCGGTTCGAAAAGGCTGGACAGAGGTTGGCATCGAGATCGGCACCGTGCCCGACGAGCGGCCCGGATGCCTGACGTCGCTGCTGAACTTATTTCGCCCGTCCCGCTAAGCTGGTTGGGCCAGTGGCTGTTTTGCGTGGGCGCACAGCCGCCCACGCAAACGGCGCGAAGCGCCGAACTCATTATGCACGGAGTGATGAAATGCGCATTTATTTCCAGCGGGTGGGCGGTTTTGCCGGGATGCGCCTGTCCACCACTTTGGAAGGTGATGACCTGGATGAAGAAGAGTTCCAGGCGTTGAAGGCCGAAATCGAGCAGGCCAGTTTCTTTGAACTGCCTGCCAGGCTCCAATCGGTTGGTGGAGAAGTGGATCGTTTTGAATACCACATCACGATTGAGTGGGATCAACAGATGCATTCGATCACCGTAAACGAATCTGCCATGCCCGACTCTCTCCGCCCGCTGGTCGAGCACCTCGATCGGCTGAGGCGGAAGCGACATTAGCTGCTGCATCGCTGCCAGGATTGAAGCGAGGCCTGCCGCAACCGGTTGTCGAAGACCCGGAAGTTCGCCAAACCGGGTAGGTAGTTTGCGTCATTTGGGTGTAAAGTAGAGGACATCGATGGTGTGAAGGAGATGTGAACATGGAACGCCGGACTCGTTCAAATGTTGTGGGTGGCAGTCTGCTGATTCTGCTTGGCTTGCTTTTTCTGGTTTACCAGCTTGCCCCCGAGCAGTTTTCCTGGCTGCGGCTTGAATTGACCTGGCCGCTGATCGTGATAGGAGTGGGCCTGTTCTTGCTGGTTTTTGGCCTGCTGGTGGGCGCGCCAGGGATGGCCGTTCCGGCTGCGATCGTGGGCGGGATTGGCGGCCTGCTGTACTGGCAGACCCAGACCGGCGATTGGGGCAGTTGGGCTTATGCCTGGACGCTGATCCCCGGGTTCGTTGGGGTGGGGATTATCCTGGCCGGGCTGTTAGGCGAGGGGCGAATCCGGGATGCGATCGATGGCGGCGGAACGCTGATTTTAATCAGCGCGGTGATGTTTGCTATCTTTGGCTCGTTCCTGGGTGGGTTAGAACTGCTGGGCGACTGGTGGCCGCTCCTGCTCATCCTGGTCGGGTTGTTGATCCTGGTGCGCAGCCTGTTCCGCAAGCGTTAATTATTTTAATCCGAATCCCATTACAGCAGCACAGGCCGCAATCACCAGGCTGTTGGCGATGAAGGGTGCAGCCGGACCGATGGCCTGGTAAAGCCAGCCGCCGGCCAGTGGCCCAATCACGGCCCCCAGACCGCCGGCCAGCGCGAACAGGCCGAAAGCTCGTCCGCGCTGATTCTCCCCGGTCAGGTCGGTGATCAGCGCTGCTCCGGCCGGGTCGCTGGCGGCAAAGCAGGCTGCTTCGACTGCCCACAGGATGGCCAGTAAGACCAGGCTGTTCGCGGCTGGGATCAAAGCGTTGTTGATTGCGGCGATTACCAGGGCAAGGATGATCAAGGGCTTGCGTCCAAACCGGTCAGAGAGCCGGCCCAGCCGGGATGGCAGCACAGCCCACACGATCCCTGAGGGCAGGAAGGCCAGGCCCAGGGTCGTGATTTCAGCCTGGAACTTATCTTGCAGGAAGAACATCAGGATCGGGGAGGTCATGGCCCAGGAAGCGCCGGTCACCAGGCCGACCAGCATCAAGATCGACAGCGACCGGGAACGGAAGACCATGCGTAGGACCGGCCACAGGCTCTGCCGGGTTTCAACCTGGTCCGGCCGGGTTTCAGGCAGCCCGCGCCAGGCCATCAAGACCGCGGCCAGGCTAACCAGCGCATAGCCGAAAAACAGAAGACGCCAGCCCTCAGCGATCCCAACTGACATCAGGATCGAAAACCCGATGAAAGTGCCCAGGATGCCCCCCTGGTTGGCGGCCTGGGTCACCCCGCCAAAGGATTGGCCGCGCCGGTCTGCCTCGGCCAGGTCGGCCACGATGGCGTTGACCGCCAGCCCAAGCAGCGCGGCGGCGGTTCCCTGCGCGATGCGCGCGCCGACCAGCTTCGACACCTGATCGGCGCTGGCGAAAACCGCCATGGTCAGCGCGTAGCCGGCCAGGCCGGCGATGAAGAACCAGCGCCGGCCAAACCGATCAAGCCCGGCGCCGATCAGCGGGCGCAGGATCACCGACATGAATGAGAAGGAGGAGAACAGCAGCCCGATTTCGACCGCGCTGGCGCCAATTTGTTTGCCATAAATCGGCAGGACAAAGTTGATGATGCCCAAGGGCAGCGAAATCAGCAGCATGGACCAGTTCAAAATATTCAGCGTGTTCTTGCTCTTGTGATTTGTGTTTGGATCAACCATTGTCGCAGACATAAGTCTCCAATAGGGTCAGGCTGATTCGATCATATTTGCTCTGGCCAGGTCGGAACCACCTGGAGGATTGCTTTTCCCGCCGGGCTGGATGGTTTGTGGTTATTTGTTCGGAACTGGCAGCGAGGCCGGTTTCCAGCGAGCCGCTGCCCAGACTGGCGGCAGGCTGAGCAGCAGCCCGATGCCGGCCAGCCAGTAAATTGTATCGAGCGACAGGTATTCCAACAGCAGGTAGGCTGCCAGCGGGGCCAAAGCCATGCCCAGGTCGGCCGAGTTTGCCAGCAGGCCCATAATGGTCCCGCTCGGCTGCTCAGGATTGATTTCGCGGGCCAGCGGGGGGGTCAGGGTCATTACCATCGCTCCACCAGCTGAGGCCAGGATCACGCCTGCCGGCAGCGCCCAGGCTGCGTTCAACCCCGGAATGAGGAACAACCCGGCTGCTCCCAGGCCGGCGCCCCAGCCCAGCCAGCCCCAGCGGCTGCCGGCCCGGTCTGACAGGCTACCGGCCAGCGGAGCGATCAGGGCTGAGACCCCCGCGCGCAGCGCCAGCAGCGCTCCGCCGGCTGAGGCTACCTGCAGCCCGAATCCGCCCACCTGGAACAGGCTTCCATAGTGGGTCTGGAGGTAAAGGCTGAGCGTTGAAAGCAAGATCCCATCTCCCACAAAGTGGATGGCAAAGTAAATATAATGGGCGGCCAGGGTGCGTGAATGGAGCATTGCCCGGGCAGTGGTGATCTGCTGTTTCCAGGTTTGCAGCCAACCGCTCAAGAGATATAGAAAGCGCTGTCTTACAGCCTGGTCGGGCGGCAGGGTCTCCGGCAGGCTGACCAGGGCGATCAAAAAGCCAGCGGCTGAGAGCGCCGCGCATACTGCCAGCGCCTGGGTGAACCCCAGCCAGTCGCTTAACAGCCCGCCCAGCAGCGGGTCGAGCGCCAGCCCAACAAAGAAGAATGCCTGCATGATGCCCGATCCCCAGCCGCGGTCTCCTTCGCCGGTGATATCCAGCATCATGCAGTAGCCGCCAATGTTAATTAGCGACCAGGAGATGCCCCACAGCAGGCGCCCCATCAGGAACAGCCCGGTATCGCCGGCCAGGACATACAGGAGGGTTGAAAGCGCGCCCAGCCCAAACCCGGCCAGCACGAACCCGCGCCGGCGGGCGCCGGCCAGCAGCAGGCCCACCAGCGGGTTGCTGCCCAGGCGGACCAGCCGGTTGGCGCTCAACAGCAACCCGACCATGGCCAGGTCGAAAGACCGGCTGGCGGCGTAGGCGGGCAGCGCCGCGTACAGGGTCAGGTCGCCGGTCAGCGCCAGGATCGACCCCACCCCCAGCGGGAGCAGCACCCGCCACTGCTTTCTCCGCAGGGCAGAATCGGGTTTCGGGGACCTAACCGCGGTCACAAGAACTTTCCACCGATTCGCGACCTCGCCAGATCCACCCACCGGCGCAGCCGTGCCCGGTCGCCATCGATACGATAAACATCGCGATAGATAATTTCCAGGTTGCAATCGCGCGCGGCTAACAGGGTCTCATCCAGGTCCTGTGCTAAAGCATCCCAATCGGCCGCCGGCCCGCTGATCGGCCAGGGGCGCGGCTTGCGCGAAAAGATCCGCTCCCGCCCAAGCATTTCAGCAATTTTGGGCATATCACACCAGGGGGAAATGGAAACGCCCCGGATGTGCGGGATTGCGGCACTGATCGGCCCCCAACGATCGTGGACCGGCTCGCAGCAGCCGTAGTAAATCAGCCCAAACAGCTGGCACACCTCCGCCATGTAAGGCAGGAACAACCGGGCGAACATGGCCGGTGAAATCATGGTTGTTTCCTGTGATTCCATCCACGCCCACAGGTCGCACAGGCGCGGCCGGCCAGCATAGCCGGGCGCGGGCAGGTGCGTGGTGAAGCCCGGGCTGCCTGATCCAATAAGTTCCGAATCGTTGTTCAGCCCCAGCAGGCCTTCTGCTTCAAGCCACCGGAAGTAGGCCAGGCGGTCGTCGCGCAGGTAGGTCATCACCCGCTGGAGCGCTTCCGGCGCGTCATAGGTCCACATCAGCAAGTTGTTGTTGCCGATCAACTTGAACAGCCCGCCGGTCAGGCTGCTGTGCAGCCCGCCTGTGCCATGAATTACTACCGGCAGGATCCCGCCAAAGGCTTCTTGCAGGCGGGCCTGTTTGCGGCGTGTCTCTTCCCGGTCTACCTGCCAGGTGCGCGGTTTTAAGCGTTCTACCTCTTGGGGAGTGCGGATTGGGTGTTTGTAGGCATAGCCCACCTGGCCGCCGTGCGCATCATCTGCGTGGGTGGCCTGCACGCCAACTCCATAGTCTGGATAGTCGACCTGGATGTCCCAATACAGCCGCCAGTGGGGCTCGATGACCATATCGTCGCCAATTTCCTCCACCTGGCGGATATACCGCCGCATCGGCAGCTCGACTTCGCGCAAGAAAGGATCTGTGCATTCCAGTTCTTCATCGCGCACGTAGTTTTCCAGCGTCCAGGTTTCGAACAGCACCATTGGTCGTTCGGCGCGCAGGTCCTTTAGCGCCGTCCACAAACGTCGCCGCTCCTCCATAACCGGCAGGCTGGCTAATTCCATCCAACGCCCGGCCAATCTGCGAAGTACCTGTTGATCGTGAAGATTCATGACATTGTTCCTCGACCAAGGATTCCTTGGAAATTGTATCGCAACTTGCTGCTGACTTGACGGCGAATTATCAGGTAGCCTGCCTCGGTTTTCGCTATACTGGGTGGAGCACTCACTGTGGTGAAATTTTTTCTATATACTTATGCTTACAAATGAATCGGTTGGTCATTGTCAGGAGGACGGAGGATGAGACCAGAACCCATCACGCGCGCTGTGGTCGCCTGCACGGTCATCAGCCACCAGCCATTTGGCTTGCTGGTCGAATTAGAGAATAAGCAGAAGGGGATGATCCGCATCCGGGAAACGTCCTGGGATGCCAGCGAACGCGCGCGCTGGAAGGAGCATTTTCCACCTGGATCTCACTTGAAAGGATTGATCATCAAACAGCAGGAAGGGCGCTATGTCGAGTTGAGCGCCCGGCTCGCGGAGGATGACCCGTGGGAGAAGATCGGGGAGAACTTCCGCGAAGGACAGGTGGTGAATGGGGTCGTCACTGGTGTCAAGCACTACGGCGCTTTTATCGAAATCCAGCCTGGCCTGACGGGCCTGCTGCACCGCTCGCGGCTGCCGGCCTGGTGCAAGGAAAATGTGCTGGACCTTTTCTGGCCGGGCGATATGGTCAGGGTGCAAATTCTTAAGATCGATCAGAAGCAGAAACAGATCAGCCTGGCATCTGCTCCTGTTTCGTACAGTGACAGGAACGCTGCGCCGCTGCCGGCTTCGCGCGCGGAGCGCAGCGAGAAGGACCTGCCGTTCGACCTGTTGGCCCGCCAGGAGGGCCGGCGCTATGTGGTTGTGGTGGAGGATGATGCTGAACAGGGCAAGGGGGTGGTCAACTACCTCGAAAACCTGGGCCAGCGGGTCAGCCTGGCGAGCTCAGCCGAGGAAGGTCTCGAACTGCTGGAACGCGAGTTGCCGGACCTGGCGCTGGTGGATATTAACCTGCCCGGGATGAATGGGATTGCCATGATCAAGTCCGCGCGCGAGCGCTGGCCCTCCCTGCACTGCGTTCTTTCGACCAGCTGGGGCTACCTGGAGCAGCATATCGCCGAGGTCGAGCAGTTGAAAGAGACGGGGGTGATGGTGCTGCTCAAGCCGCTCATGCCCGATGATTTGATCGATTTGCTGCTCGGCCTGGAGGCAGGCGCCCCGGATGGGACCGATCGCCAGCAGGACCTGGCAGCGAGCGCGCTCCCGGAGGTGGACCGTTCATCCTTCCAGATTGGGCTGCACAAGCTGCTTCAGCGCTGCCTGGACATCACCGAGTTCGACCTGGCGGTGCTGTTTCGGCTCGATCCGGTGCACCGGCGGGTGGATATCCTGCACCAGGTCGGCGAGTTGGCCGGGGTGACTGCATACCTGGACGACCTGATCTTCAGCCCGGTTCGCGATGTGGCTGAGGATGGCGACCAGGTGGTGATCGAGGATATAAGCGCCGGAAATTATGATGCGCGCTTCCGCTACCTGCTGCAGTCTTACCCGTTCTCGGCCTGCCTGGGGGTGCGGATTCCAAACCGGCTGGTACAGGATTACGGCCTGTTCCTCTTTGACCAGCAGGCGCGAGAGATCTACCATGAGGAGGTGGCCTTTGCCCAGGCGACCGCCCTGGCGATTGGCAGCCTGCTGGAACGTAAGATGCTAACCGACCAGCTGCGCGCCAGCCAGAAGATGACGATGCTGGGGCACCTCTCCAGCTATCTTTCCCATGAGCTGAACCATGGCTTGAGCCCGCTGAGCAATTCGATTAAGAACCTGCAGCTCGACCTGGAAGGTCTACGGGCGCTTGCCATCCAGAATCCTACCCGGCTCGACCAGGAACTGGCCACTGCGCAGGATCACCTGCGCGACGTGCGCAAGTCAGTCATCAACCTGACGGAAACGATCCGGGCTTTCCGTGACCTGCTCTCGGTAGGTAGGAAACAGATTGTCAACATGGGCGAGCTGGTCCAGGATACCCTCACCCTGCTGCGCCAGACCAGCGCGGTCAGCCGGGTAAACCTGGTCTTTGAGGCCGGGGATAACCTGATGGCCATCCGCAGCCAGATGCCGCTGCTCCAGCACGTTCTGCTGAACCTGGTGATGAATTCAATTGAACAGATCGCCGAAATCCGCCCGCGCGAGGGTGGGCAGGTGATGATCCGGGTGGAACGGGTGGAACAGGAGTTCCGGCTGGCGGGCAGTCACCCGCTGATCCGCATCAGCGTGGCCGATAACGGGCCGGGCATTCACCGGCGGTTGTGGGAGAAGATCTTTGACGCCGGTTTTACCACCCGCCCGGATGGCAGCGGGTTGGGGCTGTATATCTCCCGTAATATTGTTGAGTCGTTAGGAGGGCGCCTGTACGTAGCCGAAAGCTATATCAACAGTGGAACTGTCTTTGCGGTAGATTTCCCGTATCAGATCTAATGGCGGAGGGTACGATGTGGCGAATTTTGCTGCTGGATGATGATGATCTGTTCTGCCGGAGCTTGCGGGACATCCTGCTGCGCGCGCCAGGCCTGTCGGTCAGCGATGTTGAAGTTGCCACCTCGGCCGAAAAGGCGACCCAGAAAGTGATTCGGTCGGTGGAGGAAAAACAGCTATTTGACATTTTCCTGATTGACCAGTATCTGAAAAACAGGGTGGATGGAATCGAAACGATGGCCACTCTGCGGCGGATCAGTCCCACGACCGATGCGATTGTGCTTACGGGCATGGGGGATGCGGGCAGCGGCCAGCGCGCTTATTCAGCCGGGGCTTCGCGCTACCTTCAGAAACCCTTCGAAAGCGATGAACTGATTTCGATCCTGCAGAGCCTGGAAGAGTGGCGCCGAGTGCAGCGTGAGCGGGCCTGGATGCAGGTTCTGATTGAGATCAGTGAAGCAGCTGAACGGGTGCATGAGTTTGACGCGGTGGCACAGGTAGTGGTCTCGGGAGCGCTGCGGCTGGGTTTTGCCCGCGCGCGGTTGTTTTGGGTGCCGGCCTTTCAAGGGACGGTTGAAGCCGAAATGGTGGGAATCTGCATGGCCGGAACAGGCTCACTGGAAGATTTTCCAGGCTGCCGGTTCTTGATCGAAGAATCGCCGTACGCTCGTGCTGCTCGCCAATCTAAAAACCTGCTTTTCTTTCACCAACGCCGCCTGGGACCTGGGGTGATGGAACAGCGCTTTGGGGAAGAGCACTTTTCGCCGCCGGCCGGGGAATGGGCCTGCCTGCCGCTGTGGAGCGGCGAGCGTTTTTCTGGGATCCTCAGCCTGGATAACGGCGATCACGAGATCCTGTTGAGCGATGACCTGCGCAAGCTGTTGGAACTCTATGCTCGCCAGGCCGTGGCTATCCTGGAGCGAGCCCGCCTGTTTGGGCGCGAGCGGCAGAACCGGCGCGAAATCCAGCTGATCAACGAGATCGGCAAACAGATCATGATTTACGTCAACGACCTGGACACCCTGCTGGAGCAGATCCGCATCCAGATAAAGCGGCGTTTCGAAGTGGATAACTTCTTTGTGGCGCTGGTCAACGAAGACATGCAAAAACTGGATTTTCGCCTGCATTACGAGCATGGACGGCGCAAGCGGCGTCACCTGCGGAAGATCCATGCCGGGCTGGTGGGGCATCTTGTCAGCACGCAGGCCCGCCAGCCGCTGTACTTGCCGGATGGCAGCCAGCCCTACTGCCAGGCCAACGGCATCCGGGCTTATGGCGAGCCGGCGCAGTGTTGGGTTGGCGTTCCGCTGTGGGTGGCCAACCGGATGATCGGGGTGATGGTCCTGCAGCACTACAGCCAGGCCAGGTTTTTTTCCCAACACGATGTCGATCTGCTGTGGGCAGTCACCAACCATGTTGTGGGGGCGATTTATGTCTCACGGATCGTTGAGCGTGAGGAAGAGCGCCTGGGCCTGCTGCAGAAAGCCAGCGCCGAGCTGGTGCGGCTGGTGATCGAACGTGAAGACTGGATGTGGCGGGCGCTGCTGACGATTATCAGTGCCAGCTACGGGCTGCGCTTCAACCGGGCCTGGCTGTTTCTGGCTGAGGCCGCCAATACCCGCCTGTCGGGTGTCATGGGCATTGGCCAGATCGAGCCGCGCGCCGCCCACCACGATTGGGAGCGTGACCTGCGCAGGCGGATGACCTTTGACCGTTTCCTGACTCAGCTGCGCGAAGGCAAGCTGCGCCGGACGCCGCTCGAAGAGCTGACTGCGCGGTTTGTCTTCACGGATCAGGCGGCGGACGCTGGCGGGCCAGCGGTGGACGCTGCAAAGCCAGCGCCGGAAAGGCAGGCGGCTAATGCCCTGTTCCAGGTCATTCAAACCGGGCAGCGGATGACCCTTTCTCCTGGAGAGGCGGCCGGGGCGCTTCCCGCCGATTTCGTCAGCCAGTTTGACCTGGCCGACTGTGCGATTGTCCCGCTCAAGGCCGGCGACCACTGCATTGGCCTGGTCATTGTCGATAACCGGCACAGCGGCGAGCCAATCGAAGCGGAAGTTCTCGACCAGTTGGAGACATTCTTGAACATGGCCGGGCTGGTCTATCTCAATGAGCAGCGGCGGGTGCGGCAGGAAGCGCTGCTGAACGCTGCGAACGCGATTGTCCGGCAGAGTGAAAAGACGCACCTGAAAGACACGCTGGATGAAATCTGCAAGGCGGCGCAGGCGGTAAACGATGCGGACTGGGCCACGATTTATCCATTGAAGAACAGTGGGCCCAATGAGTATGATGTTAACCATATCGGCCGGGCGGGAAAGCTAATCGGGCGGGACAAACCGGTTAAGGACAAGCCGCGTATGCGCGGTGTGGCCGCTTATCTCATGCACAGCGGCCGCCTGGTGGTCAATGATGTTCAATCGGACCAGACCCGCGTCGACGGCCAATTGCTTCGGCATCATCCCTTTATCATGCGAGAAAAGATCCAGGCCTTCATCGCCTATCCGGTGATCGACACGCTGACGGCGGAGCCACTGGGGGTGATGTACCTGGATTGGCGGAAAACACAGCGCTTCTCGGCGGAGGATGTCCAGCGGGCGGCGACCTTTGCCAACCTGGCCGGAATTGCTATCCGGAATGCCCGGCTGGCGGAGCAGGGCCTGGCCAGCCAGCGCGAGTTAAATATCTTGCAGTCTGTGCTGAAGGGGGCTCTTTCCAACCCGGAGGAACAGGTCATCGTCCGTATCCTGCTCAACGCGATGCGGCAGATGGCAGAGCAGGAATTTGGCGCTGCAGGGCCAGCGCGGGCGACGCAGGAGTCCGCCGCCGGTTTACTGGCGGGTGCTGCAAAGCCGGTGGGCATTGGTAGACCGGCGCAAGCCGAAAGCGGGCGCATCGAGTGCCGGGTAGTGTTGACCAGTTGGGAAACGCGCCCTGCAAGCCATCTGCCCGAACAGGTCTTTCGCCCCTTTGTCTACCGGCCCGACTCGATCTCGATCGATTGTCCCTTGAGCCTGGAGGAACGCGGCTGGATTTCCACCGCTTTGGAAACCGGGCGGGCTTACCTGGATGAAGATCATTCACGCCTGATCGCGCCGATCAAAACCGGGCTCAAAGCGCTTGGGGTTTTGTATATCGTTGCCCAGGATGAAATCATCACCCTCGATCTCCAGCGAGCGCTGGACCGCCTGGCAGCGATTGCCGCCCTGGCCCTGGATAACCTTCACCGCCAGACAAACCTGGTCAGCGCCCTGGAGAGCGCGCGTGCCTTTACCGCACCGTCTAGCCTGGAGGACACGCTCAATGCGATTGTCCGCCAGGTGCGCCGGGTCTCGCCGGAGCTGTCTGCCCTGACGATCTGGTACTATGACCGGCGCAGCGAGAAAGTGAAGCGTGGGGCGTCGTTTGGCCTGTTGTACCCGGATATGGTCAGCGCGGAAATTATCCCGGCCGGCACGGTCGTCCAGAGCGTGATGGAAGCGAGCGAGCCCATGTGGGCCGAGGATGTTTTCCTCGAACAGCGCGTGCTGCGCGAGTTCGTTCGCCGCGAGCAGGTCCTTTCGGTGGCTGCCTTCCCCCTGCGGGCCGATAACGAGGTGGTAGGCGCGATGTTTTTTAACTACCGCCGGATCCATCGCTTTTCGCAAGAAGAAAAATCCTTGTTTTCTCTGCTGGCCGAGATTGTGGCTGCCAGTATCCTGGATGCCAGCCGGTTGGAAGAACGCCAGCGCGAAAGCGCGCGTCTCGAAGCCACGCTGAACATTACTGACGCAATGGGCGCCAGCCTGGAACTGAGCCAGGTTATCACCCGGGCGCTCGAGCAGCTTTACCATCTGCTGGAGTATACCCAGACCATTCCCTGCTTGCTGACCTATGATGAAAACCGGCGCGTGCTGGAGTTTGTCCCTGAAACCTTCCGGTTTTACCGGGTGGACAATCCCAAAGAGCGCGGGACCCAATTCCTGCGCCTGACGGACCTTGCCATTGTTACCCGGGTGGCCCGGCAGAGCCTGCGCGAGCGCAAAATCGCGGTGGTGAACGTCCCGGATGTTGACCTGGATGTCGATTACCGCCGGATGATCCAGCAAACCAAATCTGAGTTGTGCGTCAGCCTGTTCAGCGGAGAGAAGCTGCTTGGCGTGCTGGCCCTGGAAAGCCCGATCCAGAATGCTTTCGAAGATGAAGAGGTGCGCCTGGTAGTGGGTATTGCCCAGCAGATCAGCCTGGCCATCGAGCGCGCGCAACAGATCAACCGGCTGCAGTTCAAAGAGACGGTGGCGACGGCCACAGCCTGGGCGACCGAGATCGCGCACGACATTAACCGAGAGGTTGGGCGCATCCGCGAGCACGTCTACTGGATCAAAGAAGACCCTCATGATGCCGAGGGAATCGTCGAGCATCTGCATAAGATCGACGAGAGCGCGATTAAGTTGAGCAGTGTTGGTCCTTGGGGGAATGTCACCGATAAGCCGTTTGATGTGCACCACGACCTGCGCGCCTGGATCGATGGAATTCTCCGCACCAGCGGCGAGGGGGTCTCGGTTCGATACGAACTGGCCTGCGAGGGGATGGTGATCCGCATCAATACGGTTGGGCTCGAACGGGTGCTGCGCCACCTGGTGCGCAATTCGCTCCAGGCCATGCAGTACCAGGGCCAGTTGATTGTGCGGGCGGCCCCCACCGAGGAGGATGGCGGTTTGTCACTGCTGGAAATTCAGATTGAGGACAGCGGCCCGGGGATCGATGACGCGCTGCGCCCGCTGCTATTCCAGAAACCGGTGCCAGGCAAGAAGGGCGGCTATGGCCTGCTGCTGGTGCGCCAGATTGTGGAAGGCATGGGCGGGACCATTTGGGCTCTGCCCAGCCAGCCTGGGCGGGGGGCGACCTTCTGCATCCGCCTGCCGATCAGGGCGCAGTAGCGGCGTTGCCAGGCCGGCGGCGGCGCAAAGCCGGCGCAGGCGGAACAGGAGAACGGATGAGAGGCTGCTCAGGCGGGAAAGGAGGCATACCAGAATGATCCAGGAAGAGATTGCCGGCGGGCTGCGGAATTGCAAAGTCCGCGTCCTGGTGGTGGATAACGACCCGGAAATCCGCGAGGCGAATGCGACGAAGCTGCGCTACTGGGATTACGAACCGGTCATCGCGCTTGGCCTGGGCCGGGCGCTTCTGAAAGATGCCGCTGAGAAGGCCCGCGCCCGGCGCTGCCAGCTGGCGATAGTGGATCTGCACCTGCTCGACGATCACGATCACGCGGATATGAGCGGGCTCGACCTGATCAAGGAATTATTACCTGCTCGCTCGGTGATCCACAGCGGCTCGGTACATTTCCAAACCATCCGCGAAGCGTTGAGCAACTCACCTGCCCTGGGATTTGTGGGCAAGTCGGAGAGCCCTGCCTACCTGCGCGAGATACTTGACCGGTTTGCCGGTGAGTTATGCGCGTGCCGCCACCCGGTCGAGATCGAATGGCCGCCTGGACTCTCTTCCGCGGAGGTGGCCCGCTTGATGTTCCCGGACGACCCGACTGTCCCTGGGGATGAGGCGGCTGACATCTTGATCCGCCTGTTTCCCAAGGCCACCAGGCTGAAGCTGGATTATCTCGGCGGGCACAGCCCGGCTACGCCCTCGCTTCCGCGCCAGCGGGCGATTGTGCTCCGCGCCTGGGAGCAAGACACCCAGCCGGTCATTGTCAAGCTGGCCCGCGCTTTCAAAATGGAAGCCGCCGTCAATAATTACCACCGTCATATCAGGCGGCACCTGAAGGGTAACTTTGTCCCTGTGCTGGAAGAGTGCTCGGTTTTGTGGGATATTGGCGGCGCGGTGTACACGCTGCTGGGTGGTTCTGGTGACATTATTCCACTCTCCAAAGCCTATGCAGACCCGGCGACCAAAACAAAGCGTATTACAGACAGCCTGGCCCAGTTTTTCAACCACACCTGGCTTCCCCATTACGAGCAAAAAGAGGAGCGCCAGAGTAGCTCGCTGGTTCAACTGTATGATGATGTCTGGTATGGTGATTGGTGGCTGAAAAAGCTGCTCGAGTACAGCCAGGCCGGGCGGGTGGCTGAGGCCCTGCAGGGCTGGCCGGCCTGGCAGGTACTGGGCCTGCCTGAGCCGGTCCAATGGCTGGCGCGGCGGGTAGAGAGCGAGCGAAAAAGAGCGCCGCTTCGCTTCCATGTAGCTGTGACGCATGGCGATTTACACAGTGAGAACCTGCTGGTGGATACCAGCAACCACAATGTCTGGGTGATTGACTTTGAGCGGACCGGCTATGGGCACATCCTGCAGGATTTCGTCGAACTGGAGGGTGACCTGCTCGTTCACCTTGTGGCGATTCCCGGGGAAGATCTTGACCGGCTGTACGCGCTGTTTGTTAGCGCTGCCGCTTCGACCCGCCTGCGGAAGAGCTGCCGCCTGGAAACGGAAGATCTTCAGATCACGCGGGTAATGGAAATGGTGCGGTTTCTTCGCCGGACGGCAGCCGGGCGGTCGGGATTGGTTAGTGCACAAGAGTACCTGTATGGTGTCTTATTGAATGTCCTTTTCCGCGCCATGCTGCTGCTGAATGCTGGAGATCCGCCGGTCAAGCTCCTGCCGGCGCTCATGCTTGCGTCGATCCTGTGCTATCGCCTGGATCACTGGCAAGAAACCTGGCCGCCGCCTGGCTGGCCGCCTGCACCGTTCAGTAGCCGCTTCAGATGACCTGTTTGCCCGGCCGCAGTTCTAGCGCCAATTCCACCTGGAGGACCCGATGCCCGAATATGGACCTGAGACCCCGTTGACTTACCGGCAGGAAGTTGCCAGCCAGTTTTTTACCGATTACGTCCGCGCCGGCGAATCGTGCATGATCGTTGGCGTGGCCGGCGGGGGAATGACTCGCCTGGTTGACTTTCTCGTCCGCCCGGACGTGCAGGCGCATTACCTGGCTGACTTCGACAACCCGCCCCTGCTGTTAAAGGTAGACTGCAACCGGGTGGAAGAAATTTCTGACTGGGGGCTGTGCGAGGTGATGCTGACCACTCTGGTGGAGGGCTGCAGCCGCCGGCCTGGAATGGTCAGTTTGCGCCCAGAGCTCGGGCAGATGCGCACGGAAGTGATCACGACCCGCAATTCGCTCCTGGCGCTGCGCAACCTGGAACTGGCGGCGAATATTCTGATCGAACAGACGGGCACGCATATTTACTTTGTGTTCAATGGTTTTGATGATCTGTTTCGAGACCTGCCGGACCTGGCGTTGAATCATCTGCGCGCGTTGCGCGATGCGCACAAGTATGAGCTTAATTATGCCCTGTGCCTGCACCAGGTGCCCGAGCTGCTGCAACCGACCCGCAAGGATAAGCTGTCGGCTCGCATTCTCCAGAATGTCCTGATGGTGGGGCACTACTCTGAAGCCGATGCCCGGCGCATGATCGAACAGGTGATCGCCCGGCGCAGGGTGGCGCTGTCGCCGGCAGCCGTCAAGCAGGTCATCCGCCTGAGCGGACGGCATGCCGGGTTGATCCAGGGAGTTTTCAACAGCCTGCCCGCGCTGGAAGGCGAGTTGAGCGACAGGGGGCTGATCGAACGGCTGCTGGACCATTCTCCGGCGTTGATTGAATGCCAGCGGGTTTGGGACAGCCTTTCGGATGCGGAGAAAGATGGGCTGAAGGCGGTGATAAAAGATACCCCACTTGAACCGGACATTCAGCACCTGCTGGAGCGCAAGCACCTGGTTCAGCCCCAGGGGCGCCAGGTGGTGGTCTTCAGCCCGTTGTTCGCCCAGTTCATCCGCCGCCAGGATTCCTCTGGCCCGCTCCGTCTTTCGGTCGATTCACGGGCGCACCTCGTCTGCATTGGCATGCGGGTAATCCCGGACGTGTCTCCACTGGTTTTTAAGCTGCTGGAATATCTTTACCAGCACGTGGGCGAGGCCTGCCGGCGGGATGAAATTATCGAAGCTGTATACTATCCCTCCCAGGATGGCGTATCTGATGAGGCCCTGGTCAGCCTGGTGCGCCAGGCGCGCCAGTTGATCGAGCCGCAGGACGACTCGTACCATTTTCTGCTGACCGTACGCGGGATCGGCTACCGGCTGCTGGCCACCCCGCAGTTTAAGGAACCCGAGGGCGAATGATTGGTAACCAGCTGCAGGTAGGGCATATTGAGATGATGAAGCAGTGGGCTGTGCAGGCCGGCCGCATGGCTCGTGACTTGCAGGATCATGCCATTGGCACGTTGAAAAGTGATAACACGCCGGTCTCTGAGGCCGACCTGGCTGTGGAGCGTTTTCTGGTGGACGAGATCCGGGCCGCATTCCCTGGCCACCAGGTGATCGCCGAAGAAGCCGGGGCCTCTGGGCCTGACTCTGACTGGGCCTGGGCGGTGGACCCAATCGACGGGACCAAAGCATTTATCCGCGGGAAGCCGGTCTGGGGCGTCTCCATTGGTCTGCTCTTCCAGTGCGTCCCGGTGGCGGGCGTGATTGCCCTGCCGGTCAGCCAGGACCTCTTCTGGGGCTGGGAGGGCGGCGCGTTCTGGAATGACCGGCCGGTCGGCCGGCTGCCCGCGCAGGACTATGAGGATGAGCAACTGTTCCTGGCCGTGCACTCGCATGCCCGCGAGCAGCACGCGCTGCGCTATCCACGCCTGAAAGCCTCGGGATCGACCGTGGCGCACCTGGCCTACCTGTCCGCCGGGCTGGCGGTGGGGGTCCTGACGCGCCGGGTGCATGTCTGGGACCTCGCCGCCGGGATAGCGATCCTGCGCCAGGCAGGCTATGCCATCGAATACCTGTCGGGCCGCCCGCTCGACCTGCGCCCGCTGATGGATGGACGGAAGTGCGCCGAAGAAGTCCTGGCTACTCGCCCGGAATGGATGGCGCGGCTGCGGGCCCAAATTCTAACGATGGAGTAATTCGCTTCTCAGTCCAGGCTGCTGGCGCGGTACTCGGCCCCGGCTAACCAGGCCGGGTTGATCTCTACGCCCCAGCCGGGACCCTCCGGGATGGCCACCTGCCCGTCTTTGACTTCCAGGGCCGGGTAGTAGAGGTTATCCGTCCAGGGAGTCGGCTCGATGGAGAACTCGATATATGGCCCGGCATTGGGGATGGCGCCCATCATGTGCAGGGTGAAGACGGTTACCATCGACAGGTTGGCCGAGTGCGGCACGCAGGGCAGCCCGGCTTCGGCGGCCATGCGGGCAGCCCGCAGCGCGCGCGTCAGCCCGCCGATATAGCAAATATCCGGCTGGGCGATGTCTACCGCCGGCAGGCTGACGATCCGCCGCCACTGGCACAGGTCGTAATCCTGCTCGCCGCCCGCCACCGGCATCTCCAGCGCCCGGGCCACTTCCGCCGTCCATTCCAGCTCCCAATACGGGCAGGGCTCTTCGAAGTGACACACCCCCTGTTCCTGGAGCATCTGCCCGACCGCGATGGCTTTGGCGGGCGTGTAGCCGCTGTTGCCATCCACCAGCAGGGCGGTTTCGGCGCCGATCGCCCGGCGCACGGCCGGCACCAGCGCTTCCGTCCGCCCGGGCCACTGGTCCTGGTCGTGCCCGCACACTTTGCCGACCCGGATCTTGAAGGCCTTGTAGCCGTGCGTCTCGCACAGCCGGGCCAGCCGGGCGGCTTCCTCTTCCGGCGTGATGTCGCGCCGCATGCTTGACCCGTATACCGGGTAAGGGCGCGGCGTCCCGCCCAGCAGCTCGCACACGCTTTTCCTCTCCAGCCTGCCGCGCAGGTCCCACAGGGCGGTATCCAGCCCGGTCAGCGCCCGGCAGACATACGAGCCGGGGAACTTGTATTCGGCCTCGATGCATTGATCCGCCAGCCGGTCGACCGCCAGCGGGTCCTCGCCCAGCACGTGCGGGGCAATCTGGCGGTGGAAGACCTGGGCGGTGATATCGGCGTTGAAGGGCGAGAGCTGGCCATAGCCTTCCAGGCCGTCATCGGTCCGTACCCGCACGATGCCCAGGTGCTGGCGGGTAAAGGTTTCCAGGCTGCGGATTTTCATTGGATGGCTCCTATTTTGAAGGTTTCGTTTTTGCAAGCAAGACTGACGTTTTAGCGCTTTATATAGCGATACAATGCATATAATTTTGTTGTAACTACTCGGCCACAGGGAGAAGAGTACCTCCCATTACCCAGGCGAACAATTACATTTTATTGTATTCATACTCAGTTCAACGAGCAAACGCCGAGACTCAACAATTGTATTTACATGTTCGCGTGCTATAATCAATAAAGAAATCGTGATTATCATAATCTGGATTTTCTTGCGAAAGGGCACAGGCATGTTTGTCAACCGTGTCTCTGAACTCAATCTCCTCGAAAATCGCTATTGCTCTGGCAAAGCGGAATTTTTCGTCTTGTACGGCCGCCGGCGCGTTGGAAAAACCGAACTGCTCCACCACTTCTGTGAAGGCAAGCGGTATATCTTCTTTGTCGCCGATCTCGGCTCCGAGCTGTCTTTGCGCACGGCATTATCGGGAGTCGTCAACGCTGTTCTATTTGGTACTGGCCAAATCGATGCGGTTTACTCCACCTGGGAAAGCCTTTTCGACGCGTTGGCTCAGGCTGCGCAGATGGAAAGACTGGTGGTGATACTGGACGAATTTCCTTACCTGGTCGCTGCACATCCCCCACTGGCAAGCATCCTCCAGCGCCTGTGGGACAAAAACTTGAAGAACAGCCAGATCATGCTGATCCTATGCGGGTCGTATATCGGAATGATGGAAGAAACCGTCTTAGGATACAAAGCGCCGCTTTATGGCAGGCGCACAGCCCAGTATCTCCTGGAACCACTTCTGTTTCATGACGCCCGACTGCTCTTTAAAGATTATCAACTTGAAGATCAGGTTCGCACGTACGCAGTCTACGGCGGTACGCCTGCTTACCTGCAAAACCTCCTCCCAGGACAGCCCTTGCCGGATAATATTCTTCAGACCATCTTAACCCGCGGTGCCTTTCTCTATGATGAGGTGCGCTTTGTGCTCCAGCAAGAGCTGCGCGAACCGCGCAATTACTTCGCTATTTTGGAAGCCATCGCTGGCGGAAGAACACGGCTAAACGAGATCAAGCTGGCGACCGGGCTCGAAGGCGCTACTGCTTATTTAGATATTTTGCAGCATCTCCACTTATTGGAAAGAATTGTTCCTGTAACGGCTACCCAACCGCACAAGAGCCGGCGAGGTATCTACCGCCTGAAAGATCATTACCTCCGCTTCTGGTTTCGTTATGTCCATCCCAATCGCTCTCAATTAGAAGTGGGTGGTGGGCAGTTGCTCCTGGAGCGGGTCATTTTGCCACAGTTGGACCTGTTCACCGGCCCGATTTTTGAAGAGGTGTGCCGGCAGTTCTTATGGACTTCTGGTTTATCTGGGAAGCTGCCATTTGTTCCAACGCAAGTCGGCAGATGGTGGAACGCCAACGAAGAAATTGACCTGGTTGCTCTGGGCGAAGAAGATGCGCTTTTTGTGGAATGCAAATGGGCTACAAAGCCCGTGGGGACGGATATCCTGGCAAATCTAGAGCGTAAAGCCACCCTGGTTGGTCCAGAGTTGGCTGGAAAGAATAAGCTCTACGCATTATGCGCTCGTTCGGGTTTCACAGGACAGCTCATCGCAGAAGCTGACCGTCGCCAGGATGTGATCCTCTTAGATCTTCCCGAAATCCTGGCGTAAAAGCTTAAAGGAGATTATCGCGATGAAGCAAAAACGGTTGGCAGTTTTTACTCTGGCAATCCTGGTCCTGCTCCTGTTCTGGAACGCCCGGCAGGCGCGCCCGGCCTCCGGGCAGACCGGGTCCGCAATCTCGGTCCAGCGCGTGATCGCCTCGGGCCTGACCCTGCCGGTTGGGATTACCCACGCCGGCGATGGCACAAACCGCCTCTTTGTGATCGAGAAAGTGGGCAGGATCAGGATCATTAAAAACGGGGCCGTCCTGCCCATCCCGTTCCTGGACGTGAGCGCCCTGGTCTCCGGCGGGAGCGAGCAAGGGCTGCTCGGGCTGGCTTTTCACCCCGACTACGCGACCAACGGCTTTTTCTACGTCTACTACACCGACCGGGTTGGGGTGGGCAACACAGTGGTGGCCCGCTACCGGGTCTCGAGCGCCAACCCGGACCTGGCTGACCCGGCCACCCGCACGCAGATCCTTTACGTGGTCCAGCCGTACACCAACCACAACGCCGGGCACCTGGCTTTCGGCCCGGATGGCTACCTGTACATTGCCCTGGGCGACGGCGGCAGCGGCGGCGACCCGCTCAACAGCGGCCAGCGGTTGGATACGCTGTTGGGCAAGCTCCTGCGCATCGACGTCGACAGCGGCTCGCCCTATGCCATTCCTGCCTCTAACCCCTTCGTGGGGGTAAGCGGCGCGCGGGGGGAGATCTGGGCCTATGGGCTGCGCAACCCCTGGAAGTTCAGCTTCGACCGGCTGAACGGCGACCTGTACATCGGCGATGTCGGGCAGAATCTCTGGGAGGAGATTGACTTTCAGGCGGGCGGATCGCTTTCTGGTCCGAACTATGGCTGGCGCTGCCTGGAAGGCTTGCACACCTACTCGACCGTGGCGCCCTGCAATGACCCGGCCTACCTGGCCGGGCTGATCCCGCCCATCGCCGAATACGCGCATACCCTGGGCGTCTCGGTGACCGGCGGCCATGTCTACCGCGGCGCGCTGTTCTCCGGCCTGTACGGGCGCTACTACTACGGCGACTTTGGCACCGGCCGGATCTGGAGCCTGGCGCGGCTGCCCGGTTCGACGCCCGCTTTTTCGACGCCTGTCCTGGAGCTTGAAAACACCGGGCTGAACATCAGCGCCTTTGGCGAGGATGAAGCAGGCGAGATCTACCTGGCGGATTACAATGGGTCGATCCGCCGGCTGGAGAGCGCCGCCGGCCCGGTCCCTAACCTGAGCGGCTCTACCATTGTTCCCTCGGTTCCTTCAGCCGACCGGGGCGACCCGGTCACCTTTACGATTACCTTGCGAAACAGCGGGGCAGCCGGCAACCTGTCTTTCTCTAATCCGGTCCCGGCCGGGCTGGAGGATATCCGCGCGCTGTCTGCTTCGGGCGGCGTGGCCGGGATCAGCGGCCAGACGGTGACCTGGAGCGGGGCTGTGCCGGAAGACGGCGAGGTCACCGTCCGGTATGATGTGACGGTTTCGGCCGGCCTTGCCGACGGCAGCCTGGTCAACCGGGTGGCGTTGAGCGGGCCGGATATCGACCCGCTGGAAATTGCCGCCGCGCTGTGGGTGCCGGCGGCCGTCCTGCACACGACCGTGGAGAATTTCTTCCTGCCCGGCACCCAGCCGGGCGGCCTGAGCGTCCCGCTGCAAATATCGCAGGATTGCGACATCTGCCACTCCGCCCCGATTTACGACCGCTGGCGCGGCAGCGTGATGAGCCAGGCCGGGCGCGACCCGCTCGCGTGGTCGGCTATGGCGGTCTCGAACGCCTTTGCGCCTAATTCAGGTGAGTTCTGCCTGCGCTGCCACACCAACAAGGGCTGGCTGGAAGGCCGCAGCGAGCCGGCGGACGGCTCCGCGCTGTTTGGCCAGGATATTGCCAACGGGGTGGCCTGCCTGACCTGCCACCGCATGGTTGATGGGCAGCCTTCCCCGGATGACGAAGCCAGCACCATCGACGCGCTCATCCGCGCCGGGCTGCCCTTCCCACCCCCCGCCGCGACGGTCGGCAGCGCCATGCTCATCCTCGACCCGAACGACAACCGGCGCGGCCCGTTCAGCCTGGCCGTCACATTCCCTTACCACACCGCGCTGCGCACGGACCTGCTCGGGCAGAGCGGCGATCCCGTCACCCGCGCGCGGGTGTGCGGCTCCTGCCACAACCTGAGCAACCCGCTGCTTTCGTACGATGCGGGGCGCGGCGAGTACTGGCCCAACCCAGACGGCCAGCCGGCCCCCAACTTTGAGACCGACGCCGCCAATGGGATGTTCCCGATCGAGCGCACCTTCGACGAGTGGCGCCTGAGCGCCTACGCCAACGGCGGCGTCTACGCGCCCCAGTTCGCCGGCCAGAAGCCGGGTGGGGTGGTGGAGACCTGCCAGGACTGCCACATGCCGCGCGCCACCGGCGCGGCGGCCGACGCGGCCTTCAACCCGCTCCAGCGCGACTGCCTGACGACCGGCTGCCTGCCGCAGCTCGATTTCACCGGGGCCAACACCTGGCTGCCTGACCTGCTCCAGGACCCGGCCTGGCGGCTGAGCGCGCCCGGCGAGGCAGGCTACCTGGCCGGGTCCCAGGCCATCACCCGCTCGTTCCTGGCCAAAGCCGCCAGCCTGGCCGTCCAGCTCGACCCGCCCGCTGCGGGCAGCCGCCGCGTGCGGGTCACCGTGACCAACCAGACCGGACACAAGCTGCCGACCGGCTACCCGGAGGGCCGCCGGATGTGGATCCACCTGCAGGCCTTCGATGCCGGCGGCAGCCTGGTCTACGAATCCGGCGCCTACGATGCCCAGACCGGTCTGCTGGCGGTCGATCCACCGCCCAAAGTCTATGAGGCCAAGCTGGGCCTGAGCAGCAACCTGGCGGCCCTGCTGAACCTGCCAGCGGGTGAATCATTCTTCTTCTCGCTCAACAACGCGTGGATCAAAGATAACCGCATCCCGCCGCGTGGCTATACCCAGGCCGCTTTCGACAAAGATGGGCTGCGCCCGGTCGGGTACACTTATGCTGATGGGGCTTACTTCGACCAGGCCGAGTATACGGTCCCGGAGAGCGCCGTGCGGGTGATGGCGACCCTGTACTACCAGGTGGCTTCCAAAGAATACGTCGACTTCCTGGCCCAGTTCGGCGGGATCGACGGTCAGACGCTGGGCGCGCTGTGGCAAAATACGCCCGGCGACCCGGTCGTCGTCACGCGGGGCTGGGCGCCCAGCTACCCGGCCTATCTGCCGCAGGTCCACCGTTAGGCCGGGCGGCCGATCGCGGGTATAATCGTTCCATCTTGATCGATTTTGCGGGTGAGAGCGACCTCCGTAAATTGAAATGAATTCCGGACAACTATTCTGTTTTGCTACTTTTGCCGTTGTGTGTGGCCGGCTGCGCCGGCCACACCCCACCGCCAAGCCCGGAGTACTTTTG
>CAZBDC010000048.1:3190-29651 GCA_964490575.1 uncultured Anaerolineaceae bacterium | reverse complement strand
TACACCCTATCCTACACTCTTTCCCTACACGACGCTCTTCCGATCTTGTCTTCTCTGTCTTGCTGCGCGTGCCGTTCTTCAACCGCCTGGTGACTCTGCTGACCCCCACGCATTACTACCGGCGTTATCGCGAGCCTGGCGCTCGCCTGGGAGATCTGAAATAGCCGCAGGCGCGGGCGATCTTATGTCACCTGGCAAAAAATAATACGGAAGGATTATCCCGTTGGGGTAATTTTTCCTGTATACTTTTGACAGACTATTCCTGATTCTGTGACACCCGGCCCATCCTTGTCCGGATAGCTTGTGTAGGGGGCTATTTGTCCGTTCTACCGAAGGTTAGACCAGCATGACATTTGCTCAGCCAGAAGGTCGGGCGGGGCTTTGCTGTGTCAGGCCGGAAGACGGGCGCCGGGGAGGGGCGGGGAAGGAGGTGGGGCTTCACTCATTTTCCTGAAAATTTTTGGTTTTCCTGTTGCGGGGGTATTCCCCATCATTGCAGCCAATTTTTATCACGCAGATTGATTCCCAAGAGGGAGGGACAATGCAGCGCTTAAGAGTTATGAAAGTTATTTTATCGATCATCGCGATCACGATGATGCTGGCGATGGCCACCGCCACGCCCGCGCAGACCGCCTCGCAGGATGGGCGGGTGCGCGTGTGGGTTGAATTCCAACCCGGGAAGGCCGCGCGGGTCGAGGCGGCGCTCAAGAACGCCCAGGCCCAGTTCCACTACCAGTTCGAGGACATGAACGCCTTCGTGGTCAGCCTGCCGGAAGCAGCCCTGGATGGCATCCGCCGCAACCCGAACGTGGTCATGATCGAAGAAGACGCCAAGCGCTTTATGCTGAGCCAGGATGTGCCCTACGGCATTGACATGGTCCAGGCGCGGGATGTCTGGGATACAGACCAGGACGGTGAGGTGGACGCTGGCGCGCCGACCGGGGATGGCATGTTGGTTTGCATCATCGACTCCGGGCTGTTCACAAGCCACGAGGATTTAAGTACCGTGAATGTAACCGGAGGCTATCCTGACGATTGGAACAGAGATTACTGTGGTCATGGCACGCATGTGGCAGGCACTATCGCAGCAGCGAACAATGAATTAGGCGTGGTTGGCGTAACCCCAGGCGCTGTCGATCTGTACATCGTCAAAGTGTTTGGCGATGACTGCCTGTGGACCTATGCTTCCAACCTGGCCGATGCAGCCAACCGCTGCGTGGCAGCCGGGGCGGATGTGATCAGCATGAGCCTGGGCGGGCCCACTAAGAACAAGCTGGAAGAGCGCGCCTTTAACAAGGCTTACAGCGCAGGCACCCTGTCGATCGCGGCGGCGGGTAACGCTGCTACTTCCGATATTGAATACCCGGGCGGGTATTCTTCGGTGGTGGCCGTCGCGGCGATTGATGAAAACGAGTTGGTGGCGGACTTCTCGCAATTCAATGAAACGGTTGAACTGGCCGCTCCTGGTGTGGCTGTCAAGAGCACCGTGCCTTATCTGAACACGAATACCTTGACGGTTGACGGGGTAGTTTATTCTGGCAACCACATCGAGTATGCACCTTATGGTGAAGTCAGCGCCCCACTGGTTAATGGCGGGTTGTGCACGGCGACCGGCGATTGGGCCGGGAAGACGGTCTTGTGCCAGCGCGGCGATATCAGCTTTTATGACAAGGTCATGAACGTTCAGAATAGCGGCGGGGCTGCGGCTGTGATTTACAACAACATTCCTGGCAACTTCCTGGGAACGTTAGGGGAGGGCTACAGCTCAACTATCCCGGCCATCAGCCTCAGCCAGGAAGACGGTCTTTACCTGGTCGAAAACAAACTGGGCGTTCTTAGTGACCTGGTCAGCAAGATCGACTACGAGACCAGTTCCTACGAGTATTGGGATGGTACATCTATGGCCACCCCACACGTCTCGGGTGTGGCAGCGCTCATCTGGAGCGCTAACCCTGCCTGGACAAATGTCCAGATCCGTGAGGCGATGACCGCCACCGCAAAAGACCTTGGCGACGTAGGGCGCGATGTGTACTATGGCTATGGCCTGGTGCAGGCCAAGGCTGCTCTGGACCAGCTGACCGGTACCACCTCAGAACCCGCCCTGGCCGTCTCGATCGCCACGAATAAGACCTCCTACATCAACAACGAGACGGTAGCTATTATCGTTACTGTTGTGGATCAGGATAGTGTGCCGGTTGTCGGTGCATCTGTAGCCTTGAAGATCACCCCACCTAAGGGTAAAGTCATCAATTTGTCTGGTATTACCGGTCCGGACGGGACGGTAAAGTTCTTCCACAAAGTTTCAACCGGGAAGAATGGCGTCGGCACCTATAATCTGGAAGCAACAGCAACTATGACAGGTTTCACGCCTGCAGTGGCAACTTCCAGCTTTAATGTGCAATAAATCCGGTTCAGTATCGTTAGTGGAATCTAGGTAAAAGCTAGCCAGGCCCAGGGACGCGAAAAGTCTCTGGGCCTGGCTGGTTTTACGGGTAGAAAGAGCTTATTGGGATTGCGTTTTTATTTTGCGCAGATAGGCGCTGTCCAGCCCGGCCAGCACTTTCATGAATCCCTCCTGCTTGCCGATCACGCGCTCGAACAGGTGCAGCCCATCCCGGTAGGCGGGGCTGCGCGAGAGGGTCTGCGGGTCGAGGGCGGTGTAGGCGATCAGCACGGCCTGGCTGTCGCCGGATTGGCGGATGGCCTGGGCAATCTCGACTCCGTTAACCGCCGGCATCATCAGGTCGATGATCCACACCCGCGCGGCCACCTGTTTCTTGACGATCCGCTCGCGCAGGTCCTGCGAGTCGATAAACGCCGCGGTCCGCCAGTGGTGATACTTCAGCTTGACCATCTGTTCGAAGATGGCTGTCATGGTTGCTTCATCATCTACGTAAATCAGGTCGTATTGATCCATGCTATACCCCCTTTCCAAGATACATCTTGCTACACCGGCAAAAACCGGGACACAGATACCGCCAATTATAATCAACTTTATTCTACCTATCCGGGCGGTTTGGGGCTGTAAAAACTATGTTTAATCCGGTGAAAATTAGCCGGATCAGAGCGAAATGGGCTACTCGATAATGATCGCCATAAACCCAAGCACTTCCCAGGAGCGGAGGAACTGTTCGGTGGTCGTGCTGTAAACCAGGTTACCGTCCACTACCGTCACTGAATCTGGGCCATAGCCGGTGACGATGACGGTGTGCTCGAAAGGGGCCACCGTCACGGTTTCGCCGTCGGGCGCAGTGTAAGACCTCCCGTAGCCCGCCCACACGTTGCCGATGACCCAGGCGATGACTGGGCGACCGGCGGCAATCTCTTTTTGTAGATCGGCGAACCCCAGGCCGCTGTAACTGTGGGCGTTGAGGCCATAAGCGCGCAGGAGGGCGGCTACAGGCGGGCCATGCACGCCGTAGGAGTTTGGCGGGATCAGGCCGCGCTCGTGGCGCGGGTCGCCGACAAAGCCGGTGTTGGGGTTGGCGGTATAGGGAAGGGCGTACTGGAAATCCAGCTCGCCGATGTTGACGCCAAAGAAGCGGGCCCAATCAACCGCAGAGCGGGATTCGCAGGAGAGCGGCAGGCTTTGTGCATAGCCTATGACGCCCTGGACCTGGGCCGACTCGGGCAGCAGGTTCTCAGGCGTCGGGCTGGGCGGGGGCGGCGTCTCGGTGGGCGTGGGCGTCTGGGTGGGTGTGGCGGTTGGCGTCTGGGTTGGGGTGGCGGTAGCGGTCGGCGTGGCGGTTGGGGTAGGGGTGAAGGTGGGGGTAGGCGTCGGCGTGTTCTCCGCCGGCTGGAAAGGCGTGCGGGTGGTGGTGGGGCGGGCTGTGGGCGGCTTGGGCTCCCCGGTGGACGCCCGGTCGGCCGGCCCGCTCTCCGGAATGCTGCGCGTGTCTGCCCGCCATGCAGCGATCCCCACCTCCTCAGCCCCACGCAGCGCCAGGAATCCCGCGCCGGCCACCCCAAAAATCAGGCAGGCCAGCAGCAGACCGGACAGCACGCTCAGGACAGGCTTATGTTTGCTCATCGGTTCCCATTATACAATCGGACCGGTTGCAAGAGCACTGCCAGGTGCTTTGTTGAGCAGGTTTCGATCCTTTGCAGTGCCTCGAAGAAGCTATCGCGACCTGTTCATCACGTTTTACTGCTAACGGTCAGTCCACCGTTGTTCATTAATGCCAGGGCAGCGGCAGGATGCCCTTCTCTCGTGCGCTCTGGACCGTGACCCAGCGGTAGTAGTCGTCTTTTGCATCCAGGTGGGGCGAAGCTTCCTCAAACTCCTGGTTGCCAACATCGACGGCCTCGGCGAAGGTGGACCGGCCGATCAGGGTGGTCTCGATGAAGTAATAGTTGGCATTCTCCATGTCCGTTCGCACGGCCACGAAGGCGTGCCCAGGAATGCCGATCAGGGCTGCCTCCAGGTCCATTGCCTCGGCTGCGGCGGCATACAGGACCGCCAGCTCGATGCAGTTGCCGCTGCGCTGGTCCAGCACCTCTGCCGGCAGGCGGATGCGCTGGACGCTGCCTGGGGCGTAGGAGACCCAGGTGTTGATATAGGTCAGGTTGTAAATTTCCTCTTCGGCTTGCCAGATCGCTTCTAGCCGGTCCCAGACCTTGCCGCCTTCGTCGTTCAGGTAGCCGCTGTAGCCGCCGGTGATGATACCCGAATCGGTGTAGTCGGCCGCATAGCGGAGCAGTTCCTCAACAGCCGGATCATTCGGTGTCACCATCGCTGCCGTCAGCTCCCACACTTCTTCGTCATTAAATCCGGGTATCGACCAGGGAAAATCACGCCGTGCGTAGACCTGGGTTTCACCGGTTTCGTCCAAGACTGGTTTTTCGACCCCATTGTCCAGGTAAACCACGCGCAGATGGAACTGGGCCGGTCTCGCGACATTGAGTTTGTCGATTGCTTCGGGGATTAAACGTGGGTTCTGGCGCACTTCGAGGGTTTCATTTGCTTCAACCGTCACCGTGTCTATGCTCTGGGTTGTGTAGCCGGTCACTTCACTCTGTACGACCAGCTTGACTGCCCCGGCATTTTGATTGGTCAGGTTTATGACCACGAAATCGTCCAGGGTCGAACCATACAATGGATAGAGAATGGTGATCAGGTTGGTAGTGTAAACGTAATCGACCTGGATATCGTTGGCGCTTGCGCTGCCCGATATAGTTGGCGCGAAGGTCGGTTCTTCGACTGGCTCTTCTTCGGGCTCCTCATCGGGCGCTTCGGCCACAAGGGTAGCCGTTGGGATGTCCACCGGTTCCACATTGCCGGGTTCAAGCTGCACCGGGCTGGTCAGCGCGCAGCCGAATAAAAAGAAAGCGACCACCAGCCAGATCAACCACTTCGCGTGTGAAAATCGTCTGCTTTTCATGCCGTCCCCCAGGGTTGTTGTAAAATTAGGATGGATTTGTTCATAAAGGTTATACCATATCACTGGTTGTGATTCCAAGTATTTTGAGCCTGGACTCTGGCTATTCCTCTATGGGCAGCCGTTGTTGACCCGAATTGGGCCAATTTTTTCACCACCTGGCGAGGATTGCTTGACCCAGAACATTAAACGGTACTTTATCTTCTCTTTGCTACGCGGCGCCAGCCTGGGAACGCCGATCGTGCTGTGGGTGGTGTACTTGCAGCAGCACTATGGCTTCAGCATGACTGAGGTCGTCCTACTGGATATTCCTTTCTGGGTGGGCAAGTTCCTGTTTGAGATCCCGACCGGGGTGGTAGCGGATAAGTTTGGCAGGCGGGTGTCGCTGGCCATCAGCGCGGTGATGAGCAGCCTGATCTGGATGGTGTTTGCCCTATCCGGTTCCTTTTGGGTCCTGGCGTTGGCCCAACTCGTGGGCGCGCTGGCAGCCACATTCCAGTCGGGAGCGGATGAAGCCCTGCTGTTTGAGTCGTTGCGGGCCGCTGGCCGCGAGCAGGATTATGCCCGCATCTCGGCGCGCGCTGGGGCGGTTGGCACGCTCAGCTCGATGCTGGCAGGCCTGGTGGTTGGGTTGATTGCCGCGACCAGCCTGGTCCTGCCGGTTGTGCTGACCAGCCTGCTGACTGCCCTGACCCTGGTCCCTATTCTTGGGATGCAGGAAACGGTTGGTGGGGCATCGGCCTTACCGGCCGGGAGAGCTGATGCCAGGCCCGATGGTTCAAGGCCATCTGCCCCGGCGCATGGGGATCTACCAACCGCGGCGCAGGATTCCTACCTGTCGATCGTGCGCCAGGCGCTGGCGGCGCTGCGCGAGCAGTCCATCCTGCGCTGGGCGGCGGCTTACCTGGTCCTGCTGGGGTGTGTCTCGTTCTACGCGGTCACCTTTCTGCAGCCTCTCACCCTGGCAGTCGGGCTGCCGGTGGCAGCTCTGGGGCCGGTGATGGTGACCGTGCAGGGCATGAGCGTGGCCGGCGCGCTGGCGGTGCCCCTGGCGCAGCGGATTCTGGGCAACCAGGCTTTATTGTTTGGCGTTCCACTGCTGCTTATACCCGGCCTGGCCCTGGTTGGGCTGGCTCCTGGCTGGCCGGTCCTGGCGGTCGCCGCGCTGCTTGCTTTCCTGTTTTCGCTCACTCAGCCGGTCTTGCTGGCAGTCCTCCAGGCCCGGGTTTCCAACCAGGCCCGCGCCACGCTGCTCTCGATCCAGTCCCTGCTCTCGACGGTGTTTTTGACCTTCACCGAGCCGCCCCTGGGCATTTCAGCCGACCAGTTTGGGGTGGCCTCTGCCTATCTCTGGATGGCCGGGCTGGTGGCAATTTTCAGTGTTCCGCTGCTGCTCAGGGGCCGGCGCTCGCTTGATCTTTTGTAAGCCGGTTTTCGGCCTGCTCGACCGGTAATGTAATGCGGAACTCGGCGCCCTGGCCGGGCTGGCTGTGGGCTTCGATCTTCCCATGATGGCGGCTGACGATTTTCTGGCAAATGCTCAATCCCAACCCACTGCCTTCGTACTGGCTCCGCCCATGCAGGCGCTGGAATGGTTGGAAGATCCGCTCGGCATACTTTTCATCGAACCCAATGCCGTTATCTTTGACCGTGAGGGTAAGCGACGATCCATTATGGGCCGCGCTGACCCGGATTTCCGGCGGAACACCGGGCTTATGGAACTTGAGTGCGTTGCCAAGCAAATTTATAAACAGCCGCCGGATCTGGTTGACATCCACCTCCGCTGAGTACAGCTCCTCAACTGTGATCTGCCCTCCGGATTCGTGGACGAGTGCTTCGAGGTCATTTGCGACTTCTTCCACGACCAGGGTCAGGTGAACTGGCGCAAAGACTCCGCCGCGCGTGCTGACCCGGGATAGCTCCAGCAGACCGATGATCATGGCCTGCATGCGCTCCGCGGCGCTCTGCATCCGGCGCAGGTCATCGACGGCGTCTGCCCCAATCACCCCGGGGGGCGCATTGTCCAGGTGCTCTTTCAGGCGGTCGCCAAACATCTTGACCTTACGAAGCGGTTCCTGTAAATCGTGCGAGGCGACGAAAGCAAACTGTTCCAGTTCATGGTTGCTGATCTTAAGGCGTTCGGCAGACAGGTGAAGGGCGTCGTTTGCCTGGGCAAGCGCTTCTGACATGCGTTTGCGCTCGGTAATCACCTCTGAAAACAAGATGACGCCGCCGGTTTCCGCCTGGGAGATGTACCAGGGGCGCATCTCCCAACGGATCCAGACGGTACTGCCATCTTCTGCCAGGAATGGATCCTCGTCGCATTTTTCGACTGCGCCGGCCAGGCAGCGCCGGAAGGTTTCCTGCCAGCGCTCGGCCAGCGTGGGGAAAATCTCGACAAACGATCGCCCGATAATCTCCTGCTCAACGATCTGATAATCGGTCAGGTAGCGCCGGCTGGCCAGCAGGAAGCGCATTTCCAGGTCAAACATGGCGATTGCGGCGGGCGAGTATTCGATAAAGAGCTTGAGGTTACGCTCGCTGGCGCGTAGCGCGCTTTCTGCCTCGCGCAGTTGGATCATATCAGCGTAGATCTTGCTTGCCTGGGTCTCGATCACAGCCTTGTAGACGAGGTAATAGGCGATGATTTTGCCATAATGGCCGAGCAGGTTCGTATGTCCGTAGACATCGAAGTATAGCGTAAAGGCCAGCTCGCTAAGAATGGTTACGCCGATCGCCAGGATCATCCACTGCAAGACAACCCGATCCAGGAACCGGCGCTGGCGCAGCAGGGCCAAGATGGCTGCGGCAAGCAGCAGGTCGATGAAGTACTCGCTGCCAATCTTAAAGGATGTCAGGCCTATCCCTTCAATGTAACTGACCGGGAAGATCTTCCAGGTGAAGATTGACAGCAGCAGGAGGGTGGTGACCAGGGAGAAACCGCCCAGCAACCAGGTGGTGCTTATTTTTCGTTTCAGGAACAGCGGGGCCGCCAGCAGTGAGACGCTTTGCACATAACGGGCAGCGATCCATAGCTGGGTGGGCAGGTTGGTGTCGTACCCCACGAAGACTCCCATCCCTTTATACGCCAGGGTGTGCAGCAGGTCGATAAAGCCGCTGAACAAATAAGCCACGCCAATAAAGGTCAGGAAGCTGTCTTTATAGAAGTGGCGGAAGTTCCAGGTCAGCACAAAAATAGCGCCGGCCAGCGCAATGCTGGCCAGTTCGCTGGCTGTGTGGAACAGCAAATAGCTGTAATGGCTGGCAAGATAAAGACCTATCAACACGGCAGCAGCGGCCAGCGTGCTTAACAGATCGTTTATGCCTGGTCTTCTGATGTGCATGGCGGGCGTAGGTGGGATCAACCTGGATTTCTCCTTACTGCAGCCGGATGCTCAATCCCTTTCCTTCAAATGTTTCGCACACAAACGCCGGGTTTTCGGGAGCGCTTAAGTCCTGGACAAAATGGTAGCCAAGTTCATCAAATTGTGGCAGTTCGGCAACCTGCCGGATGCGGCTGCTGATCAGCCAGCGGGCGAAGGCGCCCCGGGCGATCTTGGCATGAACCACCACGAATTCCGGCCGGCCGGTTTTTGGGTTGGCTGTCAGGAACCTGGGGGAGATCAACCGCGAGCGGTCCACGTAGCGCGTCACCACCTGGGCGTATTCCGCCGCGGCCAGGTTGATGATCGGCCCATGCGCGGGAAGGTTGGCGGCGATCGACTCGCCCCAGAAGGTATACAGGCTGGCAAAGGCCGGGTCGGGCAGTTTATACCCCATCTCCAGCCGGTAGGGGCAGATGCCATCATAGGGCCGCAGGATGCCATACAGCCCCGAAAGGATCCGCAGGGTCTCGTCTGCATAATCGCGGTCGTCCGGTGGCAGGTCGTTGGCGTGCAGCCCACTGTAGATATCGCCCACAAAGCTGTCGATGGCCGGCGATTGATCCGCGGGGTCGACCGTCCAGGCGGCGATGAGCGCATGGGTCTTCTCGGCCAGCGCCGGTGAGAGGCTCATGATCTTTTCAAGCTGGGCCGGAGTGAGGGTCTTTAAGTACGCGTCCAGCCTTTGGGCCTGTTCAAGCAGCAGCGGCGGCCGCAGCCGGGCATACTCGCCGGTTGAGTGGCGCATCGTTTTCGAAGAATGAAGCAGGATCAGCATGGTGTGTATATTATACGCCGGATGTGCAGTGGAAAAGCGAAGGTTAGGCGATGCCAAGCTCGGCCAGCACCCGTTCCAACCGCCGGACCCACGCCAGCTGGATCTGGTGCTGGTCGCTGCCCGGGGTAACCCACATGGGGGATAGCTTTTGCGGCACTGTGCGGTCATACTGGAGGAAGAAAACGCTATGAATAAATACGCGCCTCCCGAAAGCATCCGGCCGCTGCTGGAGAAACACCCGGCTATCTTCCGCTTCCGCCGCGCCCTGCGCAGGGCTGACCAGGTAGCCCTCGACCATATCCTGGCGCTGGCCTGCGGCAGTGCCCCCGAAGGCGATCCGGGTTCCTATCCTCTGGTCGAGCATATCCTGCTCGTCATGATCCTGGCTGAGCAAAAAGAGCTCGGCCGGGTAGCCAGGGTGCTCGAACAGGCGCCGGCGGCGGGATTTATCTGCCATTCTTCCTTGCCTTCAGCTCCTCCAGAAGCGTGATGGGCACGGCCCGGCCGTCCATCTGTCCCAACCCGGTATACCAGCCGTGCAGGTCCGAGCCGCCGGTAATAGCCAGGTCGAAACGGCGCGCCAGCGCCAGGAAGTGAGCCCGGGCGGTTTCGTCCAGACGGTGATGGTAAATCTCTATCCCGTCCAGCCCGGCCTCGACCAGCATCCCCAGCCAGCGAGCGTCGATTGGCTGGCCGCCCGGGCGGACGATGGTGGGGTGCGCCAGCACGGCCAGCCCGCCGGCGTGGTGGATGACAGCGATGGCTTCCTGGATGGTATGGGCTGGCGGGCGGACCTTCAACCAGGCTGAATCGAAAAGCCGGGCTGCCTCGCGCCAGCTCGGCGCGCGTCCTTTGTTCAGCAGGGCCTGGATGGCCTGCATGGCTCCGCCGTAACGCGGGTTTTCGGCCAGGACCTCGGCCATGGACAGCGAGCAGCCCTGTGCTGTCAGTGCAGCGCAGCACCATTCGATCCGCGCGTGGAGGTCGGCCAGCAGGTTTTCTTCAAAGGCGCGCAGCTCGGGATTGTCCAACTCGAACAGGTAGCCCAGCAGGTCGACGTTCTCGTCCTCGGGCGGCAGACCGGCCTCCGGCCAGCGGGTGGTCATCTCGATCCCGGCTACCAGCTCGATCCCGGCCGCGGCAGCCAGCGGAAGGGCTTCGCGCATCCCACGGGTGTTGTCATGGTCGGTGATCGCGATGGCCCCCAGCCCGCGGGTTGCTGCGGCTTCGACGACCTCGGCCGGCGAAAAGCGCCCGTCCGAGTAGTAGGTGTGCATGTGGATGTCAATTTGGGCTGGTGTCATTCGACCGCCTTGTCAGAGGGTAGGGCGCGATGTGATCCGCCTGGATGATGGGTACCTTTTGCTTCATACGCAGCCTCTTAAATGTACTTTCGTACTGCCCGCAGCAGCTTCTCCAGGTGCACCTGCCCTTCAACGTTCACCGCTGCCAGGTAGGCCGGCACGCGCCACAGGTCGCGCCGGGCGGGGAAGCCTGGGTCAATCGGCAGTAGTTCCTGGTAGCCCAGGAACACATCCTCCGGAACGTCCTGGAAATAGTCGACGTAAGCCAGGTCCATCTCGGGGTTGCCGTAGTAGATGGCCGGGTCGATCACCACCGCGCCGCCGGCGGTGCTGATGAAATTGTTTTGCTGCGCGTCGCCGTGCAGCAGGACCGGCTCCCCATCTGGGATGTCCAGCCCGGGCAGGCGCTGGATCAGGCGCTCGACCAGCCGGATGGCGTCGGTGGGCAGGTGGCCCGAGTCGATTGCACCGATGAAATAGGGCCACAGCCGGCGCTCGGTGAAGAATGTCAGCCAGTCTGGGGTAGGGCGGTTGTCCTGGTAGAGCGGCCCGAAGTAGCCCTGCTGGTCCAGGCCGTACCGGGCCCCCTTCACCTGGTGGATGCGCGCCAGCGCGCGCCCAATCTGGCGCCACTCCCGCGGCCCACGTTCCACCGCCTGCACCCCTTCCATCACCAGCATCACCCCGCCTTCGACGGAGATCACCCCGATCAGCGGCGGGACCAGCGCGCCGGCCCGCTCAGCCAGCAGCCGCAGCCCGGCCAGTTCCACCTCGAACTGGTCCTGCCCGTGGGCCGCCTCGCTCAACTTGACGAACACCGGCGTGCTTCCATCTGACAGCACCGCTGCCGGGTGAGATGCCAGGTCGTGCATGTCGCTGAATTTCTGTACGCGCCAGGCACGCCCGAAGTGGGCCGAGACGGCCTGTTCGACCGGGATGCGGTACGCGCCGGTGAGCAAACGGGCGTTGGGTGAGCTTTGATCGATCTTGTCCATGCCTGTCTTTCTTCAATCTTATCCGTTTGGAGCTTTATGCCGGCAAATGGCGGAAGGCCTGGCTGGCTTTCTATTGTACTTTCCTTTCCCTGGATTGGTAGCCAACTCGACAAACTGGGTTGTCCATCTGCGGAAATTCCGGTAGACTCATGGCAATACTTATTCAGGCAATGTGTTTTGAATGGAGACCGCACAATGGAATATCGACTCCTGGGCAAATCTGGCTTGAAAGTTCCCGTTCTCACGCTGGGCACCGCCACCTTTGGCGGCAAGGATACATTCTTTAACGCTTTCCATACCACCGATGTTGCTGCGGCGACTCGCCTGGTGGATGTGTGCCTGGAAGCGGGCCTCAACATGTTTGACTCGGCCGATGGATACTCTGGCGGCGCAGCCGAGCAGATTCTCGGCGAAGCAATCAAGGGCCGGCGCGACCAGGTGCTCATCTCGACCAAAGCCACGTTTCGCCGGGGTCCTGGCCCGAACGACGTGGGCTCTTCGCGCTACCACCTCATCCGCGCGGTGGAGGGTAGCCTGCGCCGCCTGCAGACCGATTACATCGACCTATTCCAACTGCATGGCTTTGACGCGCAGACCCCGGTGGAGGAAACACTGCGCACGCTGGACGACCTGGTCCAGGCCGGCAAAATTCGCTATACCGGCTGTTCCAATTTCTCCGGCTGGCACCTGATGAAGTCGCTGGCGGTGTCCGAACGTTATGGCTGGACCCGCTACGTGGCGCACCAGGCCTACTATTCCCTGGTGGGGCGCGAATATGAGTGGGAGCTGATGCCGCTGGCGCTGGACCAGAACGTCGGCGCCGTGGTTTGGAGCCCGCTGGGCTGGGGGCGCCTGACCGGGCGGATCCGCCGCGGGCAACCTTTGCCCGAGGACAGCCGCCTGCGCAGTAAAAATGCCTTTGAAGGCGGCCCGCAGGTGCCCGAAGAGCGGCTCTACCGCGTTGTGGATGCGCTGGAAGCCGTGTCGCAGCAGACCGGTAAGACCATCCCGCAGATCGCGCTCAACTGGCTGCTGGGCCGCCCCAGCGTGGCCACCTTAATCATCGGCGCGCGCAGCGAGGAGCAACTGCGGGAGAACATCGGCGCTCTGGGCTGGCAGCTGGCGCCTGAACAGGTTGCGCTGTTGGACGAGGCCAGCGACCAACCGAAGATTTATCCGTACTGGCACCAGTCCGGGTTTGAGCGCAACCCCTTCCCGGTTTAAGCCGGGTTAGCGCAAGCGCCGTGTCATAACTGTAATTGAATCGTACGCTAAGCAGAACTGCTTCTCAATACCTGCCCCGAACCTGCCTGGCTCCTGGGTCGGGCAGATCTTCCTCCGCCGCGCTGACCACTCGCACCGCGCAGGCTTTGTACTCGGGGATCTTGGCCAGCGGATCCAGCGCGTCGATGGTCAGCAGGTTGGCGGCGGCCTCGGTGAAGTGGAAGGGGATGAAGACCACGCCCGGGTTGGCTTTGTGCGTCACGTGGGCGCGCAGCACCAGCGATCCGCGCCGCGAGGTGACCCGCGCTGCGCCGCCGTCCGGAATGCCCAACTGCGCTGCGTCGGCCGGGTTGATTTCCATCAGCGCCTCGGGATAAATCTCGTTCAGCGAGGCATTGCGGGTCAGCGAGCCGCCGTGCCAGTGCTCGAGCACGCGCCCGGTGGTAAGCGTGAATGGGTATTCTTCGTCGGTCGGCTCGGCGTTGGGAGTGTATTCGAGCGGGTGGAATTTGCCCCGCCCGCGCGGGAAGCGCTCGGCGAACAGGAAAGGCGTGCCCGGGTGGTTTTCATCGAGCACGGGGGTTTGCAGACCCTGGTTCTCGATCCGCGCGTAGGTGACCCCGGCATATTCCGGCACCAGGCTGCCCATTTCGGCCAGCACCTGGGCCGGGTGGGTGTAATCCCAGAAGGCGCTGTTAGGGCGGCCCAGCCGTTTCTCGATCCGCCGGGCCAGGTCGGCCAGGATTTCCCAATCCGCACGTGCTTCCCCGGGCGCGTCGACTGCCTTGCGCACGCGCTGGACCCGGCGGTCGGTGTTGGTGAAGGTGCCATCCTTCTCTGCCCAAGCCGTGGCCGGCAGGAACACATCTGCATAGGCGGTCGACTCGGTCAGGAACAGGTCCTGCCCGACGATGAACTCGAGCTGTTCCATATGCTGGCGGGTGAGGTTCAGGTTCGGCTCAGACATCATCGGGTTCTCGCCCATGATATAGAGCGCACGCACCCCGCCCGGGCTGCCGGTGGAGCCTAGAATTTCGGTTGTGGTCAGGCCCAGCTTGCGGTTCAGCCCGCCCGGCTCGACATTCCACCCGCGTTCGAACTTCTGCGCGCTGGCTTCGTCGTCCACCCGCTGGTAGCCGGGGTAGTGCCACGGCATCGCGCCAGAGTCGGAGGCGCCCTGCACATTGTTCTGCCCGCGCAGGGGATTCAGCCCGGTTCCCCGGCGCCCGATGTGGCCGGTCAGCAGGGCCAGGTTGATCAGGATGTGGGCGTTATCGGTGCCGTGCGAGCTTTCCGGGATGCCCAGCGCCCAGTAAATGGCTGCATTTTTGGCCGTGGCATACATGCGGGCGGCCTGGACGATGTCTTCGCGCCGGACCCCCGAGATCGCTTCGGCATATTCGGGGGTGAATTTCTCCATCGAAGCGGCGAACGCCTCAAAATTTTCAGTTCGCGCCTCGATAAAGGCCCGGTTGAACAATTTCTCTTTGAGGATCACGTGCGCCATGGCCGAAAAGACTGGCACATCCGTCCCAGGCTTTTCCGGCAGCCACAGCGTGGCGAAGTCCACCAGTTCGATCCGCCTGGGGTCGACAATGATCAGTTTTGCGCCGCGCCTGCGGATGGCGGCCTTCATTTGCAGGGCGATAATTGGGTGATTTTCGGTGGTGTTCGAGCCGGTGACGATGAAAACGTCGTTCTCGATCACTTCTGCGGCGGTGTTGCTCATCGCCGCCGAGCCCACCGCCATCTGCAGCGCCACCACGCTGGCGGCGTGGCACAGGCGGGTGCAGTGATCGACATTGTTCGTGCGGAACTGCGTGCGAAAGAGCTTCTGCAGCAGGTAGTTATCTTCATTAGTAGCCTTGGCGCTGCAGTAAGTTGCCATCGCTTTCGGGCCGCGCCGCCGGTAAATGGCGGTCAGCCGCGCGGCGACGGTATCCAGCGCCTCGTCCCAGCTCACCTCGCGCCACTCCGCCGGGTCGAAGGCCTGTGTGCGGGCGCCAGGTTTCTGCGGCGTTTTTCGCACCAGCGGGACGGTAATGCGCTTTTTGCTGTAAAGGAAATCGTAGCCAAAGCGGCCTTTGACGCACAGGTTGCCGTGGTTGACGACCGAATCGAACGGCGAAGTCACCCGGTAGATGACATTGTCGTGGATATGCAGGTCGAGCGTGCAGCCCACCCCGCAGTATGGGCAGGTGGTGCGGGTCACCTGGTCGAAGATGTACGGTTCTCTTCTGTTCATGCCTGCGTTTCCTCCTGTCCACTGCTGGGGGATTGCACACCCCTCCCCGAACGCCCGCGCCGCCTGCGCTCGCTGCGCGTCAGCTCTGAGATCTCATCGGCGCTGTAGCCCAGCTCGAGCAGCCACTGCCGCTTAGGCTTCAACGCCCCGGTTGGGCAGACCCCCACGCACTGGCCGCAGAAAACGCAGGTGGTTTCAGGCATCGGCCGGTGGAAGAACGTGCTGATCTGGGTGTCATATCCGCGGTGGCTGAAGTTGAGCGCGTAGGTATACTGGACATCTTCGGCGCAAACCTGAACGCAGCGCCAGCACAGGATGCACTGGCTGTAATCGCGAATGTACATTGGGTTGTCGTCCAGCAAGGGCGGCTCGCGGCGAGTTGCCTCCGGATAGCGCTCAGGGTCTGCCCCGTATTCCTCGAGCATGTCCATGATTTCGGGCGCTTCGGAAAGGTCGACGCTCGAAGCCAGCATTTCGAGAATCGTGCGCCTGGTCCGCATAACCCGCTCCGTGCGAGTGTGGATGCGCATCCCATCGCTCACCCGGGACGCGCAAGAGGGCGCCAGCGCTCGCGCGCCTTCAACTTCAACCACGCAGATGCGGCACAGCGCGTTGGCGGTCAGAGTCTCATGGTAGCAGATGGTTGGGATTTCGATCCCAATCGAGCGGGCCGCGTCCAGGATGGTTGTCCCGGCCGGAACCTGGAGAGTCTGTCCATCAATGGTCAGGGTGACTGTTTCGAGCATGACGGTTCCTTTCACCGGCTGGCAGGCGAGAATAAATCTGGCCATAACCGGATGGCGCTGAGTACGGCCGATGCGGCGGTTTGCCCAAGCCCGCATAGCGACGCGTCGGTCATGGTCCAGCCGGTATCCTGCAGCCGGGCAACATCGCCGGGCAGCGCGCGGCCCTGGCTTAGCCGCCGCAGGATCTCAAATTGGCGCTGGGTGCCCATCTGGCAGGGGTAGCACTTGCCGCACGACTCATCCGCGAAGAAGCGCGCCAGGCGGAAAAGCACGTCTCGAAGGTCGCGAGTCGTATCAAAGACGGTGATCACCCCTGATCCAAGTGGCAGCCCGGCGGCGCGCAGGTCTTCGAAGGTCAGCCGCACTTCCAGGTTGGCCGGTGAAGCGAACGCGCCGGCGGCGCCGCCGAACAGGGCCGCCTGCATCTCCCGGCCCTCGCGAATTCCACCGGCCAGGTCGAGCAGGTGACCGAAGGTGACCCCGAAGGGGACTTCGTAAAGCCCCGGGCGGGCCACGTCGCCGGACAGGCAGAACAGCTTGGTCCCGGGCGATTTCTGCGTGCCAATTTCGCGGTAGCGCGCAGCGCCTTCGCGCAGGATGTAGGGAATGTTGGCCAGCGTTTCGACGTTGTTGATCACGGTTGGCTGGCCAAACAGCCCGTGCGTGGTGGGGAAGGGCGGCTTGATGCGCGGGAACCCGCGCTTGCCCTCGATCGATTCGAACAGGGCGGTTTCCTCGCCACAGATGTATGCCCCGGCGCCCCGGCGCAGCTCGACATCGAAGTTGAACCCGGAGCCCAGGATATCTTCTCCGAGCAATCCAGCCGCGCGCGCCTCTTCGATGGCCTTTTCCATAGCGGTGAACTGGAACTGGTATTCTCCACGGATGTAGATGTATCCCTTCGGCGCGCCGATGGCGTACGCGGCGATGACCAGCCCTTCCAGCGGCAGGTGTGGATCGTCTTCCAAAAGCACGCGGTCCTTAAAGGTCCCCGGCTCGGCTTCATCGGCATTGCAGACCACGTAGCGGGTTTCACCTGCCGCGCTGCGCGCGCTTTCCCACTTTAACCCGGTCGGGAAGGCTGCACCTCCGCGCCCGACCAGCCCGGCCTGCTTTACCTCCGCGATGACCGTTTCTGGCGGGCGGCTCAACGCCTGGCGCAGGCCCTGGTAGCCGCCGCCCTCCATGTATTTCTCCAGCGGCATGGTGAAACCCCTGCCGCAGTTGCCGGTCAGCAGGTCAGCTTCGCGGAAAACCAGGCTGTGGGGGCGGGCTCCCCGGCCGGCATACAATGCTTCGTAGGATTCTGGGCTGGCTGGCGCGACGGGCCGCCCGGAGATCGTGATGGCCGGGGCATGTTCGCACAGCCCAAGGCAGGGCGAGTGCTCGAGCGTAATTCGCAGTGGTTGGCCGCTGCTCAGGCCTGCGTCCAGGTCGAACCGCCGGGTCAGCATTTTCATCACCGCGTCTGCGCCGGCCATCGCGCAAGCCGGGTCATTGCAGACATGGATGATCGAGTCGCCGACTGGCTCGGGGTAAAACAGGGTGTAAAAGTCAATGACGCCGTGCACGTCAGCCAGTGGGACGCCCAATGCGCGGCCAATCTCAGCCGCGACTGGCTCCGGCAGGTAGCTGTAGATTTCCTGGGCGGCGTGAAGAGCTGGCAGGAGGGCGGTGCGCCCCTGGGGGGCGTACCGCTCCAGAACTGGGGTAAGCAGGGAAAGGTCAAGCTCTGGCACAATATCTCCTTGCTTGAGAGGGCAGTGAGTGATGTACGGTACCTGATCTTGCGGCAGGCTGGCCGTGGTAAATTTATAAATTATGTATATTATATACAAGATGTCAAATGACGCCCCACTTACGATTGTGATCCAGGCTGGAGGACACTCCAGCCGCATGGGCCAGGATAAGGCGCTGATGCTTTTCCGCGGGCAGCCGTTGATTGCTCGCCTGGTCGACCGGCTGCGCGCGGGCGCGGCTGGTAACCCGCCGGGTTATGCGATCGCGGTTGTGTCTAACCGCCCAGACGACTACCGCTTCCTGGGTGTTCCCTTGTACGCGGACTTGTTGCCCGGGGCAGGCCCACTGGGCGGGCTGCTCACTGCCCTCGAGGCCTGTACCTCGCCGCTGATCGCCGTAGTCGCCTGCGACATGCCCTTCCTGCGGCCCAGTCTGCTCCTGGCCCAGCAGGCGCTTCTGCTCATAGCAGGCGCCGACGTGGTTATCCCGCGTTTGCCAGATGGATTGGAGCCGCTCCATGCCGTGTACCGGGGCAGCACGTGCCTGCCGGCTGTCCGCGCCGCGCTGGAGGCCGGCGAGCGCAGGATGATCGCCTGGTTTCCCGCGGTCAAGGTACGGGAGATGACGATGAGCGAGATCTTACCCATCGACCCGGGCGGCCTGTCATTCATCAACGTCAACAGCCCGGAAGAATTTGCCCGCGCGGAGAAAGAGGCTGAGCGCCTGGAAGGGCCGGTGCAGTTCTAACCGGTTAGCCGTTTCGGGTGGGTGTAAATCGTGAAACCGTTTCGCCGCACGTAGCCGCCCAGGACGATCCCCAGGGCATCTGCCGTGGCTACCGCCAGCTCGGTAGGTGAGGTTCGCGAGACTACTACACTGGCGCCCAGGCGGGCGGACTTCTGCAGCATTTCTGAGCTGACCCGTCCAGTGGTGAGCACGAGAATTGGGCTGATCTTTATTCCTGTGACGATCATCCGCCCGGCTAACTTATCCAGGGTGTTGTGCCGGCCAATATCCTCGGCCCACAGGCGCAGGCTTTCTCCGTCGCTTAGCGCCGAACAGTGAATGCCGCCCGACTTGCGGTACAGGTCCTGCACTTCCAGGAGCTGTTCCATGCCGCGCAGGATCGCCAGCGGGTCGATAGGGATTGGACTCCAGGCAGCCTCACCGGTGGTGGGGGTCTCTGCTGACTTGTGCACGGGGACCGATGTCTGCCCGCCGGCGCAGCCGGATGTGCGCAGCCACCGGGCCGGGCGCTCGGCCGAGTGGGTTAGCCACACATCGACGTGCGTCCCCTGGCGGCACACATCCACCATTGCCAGTTCGGCCCGGCTCTGGATGATCTTTTCATTGTACAAAAAACCAACTGCCAGCGCATCCTGGTCTGCCGGGGTGCAGGTGAAGCTCAACCAGTCCTGTCCGTTGACGCTCAGTGACACCTGGGCTTCGGCGGTAACGCGAATATTCGCCGGTTCCCAACCGGAGTCGATCCGGAAACGGTGGAATTGGCGGGCAGGATCAGAATTTAACATGCTGACCTCCAAACCTGACAGAATCACTTATTGGTCAGGCCTTACATTTTACCTGAAATTGATCGCATCCCCCCACAGTATGTTCTGGTGCCCTGTTCTGCCCTGGGTGAAATGATTGATCCGGTGGGTCCGCTGGGAAGTTACGCCAGTACCCTGGGGCAAATCGATCGTCCAGCCATTAGAATTTGAGACGCGAGGGTGCGGGGGTGATTTCTATTGGATAAATCAGACTAATCTCCGAAAATATATAGACATTCTATAAAATTTATGTAATAATTTTCATGTCCTTGGATTCGAAGCTGTGTCTTTACGCGACTCCTGTGGACGCGTTCGCACTACAAGTTTTGGACTTGCCATAACACATACTTGACTCAGGGAGGATAACATGAAGTCAGCTTCACGAAAGCTAGCCGGTCTATTTGCAATGATTGTCCTTGTTTTGTTGGCTGCCTGTAGTTCTGGGGCGCCTGCTGCTGAGGTACAGACCCAACCCACGGCCACCCAGGCTGAAGTGGCAGAGCCGACCGCGGCTCCAACGGCCGAACCAACCGCAGCGAGCACCAGCACGCCAGAAATCCCGGCCGGCCTGGTGACGACGCTGGATTCGGTCCAAAGTGCGACAATTCAGATCGAGGCCCAGGGTACATTCCTTGATCCTGAGGTCGGGCTGGTTGTAAACGGCGCCGGCCGGGGTTCAGGTTTCTTGATCGATCCCTCCGGGATTGCTGTGACAAACAACCACGTAGTGACCGGCGCGGCGCTGTTGAAAGTGTGGGTGGGGGGTGACAAGGAGAAAGTCTATAACGCGCGGGTGTTGGGCGTTTCGGAGTGTTCTGACCTGGCTGTGATCAAGATCGATGGAACCGATTTCCCGTATCTGAACTGGTACGAGGACAGCCCCAAGGTTGGCCTGGAAGTTTACGCGGCCGGTTTTCCTTTGGGAGATCCGGAGTTTACCCTCACCAAGGGCATCGTTTCGAAAGCCAACGCAGATGGCCGCACCAGCTGGACATCGGTGGGCAGCGTGCTGGAACATGACGCGCGCATCAACCCGGGCAACTCAGGCGGTCCGTTGGTTGACGCGAACGGGCGGGTGGTCGGCGTGAACTATGCCAACAATAACAGCAACCAGTACTTTGCCATCACCCGCGCCGAGGCGGAGCAAGTGATCAGCGAGCTCAAAGAAGGCAGGGACGTCAACTCGATCGGCGTCAACGGCCAGGTGGTCATGTCAGAGGACGGATCCATCAGTGGAATTTGGGTGTCTTCGGTCGAAAGCGGTTCCGCGGCGGATAAGAGCGGCGTCAAAGCCGGCGATATCATCTGGGAAATGGAGGGGCTGGTGCTCGGCACGGATGGGACGATGTCCGATTACTGCCAGATCCTGCGCTCTCACCAGGCTTCCGACACGCTTAGCTTATCGGTGATCCGCTGGCAGACTCAGGAAATCCTGGAAGGTCAACTGAACGGGCGCGAGCTGGCGGTGACCGGTACCTTTGGCGGCGGCGAGCAGGCCTCTGGCGATGAGGGCCAGGACGGGACCGTCATCGCCGCGGACAATTCCGATGTGATCGCGATGTATATCCCCGCTGACTGGCAGTATGATGGCAGCCCCTGGCAGAGCACATGGACCATCGGGAATGTCGAATACGATTTCACCGCCCAGATGCTGACCGCATCGCCTGATTTACAGACGTACAATGAAAGCTGGGATATCCCGGGCATCTCTATTGCCACTTCCGAAGACTGGGGCGACCTGGGCGGTTATGCGAACCTGCTGGAAGGCGTGCGCGGATTCTACACGGACTGTCGCCCGAACGGCTCATCCAAGTATAACGACGGCACCTACGAGGGGCAGGTGCAGATGTATGATAAATGTGGCGGCGTCAACAGCAACGTCCTCGTGCTGGCTGCCCGGCCGATTGTCAACCCGCAGTCATATCTGGTGCTGGTCCAGCTTCAATATCGCGATGACGCGGAGTTTGATCTGCTGGACGCAATTTTTAGCACCGCGGTGATCGTCCCGTAAAGGATTGAGAAGATAAATGATCATGCCGGTGAGCTCTGCTTGCCGGCATGATCATTTAACCGTGTACTCGCCTACTTTTGTTTGTTTTTGTCTTTAAGCTGCTTGAATTCAGCCTGCCATTTGGGGTCCGGCAGGGCGGCCTCGATCTGGGCCGTGCTGAAAGGCTGCAGCGTGGCGCGCAGGACCATTACATAGAACCCTAAGACCATTTCGGCCGGGGTAAAGTTGCAGTGCCCATAGCGCTCGACTGGCAGGTAAGTGACGTATCGCAGCAGGGTGTGCTGGGCGATGGCTTTCTGCAGGTAGCCGGTGGCGTGCCAGGCCGGCACGATTGGGTCGCCGCTGGTGTGCATGATGACCATCGGGATCGATAGGTTCGCCGTGGTCTGGTAATAGGCGGCGATTTCTGCCAGAGCCAGGGGGTCAGGTTCGAATCCGGCCGGGTAAATGGGTGAGGTCAGCGCGGGCAGGTAGTAAGGGTTGCCCTTGTTGCTGGCGGCGATCTCCTCCAGCGTCGTGCCGGGGACGAGTGTCATGCGCCCGTCGTTGGTCGCCTCGACATTGTAATACAGCAACCCGAGTAGCGATTCGCCCACCGTGGTCCAATCGGCCGGGTCGTACGGGATACCCAGGTAGTCGAGCAGCCCAACGGCCGCCGGCCCGCTGACCGGATTTGTCGCCAGATCATTGGCGATGTATGCGGCCAGTGTTTCCCAGTTTTCCACGACGAAGGGGTCGATGAAGACCGGCGTCGAGGGGCCATAGGGGTAGCCGGAGAGCGGCGACACCAGCGGGTTGGTTGGGAAGGCCGTATCGTAGCCGACCCGGAAGGTGCCCCAGTACTGGATCTGCCCCTGGAAGTCGCCGATCGGGCCGCAGGTGGAGAATGCCCCGCTGAAAGACTGCGGGAATTGCTCGGCCGCTAAAGCGGTGACCAGCCCGCCTTCCGAAGCGCCGGTCAGGTAGATGCGCCGGACCTTCTTGTTCGATGCCCGCAAGAAGTTTGCCAGTGCCACCACGTCGTTGACGCCTTGCCTGACCGCCAGCCCGTTTTTGCTGTAGCTGGTGGTCGCAAAGCCATAACCCAGGCCAAGTAAAATCTGGGGCAGGTTGACATCTCCCCGGATCATCTGATCCCAGGCATTGCCGATCGGTTGGCGGGCGTCGACATAGCCGTGGGCAAAGACGACCATGTCGCGGTTCCACTTACGGGTAGGTGGGTACAGGATGCAGTAAATCGACCCATCAATAACGCCGGTTTTGTAGCTGGCGCCCAGTTCACGGGCGACCTCGGCGCACTGTGGGTCAGGGTTCTCCGCCGCGGAGACACGGCTGGCGGGCAGCAGCGCCGCCAGCAGGAACAGAATCATCAGAACGCGCATACCGGTTTTCATCGCTTTCCTCCTTTTGAACCCGGGTTGGATGCGAACTCCTGCACCGCCGGCCCAGCGTTCCTCCTGGCCCAGCCGCAGGCTCTGATGTGTTCTTTATTATGTTTGATAAAGGCAAAGTAATCGCCGTATACTGTTAATCGCCATTTTCAGTATAGCACGCGGCGAAGGTAAGTCAATCACCGCTGTGTATTATTTTGCAAGCAAGCTGGACCTCAGCCAACCTCTTTCAAATATTCGCGGATCATGAGCGCGGCGGTCGCTCCTTCACCGGCGGCAGACGCAGCCTGTTTGGTCGATCCGGAGCGCACATCACCCGCGGCAAATAGACCTGGCATAGAAGTCATCAGCGCCTTGTCGGTCCGGATAAAGCCAATCGGATCGATCTCTACTAAACCAGAGGCCAGGTCACTGTTGGGTGCCAATCCAATGAAGACGAACACGCCATCGTACTGCCATTCGCTCACTATGCCGGTGGCCCGGTCTTCTATCACCACGCCGGCCAACCGGTTATCTTTGACCTTGAAAGCTTTAATTTCACGATTGACGGTCACATTCATATTCTTCCGTCCGGCAACTTTCTCCTGGAGGATCCTGCTGGCTTTGACTTGTGGGCCGTGTTCGACGATATCCACCTGTTCCGCAAAGCGGGTCAGGAACAGCGCTTCTTCAAACCCGCTGTTACCTCCGCCGATGACCAGCACCCGCTTGCCTTTGTAAAAAGCGCCGTCACAGGTGGCGCAGAAGTGCACATTTGTGCCGATCAACTCGTCCTCGCCCGGGATGTTGAGCCGGCGATACTTTGCGCCGGTTGCGAGCAGCACGGCTCTGGCCCCGTACTCAATTTCATTGACCGTGATCGTACACAGGTAAGTATCCTGAGGCGTGATTCTTTTCACCTCATTTGCCTGTAGAATTTCAACGCCGAACCTGCGAGCCTGCTCGCTCAGCCGGTCCGCAAATTCCGCGCCGGATATTCCTTCTGGAAAGCCGGGGAAATTATCCAGCACCTGGGTGATCCCTACCTGTCCGCCCAGGCCGGCTTTTTCGATGACTAACACCTCCAGTCCTTCGCGCGCCATGTACAGCGCGGCTGTAAGCCCGGTTGGTCCGCCGCCAATCACGATTGCATCGTAAAACTGGCGCTGCGCCTGGGTATTTAAACCTAATTTAGCCGCCAGTTCTGCGTTCGTCGGTTCTACCAGCACGGACCCGTCTTGAAAAACGATGGTTGGGATGATTCGCTTGCCGTGGTTCACTTTTTCGACATAAGCCATCGCCTCAGGATCCTGCTCGATGTCGATATTCTCGTACGCGATGCGCTGCTCGCCAAAGAACTTCTTCGCTCGCTTGCAATCCGGGCACCAGACCGTGCTGTAGATTTTGATTAATTCATGTGTCACCGCTCGTGCACTCCGTTATTCCGTAGACAATTCATGTCTATCAGATGTGGTTTGCCGTGATAATCTTACTGTTTTACTGGCGCCAATCGAGACACCACTTACTAAGTTAATGTGTCGTTTGACGTCTCTGGCGGATATACCTGGTAAGAAATTCAATATTCGCGCCGTCTATGTTTTTAGAAGTGAAAATTATTCATCCAAACGGAGGTAAACAATGTCAGCAGTATCCGCAGTACAGGTATCAGGTTTTGGCAAGAGCATTGCCAGGGGTGCGACGGCTGGGTTGGGCGGCGGCGTTGTGTTCGGAATGATGATGGCGATGATGGGTATGCTTCCCATGGTGGCTGGGTTGGTTGGCTCGCAGTCACCGGTGGTCGGGGCGGTCGTTCATCTGGCTATCAGCGCGGTAATTGGCGCGACCTATGGCGTGGCATTGACATCTGGGCGGTTTAGGTTGAGTGCCAGGTTCGCGGTTATTTCAGGGATCGTCAATGGTATTGCCTGGTGGGTATTGGGCGCCCTGATTCTGATGCCCCTGGGATTGGGGATGACCGACATGGTTTTTCAGATTGGAACCCCGCAGTGGCTGAGCCTGATGGGCCACCTGATTTACGGCATTGTTACAGGGCTGGTGTTTGTCCGGCTGGCGCAAAGGCCCTGATTTCGAGCCTGATATTTTCATCCGGTTGAAATCCCGTTCATCAGAGGCTGCCCAAAAGTTCTTTTTGGACAGCCTCATGACAGTTAATAACGGAATATTGGCTGCGGGTTGGTTCTGTTGTAAAATTTAACAGGTTTGTGGTTCACCAATAAATTGGAGGAGCCAGTGGTGAGAACGGGTAAAATCCGGCGCATTCTGACCAGGCTGGACTGGCGCACAAGCGGTAAAAGGGTAGAAGATATTGAAACGGACCAACGAGCAGTGGCTGGCTGATCTGCAAGCCTCCGGTGAAAGACGGGAGGTGGCCCTGGCTGATTTACGCACGATTATCCTGGCTGGCCTTCCGGCTGCGCTGTCGGGTTGGATATCACCTGGTGAGCCGCAGTATGATGGGCTTGCCGAAGAAGTAACCCAGGAGACGACCCTCAAGGTTTTGAGCCACCTGAGCACATTTGAAGGCCGCAGCCAGTTTACTACCTGGGTCTATAAGATAGCAGTGCGCATCGCACTTACCGAATTACGCCGCAGCCGCTGGAAGGACGTTTCTCTGGAAAGCCTTACCGAGCCGGATGAAGGGCCGATGTCTTCTCACTTGCTGGCCGATGCCTCTGTCAATCCCGAAACTCAGGCGATCCAGGTTGATTTGCTGGTCAGGCTCCAGATGATGATGAAAGAAGAACTAACCGACCGGCAGATGATGGCGATGAATCTCATCGCTGTGCACCACATGCCGATGGAAGAGGTGGCGCGCAGGCTGGGGAGCGAGCGTAACGCCGTGTATAAAATGATGCACGACGTGCGGCTTCGTTTAAAGCGCCGCCTGGCGAGGGAAGGGTTAGAAATCGCCGAAATCCTGGCGGTTTTTGAAGCCGGGTAGGAGATGCCTTTTCTTGGCGTTTGATGGATGGTAGCAATGGTGAACTCATGAAAAAATTCTTTCGCCGGTTATTTGTAAAAACGAATCGAAAGAGTATTTCTACCTCAATGGACTTGCCTCCCGAAGCGGCGCAGCAGATGCTCAAAGCAGTCGAACGAACGCAAGAAGTAGAATATTCCTGCGAAGATGTTTATCGCTTGATGGATCTATATGTAGAAATGGTGAAACGAGGCGAGGATCCAGCCGGGCTGATGCCCCTGGTAGTGCGTCACCTGGAAATGTGCGCAGACTGCCGCGAAGAAGCCGAGGCGCTGCTGCGCATGCTGGATTCGGAACCTTAGGAAGGTGGAAGCGCCCTGGGCGTCTCTTGAACCGGATTGATTGCCGCGCAGCCGAGACCTAACTCTGCGCTTCGAACTTCAGCCCCGGGTTCCGCTCGGCGGTATAGCGCAGGTAGAACGGCTCGCGAAAGAGCGCCACATATGCGCCGTCGGAATCGCGGGCCAGCAGCACGTCGCTGCGGGAGGGGATGCGCAGGATCGCCTCTTCGGGTCCGGTCACCCAGCGAGCCAGCTCGACCGGCAGGTGCTCGATTTCGGTTGGGACGTTGTACTCGCTTTCCAGACGGGCCTGGACCACGTCGAACTGAAGCTGACCGACGACTGCCAGGATTGGCTCGCGCTTGAAAGCGTCTACGTTATAAAAGACCTGCACCGCGCCTTCTAGTTCGAGCTGGCGCAGCCCTTTGAGAAACTGCTTGTACTTGCTGAGGTCC
>CAZBDC010000048.1:0-3180 GCA_964490575.1 uncultured Anaerolineaceae bacterium | reverse complement strand
GGTCCTTATTGCGCAGCAATGCAAAGTGTTCGGGCTGGAAACGGGGCAGCGGTTGGAATTTGAACGTCCTGCCAGCTACCAGCGTATCGCCGATGGCAAATTCGCCTGTGTTGGGAAGCCCGACCACGTCGCCGGGGAAGGCTTCGTCGATCACCAGCCGGTCGCTTCCAAACACCTTGTAAGGGCGAGCCAGGCGGTGGGCTTTGCCGGTTTGGGCGTGGGTGACGCTCATCCCGCGCTCAAAGCGCCCTGAGCAAACCCGCACGAAGGCCACGCTGTCGCGGTGTTTGGGGTCCATATTGGCCTGGATCTTGAAGACAAAGCCGGAGAAATTCTCGTCTGTCGGAAGGACCAGTCCGGCGTCGGACTCGTAGGGCTGGGGCAGGGGCGCAAGGTTGACGAAGGCCTCCAAGAACAGGCGTACCCCGAAGTTGGTCAGCGCACTGCCAAAAAAGACCGGCGTCTGCTCGCCCGCCAGAACCCGCGTGTGATCCAGCTCGATTCCCAGCCCGTCCAGCAGCTCAATTTCCGCTGCCAGCCGCTCAACGTGACTTGCGATCAGGATTCCGGCCTTGCGCAGTTCTTCGACTGTCAGGAAGGTTTCGGGGGCCATGCGCTCGTTGTGCTCGGTGCGCTGGTAGAGGTACACGCCGCGCGCCCGGCGGTCGTACACGCCCTTGAACTGCGGGCCATCGCCCAGCGGCCAGTTTACCGGCACCGGCTGCATACCCAGTACATTCTCGATCTCGTCGAGCAAATCCAGCGGTTCGCGGGCCGGGCGGTCCATTTTGTTAATGAAGGTGAAGACCGGGATGCCTCGCTTGCGACAGACCTCGAAGAGCCGGCGGGTCTGCGGCTCGATCCCGCGCGCCGCATCCAGCACCATTACCGCACTGTCGACCGCGCTCAGCGTGCGATAAGTGTCTTCGGAGAAATCCTGGTGACCGGGTGTGTCGAGCAAGTTGACCACCCGCTCCTGGTAGGGGAACTGCAGGACAGTCGAGGTGATCGAGATCCCGCGCTCGCGTTCCATATCCATCCAATCCGAGGTGGTGCTGCGCTGGTTGCGCCGCGCGCGCACGCTGCCCGCCAGGTCGATGGCGTTGCCGTATAGCAGCAGTTTCTCGGTCAGGGTGGTTTTCCCGGCGTCCGGGTGGGAGATGATGGCAAACGTGCGCCGGTTGGCATACGCGTCGGTCAGATTAACAGCAGGTGATTCCATACAGGTAAACCCTTAAAGAACAGGCCAAAATTAAACAGTAAATTTCTTGCAATTAACCTGTGCTCCAGGCACAGGGAACTAATTTTACCAAAGAAATGGGCAAAGCTGACAGGAAATTTTCGTGCGTATTCCCCGGGGCGCGAACCAACGCTCGGTGATCTGTCGTTCCCCTATTCTATGATGCTGGTATTCTTGAGCAGTCTCAATCGCCCCATGAATATTATTTAATTAATTTTGTGTATTCTTTCATATTATGAAAGATACATATTGACAGATTTAATTTTCCTTCTATAATGCTTAGTGTAACCTGGCTTCATCCGGGCACGGCTCGGATGAAATTCATCTAGCCGTCTCTTCAAGAAGTGCCTATGCCAAAACCCTCTTCTCAGCCCGCTGGAATGACAGCCTTTATTATCATCTGGGTTGGCCAACTCGTCTCTGTCCTGGCTTCCGCGATGTCGCACTTTGGCCTCACTATCTGGATGTACCAGCAGACCGAAAGCGCCACTGCCATGGGGCTGATGCAGGTCTTTTTCATCACGCCTTTCCTGGTCATGTCGCCCTTCGCCGGGGTGATGGTCGACCGCTACAACCGTAAACTGATGATGATGATCAGCGACCTGGCTGCTATCCTCGCTACCGGCGGTATTTTTATCCTGCTGCTGCTGGGACGGTTGGAATTCTGGCATCTCTATATCGCCGCGGCCCTCAATGGCATCGGCAATACGTTTCAATGGCCGGCTTACTCAGCCGCGATCAGCACCATGGTGCCCAAGGGCCAGCTGGGGCGGGTCAACGGCATGCTCTCGCTGATGGAAGCCGGGCCGGGTGTGATCGCCCCGCTGCTGGCCGGGGCGCTGCTGCCGATCATTGGCCTGACCGGGCTGCTGTCGATCGACGTGGTCACCTTCTTCTTCGCTGTTGGCGCGCTGCTGGTTGTGAATATTCCTCAGCCTCGCCGAACCGAGGAGGGTAAAAAGGCGGAGGGCGGTATGCTCAAGGAAGCTGCCTTTGGCTTCCGCTATATCTTCGCTCGCCCCAGCCTGCTCGGCCTGCAGTTGGTTTTCTTCATCGGCAACCTGTTCTCCGGTATCGCCATGACGGTGCTGGCCCCAATGGTGCTGGCGCGCTCAGGCCAGGACAGCCTGGTGTTTGGTACGGTGCAAACCGCCGGTGCGGTTGGCGCAATTGTCGGCGGGGTGCTGATGAGCGCCTGGGGCGGCTTCAAGCGCCGCGTGCACGGCGTGCTGGCCGGTTGGATGTTTTCCGGGTTGGCCGGCACCACCATCCTTGGGTTGAACCTCGGCCTGCCTGGCTGGCTGGCGGGCATGGTGCTGAGCAACCTGACGGTGCCGCTGATTAACGGCTCGAACCAGGCCATCTGGCAGTCGAAGGTGGAGCCCGACCTGCAGGGGCGGGTTTTCTCAGCCCGCCGCCTGATTGCCTGGTTCACCAACCCCATCTCGCCTATCATCGGCGGCGTGTTGGCCGATTATGTCCTTGAGCCGGCCATGCGCGGACAGGGAGCGCTGCCTGGCACGTTTGGCTGGCTGGTCGGCACCGGCCCCGGCGCGGGCATGGGCCTGCTGCTGGTTTTCTGCGGGCTGGCTGCCACGCTGGTGGGGCTGGCGGGCTACTTCATCCCCGCCATCCGCAATGCCGAGGACCTGCTGCCTGACCACGACCAGGCGCCTGAAGCAAGTCGGGGCGCTCCAGCCGTTGAAGAAGCGCCGGTAGCATAGCGGAAATCGCGTCGAGCACCCGGCTCGATGCAGACTCGCTCGCATAGAAAAATGCCCCTTGCGGGTGATTGCATTCTGGGCTCGATTCCGGGTACAATCTATAAGACGGTGGCTCGCACTTGGTGCGCGGGCTGCCGGCTGGCTTGCATCACAGCCCGGGCAAATGACAGGCCGGCCCCATCGCCGGGTTCTCGCACGCTGATCGCCTTGTCGTAT
>CAZBDC010000047.1:27668-29769 GCA_964490575.1 uncultured Anaerolineaceae bacterium | reverse complement strand
ATCAAGTTAAAACACCTCTACCCTGAGATTCACGTTTGACAGACCACTAGATTAAGGGAGAAATTCAGCCCGGTATAACCCATTTGGGTCATACCGGGCTGGTTTGGGGTGGATTGTTGACAGGGCCTAAAGCCTGCTTGCGTAAAGCCGCTAAGAAGAAAACTTCTTCCCTTTGCGCCCTTGGCGGCTTTGCGTGAGATTTCCTCTGGCTCGGGGCGGGCGCTGGCCTCCTGGAACATCCGTAGGGAGGGTTCCCAGGGCTTGCGGCGGATTCATCCGCCCTCTCCGGCCCGGGTGCCTGGCGGTTGAAACCGCGGCAAAAGATCGTAAGCCCTGCCTGCCCAGGGCTAAAGAGAAAGCAGTTCTTCTTTGCGCGCCCTGTCTTAGGCTTCTCCGAGGGTCGGGAACATCTCGCCTGGCTGAACCTTCCGCTCGAGCCGCACATCGCCGGTCCGCAGCAGGGTGAACTCGGCCAGCGTCAGCACCTGGCAGCCCTCTTCCAGGTGCCCGCCGTAGAAGCACCCGGACGGGTCGGTCAGCGCGATGTGGACGTGTGGCTCGTAGCCCGCGATCACGCCGGTGTAGCCGATCACCTCGAGCGGGCCGGGCAGCTCGATGAAGCGGTTGGCCGGCGGCAGCTCGTTGGTCTCAACGATGTGCAGGCGGCCCTGGCGCAGGCTGCCGATGCCGGTCACCAGCAGCCCGGTGTGGACCCCGGCCGCCCGCGCCGCTGCGCGGATGCCTTCCAACAGGTCCTCGCCGTGGCCGAGGGTGACGAACACGATGCCCGTGGCCGGGCTCTCGATATAGCGCATGGTTTTATTCCTCCCGTGTAGTAGAGTCGGCTGTCCATTCCTCCAGCAGCGCCGCCAGGCGGGCGGCCTTCTCGACCGGCTCGGCGCTCTCGATGTTGCTTACCGAAATCAGCGGCGGGAGCTCCTGGTATAACTCGGGCAGCCCCAGCCATTCCGCTACCTGCATGTGGATCCACTTGTTGTAAGCCAGCGGGTAGACCCGGCGGGCGATAAACAGGGCCTGCAAGAATTCCTGGAAGCCCTTGTAGAGCCGGTCGAAAGCCTGGAAGTGCAGCGCGCGCCGGACGAAGAAGGGCACGTGCTCCAGGTCGTAAGCACAGGCGGTCCGCGCCATATCCAGCCGCTGGTAGCGCAGGTCATTGCCGTAGTAGGGCAGCCATTCGGCCTGGAGGCGGCAGTAGTAAGGCCCAGACGCGTGCAGGGGCGCGCCGTAGGCGAGCTGGTTGCCGATCTCCAGCTCAAAGCCATCCGGGCCGCCGCCGTCGTCCCAGGTTTCAGGGGTATACTGCCCTCGCACCACGTCCAGGTGCACGTGGGCGTGTTTGCCGCTCTGCCGGAATCGGCGCAACAGGTCCTGTGTGGCGAGTTGCTCCCGCCACAGCGCTTCCAGCCGGGCGACTTCATCTCCCGGTGTCTCAGGGCGGACCAGCACGGCCATGTCCAGGTCGCTTTCGGGCGTGGCCTGCCCGCGCGCGCACGAGTTGACCACCAGCACCGTGTCTACTGCTGGCTGGGGTTGGAAGAACCGGTAGGCCGTCTCGGCGGCCTGCTCGTGCAGCGGGGTAGGGAAGCGGAGGCCATCCTCGCCGGGCGGGAGCCCGCGCTTGGCCGGGTTGTGGGATCGGTCCATTCCTGGATTGTATCACGGCTGGTGGGCCCGTTTGCAGCCATGTTTTTTTGCCTGGGTGTTCAGGCTGCATGAAAGCCATTCTGCCGGGCTTCAGATCCCCAAACAGGCTCTATAATAGTTGAGGCGTATCTTGTTCCACAAATGGAGATCACCCATGAATGAAACGATCCAACCTTCCTCGCTGCCGCGCTGGCGCGGCTTCAACCTGCTCGAGATGTTCACCGTCCACAGCGACGGCAATTTCCTGGAAGACGATTTCCGCTGGATGGCGGATTGGGGTTTCGACTTTGCCCGTATCCCGGCCTGTTACACGCTGTGGACCGAGCCGGGCGACAACCCCCGTGACGTGACCCGCCTGAACGAGGCCGGGCTGGCAAAGGTCGACCGGGTGGTGCGCCTGGGCGAGCAGTACGGCATTCACATCTGTCTCAACTTC
>CAZBDC010000047.1:0-27658 GCA_964490575.1 uncultured Anaerolineaceae bacterium | reverse complement strand
GTGGAAGGACGAAGCGGCGCTGGCGGCCTTCTGCTATCACTGGGAAGCCTTCACCCGCCGTTACCGCGGCATCCCATCCGCCCGCTTGAGCTTCAACCTGGTCAACGAGCCAGCCCTGGTCATCCCAGACACGATGAGCCGCGCCGACCACGAGCGGGTGGTGCGGGCGGCCACCCGGGCCATCCACGCCATTGACCCGGAGCGGCTGGTCATCCTGGATGGGCTGGTGTGGGGCAACGTCCCCCTGCCCGAGCTGAGCGACCTGCCGGCCGCGCAGAGCTGCCGGGCCTACCGGCCCATGCAGGTCAGCCACTACCGGGCCTCGTGGGTCAGCAGCCAGGGCTGGCCCGAGCCGGCCTATCCCGGGATGCTGGATGGCGAGTACTGGGACCGGCAGCGGCTGGAGGAGCATTACCGGCCCTGGATTGAGCTGAAACAGTCCGGCGTGGGCGTCCACTGCGGCGAGGGCGGCGCGTATTCCTACACGCCGCACGGCGTGGCCCTGGCCTGGCTTGAAGACGTGCTGGATATCCTCTCCGCCGGCGGGATCGGGTTTGCCCTGTGGAATTTTCGCGGCTCGTTCGGCGTGCTCGATTCCGGGCGGGCCGACGTGGCGTACGAGGACTGGCACGGGCACCAACTCGACCGCGCCCTGCTGGACCTGCTGCGCAGGTATTAGAACCGGCGGCTTGGACTGAGCGTTGGTTTAAACGCATCCCATGAGAAGGGATTCGAATACTTTACCACCAAGGACACGGAGATCACAAAGAATCATCCATGAAAGAGATTAATAAGGTCACTCGATATACCCCGTGGGACGGGCTCTGGCTGGTCCTGGCCCTCCTGCTGGCGCTGCTGGCCGGCTGTGGCAGGGGCGGCACGCCGGTGGCGGAGGAAGTAGACCCCGGGTCCGCGGCGGCGACCGCCGCGGACACGCCCGTCGCCGATCGTGACGCGTTTGCCTTCCAGCAGAACCGCCGGATCGGGCGCGGGGTGAACCTGGGCAACGCCCTCGAAGCGCCAAAAGAGGGCGAGTGGGGCGTGGTCCTCGAAGAAGAATTCTTCCCACTCATCAAGTCCGGCGGGTTTGACTCGGTCCGCGTCCCCATTCGCTGGAACGCGTACGCGGACCAGGCGGAGCCCTACACCATCGCCCCGGTCTTTTTCGAGCGCGTTGACTGGGTGGTCGCCAACGCCTTGAAGAACGACCTGGTGGTCATCCTCAACATCCACCATTACGAGGAGATCATGAAGTCGCCCACTGAGCACCGCGCGCGCTTCCTGGCCATCTGGCGGCAGATTGCCGCCCATTACCAGGATGCCCCGGATGGGGTCATGTTCGAGCTGCTCAACGAGCCCAACGGTCCCATCTCGAACGGTGGGGCCTGGAACGAACTGCTGGCAGCCGGCATCCAGGAAGTGCGCCAGACCAACCCTGGCCGCACGATCATCGTTGGCCCGGGTAACTGGAACTCCATCGACCGGCTGCCGGCCCTCAAGCTGCCCGAAGACGACCGCAACCTGATCGTCACCGTCCACTACTACCAGCCGTTTGAATTCACTCATCAGGGCGCGGAATGGGTCGACAATTCGGACCGCTACCTGGGGACCACCTGGAGCGGGACGCCTGCCCAGCGCAGTGCCATCGACGGCGACCTGGACTGGGCCATACAGTGGGCCGAACGGAACCGCCGGCCGGTCTTCCTGGGCGAGTTCGGCGCATACAGCAAGGCCGATATGGACTCGCGCGCGCTGTGGACCGAGTCCGTGGCTCGCGCGGCCGAGGCGCGCGGGATGAGCTGGGCGTATTGGGAGTTCTGCGCCGGGTTTGGCGTCTACGACCGGGCGGTTAGCGATTGGGTTAAGCCGCTCCACGCGGCGCTCATCCCACCTTCGTAGATCCATTGTTACCTGGTGGACGAGGCAGTCGTCCATCAGGTAACAGGTGTAAATTATTTTTAGAGGAGGAATCTATGTCTGCTGCTGTCACCATCCGCGATGTCCAGACCTTCCTGGTCCAGACGGCCGGCCCGGGCACGCGATTTGTGATCGTCAAGTTGCTCACGTCCGAGCCGGGGCTGTACGGCCTGGGCTGCGCCACCTTCACCCAGCGCTTCCGCGCCGTGCACGCGGCGATCGAAGGGCATCTCAAGCCATTTGTGATCGGGCGCGACGTCACGCGGATCGAGGAGCTGTACCAGATGGCCAACGTCCAGGGCTACTGGCGCAACGGCCCGGTCCTCAACAATGCCATATCCGGCATCGACCAGGCCTTGTGGGACATCAAGGGCAAGATGGCAAACATGCCGGTCTACCAGCTCCTGGGCGGCAAGTGCCGCGAGGCAGCCGCCGTCTATGCCCATGCCGATGGGCGCGACCCGCAGGAAGTGGTCGACAATGTGCGCAAGTTCCAGGAGCAGGGCTACCACTATATCCGGGTCCAGATGGGTGGCTACGGCGGCAAAGCCGAGACCTTCCACAAGCCGGAGGGCGCGCCTGAAGGGGCCTACTTCGACCCGCGCGCCTACACCCGCAATATGCTTCGGATGATCGATTACGTTCGCTCGCAGGTCGGCGACGAGGTCGAACTGCTTCACGACGTCCACGAGCGCCTGGCGCCGATCGACACCGTCCAGTTTGCCAAAGACGTCGAGCCGTACAAGCTGTTCTTCCTGGAGGACTCGCTCGCGCCGGAGGATATCGAGTACTTCCGCCATATCCGCCGGGTGTGCGCCACGCCCATTGCGATGGGAGAGCTGTTCAACAACCCGCGTGAATGGCGCCTGCTGATCGAGGAGCGGCTGATCGACTTCCTGCGCATGCACATCAGCCAGATCGGCGGAATCACCCCCGCCCGCAACGCGGCCATCCACGGGCAGATCTACGGCGTGCGCACCGCCTGGCACGGCCCGGGCGACACCTCGCCGGTCGGGCACGCCGCCAACCTGCACCTTGACCTGTGGGCGCCCAACTTTGGCATCCAGGAATGGTGCCGTTTCGACAGCCTGGTGTACGACCTGTTTCCCGGCCTGCCGGAGGTGCGCGGCGGCTACATGTATCCCAACGATAAACCGGGCCTGGGGATCGAGTTCGATGAAGAACTGGCGGCGCGCTACCCCTGCCAGGACTCGGTCGACTGGTGGACCCAGACCCGTTTGCCCGATGGGAGCCCAACGCGGCCTTAAGTGAAAGAGGATGGGTGTTATCCTGGGCCTTGCCCAGGATAACACCCATCAAGAATCTGTAAGACCATTGGCCCACGCGCGCGCTTTCTCAAAGCAATGCTGCATGGCTGAGTGGATTCCCTGCGCGTGTTCCGCGATGGTCACCTGCATATTCGTGTAGATGTTGGCAAACGTGGCTTCGTCGACCTGCCGGACCCATTCGGCCGGCACAGTACCGATTCCAGACAGCGCCCCGGCCAGCCCGCCGGCCGTCGCTGCCAGGCAGTCGGTGTCGCGCCCCATATTGACCCCGTACAGGATGGCCTGCCGGGCGTCGCCGCCAGCCAGCACGAACACAGCCAGCGCTTTCGTCACCGTCTCGGCCGCCGACGACATGGCGTACGGCGTGCCAAAACCGTCATAGAGGGTATAGAACTGGGCCCGGGCCGCCTCGAAATCCCCCGCCTGTTCAGCGATCTCCAGGCCGCGCTCGATTTCACGGCGGATATTGTCGGGCGACCAGCTTTTGTGAGTCACCGGCTTTAGCCAGGCGATCGTTTCCCACACCGTGTCGATCACCGACGTGACCGTCGCGTCGGGTAAGAGGGCGGCGCTGATGGCTGCATCGTAGATCCCGGCCCAGGCCAGGGCCACATCGGCCGGGCGGAAGATCATCCGGCCCACGTCGGCAGCGTCTCGCACCGCCCCGGCCGGGTCGCCCGCGTTGATCAAGCCGATGGGATGGCTGGCCCGCGCCATAGCATTCAGCCCATTCCACGCGCTCAGCCCGCCCACATCTGCCGGGTGGACGCCGGCCTTGAGGAACTGCACCAGCTTGATGTCATCCGGCTCGCTCATGTACCACATCTTGTCCGGGTCCACCAGCTCGACCGCTGCGCGAGCCAGGTCTTCGACCGTGATCCGGTCGCCTTTGTGAATTATGGCGTAACACATCAGCTTCTGGCGCTCGATGCCATCTTCGGTCGTCCCTGGTGGGCGCTGCCAGGTAACGCCGCGCTCGGCGTAATGCCGGTAGGGCAGCAGCCGTTCAAGGAAACCGTAGGTAGCCTGGATCTTCTCTGTGTGCCAGCCCTCGACTGCTGCGCCCATTGCTGAACCCACCCGTGAGGCTGCCAGGCAACCGTAGATCTTTTCATATAGATTGGGCATGATAAACTCCTATATAAGATTTAAAAACATTATACAAACCCGTATTTTTGCTTGTAAGTATACCGGATCCCCGGCATAATAACTTCATAATAAACGAGGGAACAAAACAAGCAAGATCCTCGTTCTAAGATAGAAAGATTTATTGGTAAGATGATTGGTTGTTTTAGCGGTAGTCTTAACGGTTTGAAAGGCAAGTTGTTTGACCATACGCGTGCATGAAGGGGGATAACGCTGAACGGGCTGCACCCAGAGCGGGCAGCCTGTTTCGTTTAAATGGTCTGGACGCGGAAATTCACCCGAGGTGGACCGGAAATTTTCATGATTTTGCGAACATTATACAAAAGTCGAAAAGTGCTTGTAAACAATATACAAAGATTGTAAGATTAGGATCATCAACGGCAAACGTGCGCTGTTGGCGGTAAGAGAGATCTTGCCGTAACCCAATTATTGGTTCAAAGGAGAAGTACTGTGAAACGCTTTACCGTTGCTAGTTTATTGATCGTTGCATCGCTGGTCCTGGCGGCCTGCGCCCCGGCAGCGACACCCGCTGCGCCTGCCCCGACAACCGCGCCGACCGCGGCCCCTGTTCCAACTGCCACGTCAGAGCCAACCGAAGCGCCGCAGACGATTGTCGATATTGCTGCCGCAGACGAGCGATTTTCGACCCTGGTTGCTGCAGTCCAGGCCGCCGGTCTGGTTGAGACCCTGCAAGGGGAAGGTCCTTTCACCGTTTTTGCCCCAACGAACGACGCTTTCGCCAAGTTGCCGGCAGGCACTGTCGATACGCTCTTGATGGCAGAGAATCAGCAACAGCTGATTGACATCCTGACCTATCATGTTGTGGCTGGTAAAGTCATGGCGGCTGACGTGGTCGCGCTCAGCGAAGCTGAGACCGTCCAGGGCAGCAAGGTCTCGATCAGGGTTGATATGGGTAAGGTGTACAGCAACGACGCTGAAGTTGTGATCACCGATATCGAGGCTTCGAACGGCGTCATCCATGTGATCGACGCGGTCATTCTGCCAGAGGCTCCTGTGGCTGCCGAGGCGAGTGAAATGGCTGCCAGCGAGCAGGATATCGTTGACATCGCTGCCGCAGACGAGCGCTTCTCGACCCTGGTTGCCGCGGTTCAGGCGGCCGGGCTGGTCGATACACTCAAGGGGGAGGGTCCCTTCACAGTCTTTGCCCCCACCAATGACGCTTTCGCCAAGCTGCCCGCCGGCACGGTCGACACTCTGTTGATGCCGGAAAACCAGCAGCAGTTGATTGACATCCTGACCTACCACGTGGTGGCCGGCAGCGTCAAAGCCGAGCAGGTAGTGGAACTCAGTGAAGCCGAGACTGTCCAGGGTGGTAAGGTGACTATCAAAGTGGACATGGGCAAGGTCTATATCAACGACGCGGAAGTCGTGATCACCGACATCGAAGCATCGAACGGGGTCATCCACGTTATTGACACCGTCATTCTCCCGCCCCAGTAATTTGCTATAAAGATCAAAACGGAAAGACGTTAATTCCAAACAAAAAGAGCCTGGTCTTGCCAGGCTCTTTTTGTTTGATGCATTTACCTCGTGATGCGCGGGTCGAGCCAGATCCCGGCGCTTTGGTTGGGCGTGCCGTTGACATACAGATACAGGGTGAAACTGACCAGCCGGCCAGCGAGGTGGTCCAGGTCCTTCACTGCATAGTTGGTCTGGCTTTCGTAGCCTTCGTTCCATTCTCCCAATACCTGTTCCTCGCCGTTATCGATCCGGTAAGTCACTTTGAAGCGCACGTAACAGGCGGTCGCGCCCGGTTTGCAGCTGATGGTGGCGCGGAAGTCGGCGCCTTGCGGGATTACCACCGGTGGGTATTGGCCGGCGATAAAGCCGCCGGAAACCGGCTCGGCCATGGTGACCAGCCCGGTGCCCTCGTGTGCGCTGTTATCCTCCATGGTCGGGTTCTCCACCGAAACCACGTACCCCCGGCTGTCGTTTTCCTGGCCCGGGCAGGGCAGCGGCCCGGCCCCGGTCTTCCAGTCCGCTTCGCACAGATGTTCGGCAAACGAGTACAGGTCTCCTTCGGCCACCTCGATCTCGACATAGAAGGGGGTCGCCCCATTATCGCCGATGCCAAAATCTTTGTTGTCAGCAGATCGCAGCATCCAGTAGCCGCGGTAAATGCCCGGTTCGCCCGGCGCTGCCAGCATGATCCTGGCGTTTACCGTTTCTCCCGGCCCGACTTCTCCCTCGAGGATCAGGGGGAAAGAAGGCTGGCTGGTCATGGCTGTTCCCCGCCCGGCAAATACCACCATGTAGCCCGGCGTCCAGGCACAGGTGCCGATGTTCTTGAGCGCCCAGGTCTTGACAAAGCGAGCGTTGGGCAACATCTTCATCCCATCCGGGACGGTCACGTCAGCGATAAACTGGGCCTGGTTGCAGGCCGCATCCGGGGTGCTGGTGGCAGCCGGAGAAGGTCCCCCGGGCGGGGTAGGAGCCTGGGTGGGGTTTGCGCCAGGCGTACCGGTGCTTGTTGGTGTGCCTTCTGCGGCTGGGGTCTGGCTGCCCGGTCCCTGTGTTGACAGGGCCGCGACCGTTTGGGCGGCTGCCGTATTAATGATGGATTCACGGCTGGGACCATTGCCGTTCAACCCAGGCAGGTTGCAGGCCGAAAGCCCGATCAGCAGAAGAATCGTCGCCGCGGCTTTGATGTGTTTACCCATCCCCAATGCCTTTTTAATGCTTATATTGTTTTGTGTGGGCGACGCAGTCGGCCACACAAAAGAAACGAAGTCTGAAAAATTATTCTTTCTCGTATGGTTCCCCATCTGCGGCCGGGGCCTGGCTGCGGCCGATCACGCCGGCCAGAATAATCATCGTGGCGACGTAAGGCGCCATGCCCAGGAACTCGGGGGCGATGGGCAGGCCTAAAATGGCCAGCCGCGAGGAGAGCGAGTCGGCGAAACCAAACAGCAGCCCGGCCCCAAACGAGCCAAACGGCGTCCAGTTGCCGAAGATCATGGCTGCCAGGCCGATGAAACCGCGCCCTGCGGTCATCACCTCGTCGAAGCGCCCGACCGAGCCGAGGACGAAGTAAGCCCCGCCGACCCCGGCCATCATCCCGCTCAACGCCACTGCCATGTAGCGAGTGCGGAAGACGTTGATCCCCAGCGTGTCAGCCGCCTTGGGATGCTCGCCGACCGAGCGCAGTCGCAGCCCCCATTTGGTGTAAAACAGGGCGAACTGCAGCAGGATCAGGAGGATGAACATGGCATACACAAAGAGGTTGTTGTTGAACAGGATCGAACCCAGGAATGGAATATCCGACAGGACCGGCACTGCCCAGGGCTGGAAGGTGCCGGGCGAATTCAGCGCCTGGTACTGCTGGAGGAACTTGGCCGACAGGTAAGAAGTCAGCCCGGTCGAGAAGATGTTGATCACGGTTCCAGAGACGATCTGGTTAACTTTGTACTTGATCGACAGCCATCCGTGCAGCAGCGCCATCAACATGCCGGTGATGATCGCCGCCAGCAGCCCGATCCATAAACTGCCGGTCAGGCTGGCTGCAACCGTGCTGGTCAGCGCGCCTGCCAGCATCATGCCCTCAATGGCGATGTTGACTACCCCGGCCCGCTCGCTCAGGATGCCCGAGAGAGCTCCTAGCGTGATCGGAACCGCCTTGAGCAGGGTGGTGGAGATCAGCCCGGCCAGGTTCAGGGATTTCCCGGCGGCTGCCCATACCAGGAAGCCAATCACCAGCAGGCTGATCACCAGGGCCAGGATCCAATTGGTGGCCTTGCGAAAACCGCGCGCTAGCTGGTAGCCGCCCAGCACCGCGCACACCATGGCGAAAGCATTCAGCACGGCTTTGGCAGGTAAGGTGAGCGGCGGCACTTCGATCACCGTCCGCGCGGCGTTCATCACAAAAGTAGTGATGGCGTCGCCGGGCACACTCATGGCAAAGAAGATCCAGATGATCAAAGCGGTCGCCAGAAATACAATACCCATGACGATCCGCCGGGTAGGCGAGACGGTCTCTAGATGGCGATGGAATGTTTGTGTGGTCATCTTACTTCCCTCCCCAGCCAGACACGCTGACTTCCCGGGCGGCTCCAACTTCGCGCAACCGGTAGATGGTGCGGATAATGGCCGGTGCGGCGATCAGGGCCAGGATGATCGCCTGCAGGATTGAGATGATATCGATCGGGATCGCCGAGACCACCTGCATGCGGGTCGCGCCGTTGCGCAGCGTGCCAAACAGCAGCGCCGCCAGTACCACGCCCAGCGGCTGGTTGTTGCCCAGCAAGGCCAGCGCGATGCTGTCAAAGCCATAACCAGAAGAGAAGGCCATGGCCAGGTTTCGATTTACGCCCAGTACCTCGTTGGCACCTGCCATCCCGCACAGCGCGCCAGAAAGAGTCATAGCGAGCATGATGTTCTTAGACACTTTCATCCCGGCGTACCGCCCGCCAAACGCGTTCGCCCCGACCGTGCGCAGTTCAAAGCCCCAGGTGGTTTTGAAGAGGAACCAGTACACCAGCCAGGCCACGCCCAGAGCGATGAAGAACCCTAAATGGAAGCGGATCGGCGAGGCAAAGAAGCGCGGTAGCTCGGCGCTTGCTTCAATATTTGGGCTGACCGGGTTGAACGAATCGGGGCGCTTCATTGGCCCGCTCAGCAGGTAATCGCTCAGGCGGAAGGCGATGTAATTCATCATGATCGTGTTGATCACCTCATGCCCGCCGGTCTTGGCCTTCAGCCAGCCGGGGATGAAGCCCCACAAACCGCCGCCGACTGCGCCGGCCAGCATCGCCAGGGGAATATGGATAATTGCCGGCAGGCCCTTGACGGCGTAGCCGATGAAGGTGCCGAAGATCGCTCCGACAAAAATCTGCCCTTCGGCCCCGATGTTGAACACGCCGGCCCGGAAGCCCAATGCCACGCCTAACCCGGCGAAGATATAAGGGGTGGCTGTTACCAGGCTTTCCAGGAAGGGGTTGAAAGCCCGCCGGATCTCCAGCGCATCTCCGCTGAACAGGGCATTGACCATCCGGACCGGGCTGCCCAACGAACCGCTGAACAGGGCCGCATACGATTCAAAGACCACCCGCCCGGATTCAACAAGCCCACCGCCGATCGATTGGCTAAAGGCTTCATATACCGATTCGGTGGTAAAGATGATAAAGATTCCGCCGATGATCAGCCCAGTCAGGACGGCCAGCAGGGGGACCATAATCGTCCGCCACCACTTTGGTCCGGTTCGCGGGCCTTTGGGTGGGCGATTCATTTCTTCGATCAGCACCTTTCCGGCGTCTACTGCGGGCTGTCCGGCTTCCGGTTTTTTGCTTTGAACAGCGCCTCCGGTCGTCTTATCCTCGTCGCTCATCACAGGCCTCCTTGGGTCAGTTGCGTATGCTTTTCCGCACCATTTCCGCCGGCAGCCTTCTTTTGCCGGACCTGTTCGGGCGGTACGCCCGCCATCAGCAGACCAATCATTTCCTTGGTGCTCTCCTCGGCCGGGACGACATCAACAATCTTTCCCCGGTACATGACTGCGATCTGGTCCGATAGCTGCATGATTTCGTCCAGCTCGGTCGATATGAGCAGCACAGCCACCCCGCTATCACGCCGTTTCAGGATCTGGTTGTGGATATATTCAATTGAACCGACATCCAGCCCACGCGTTGGCTGTGAGGCAACCAGCAGCCGGATCGGCCTGGATAACTCGCGCGCCACGATCACCTTTTGCTGGTTACCGCCAGAAAGCGAGCCAACCGGCGTCTGGGGGCCGGGGGTGCGCACATCGAAAGCCTGGATGTGTTCAACGGCGGCGCTCAGGATCGCTTGCTCGTCCATGACCACGCCCTTTGCAAAGGGCGGCAGATAGTACATGTTCAGCACCAGGTTATCTGAGACCGGGAAAGGCAGCACCAGGCCGTCGCGCTGGCGGTCTTCTGGAATGTGCGCTGCGCCCAACTCGGTGACCTGGCGCGGGCTGGCGTGGGTGATGTCATTCCCCAGCAGGGTGATTTTGCCGGCTGCCGGGGAGCGCAGCCCGGTAACCGCTTCGACCAGCTCGGTCTGCCCGTTGCCCTGCACGCCGGCCAGCCCGACCACCTCGCCCGCGCGCACTTCGAATGAAACCCCATCCACAGTAACCTGTTGGGTTTCATCCGCCACTACCAGGTTCTCAACCTTGAGCACCACCTCGGTCGGGTTGGCCGGCTCTCGCTGTAGCTCAAGCTGCACGGCGCGCCCAACCATCATCGCCGCCAGCTGGCTTTGGTCAGCTTCGGCCGGCAGGACCGAGCCGACCACCCGCCCGCGCCGGATGACAGTGATCTGGTCGGCCACATCCAGCACTTCGCGCAGCTTGTGGGTGATGAAGATAATGGATTTCCCCTGCTTGGCCAACGAGCGCATAATTTCGAACAACTCGTCAGCTTCCTGGGGGGTCAGCACGGCCGTGGGTTCGTCAAAGATCAGGATATCGGCGTTGCGGTACAGCAGCTTGATGATCTCCACCCGCTGCTGCACGCCGACCGGCAGGTCGCGCACGTAGCTGTACGGGTCGACGGACAGGTTATATTGGCTGGAGATCTTGCGGATGCGCTCTGCGGCGGCGCTGCGGTCCAGCACGCCCCCAAAGCGGGTCGATTCTTCCCCCAACATCACGTTTTCGGTCACCGTGAAGACCGGGATCAGCATGAAATGCTGGTGAACCATCCCAATCCCGCTGGCGATCGCGTCGCCTGGGGAGTGCACGATCACCTGCTTGCCCCGCACAATGATCTCGCCTTCGTCTGGCTGGTATAACCCGTACAATATGTTCATCAGGGTTGTCTTGCCAGCCCCATTCTCACCCAGCAAGGCGTGGATCTCTCCCTCTTGCAGGGTCAGGTCGATATGGTCATTTGCCAGTACACCAGGGAAACGTTTCGTGATTCCGCGTAATTCTAGTACAGGAGTCATTGGGCTGCTCCTCAGGCGGTCGGAAGGTTTTTAAAATTCTACCATAGAAAAAAATACGGATTGTTGTGGACAGCAATGAGAAAATAATGTGTGCGGCTGCCAAACCGGGAGCCGCACACATTAACTTAACCTGGATGGATTATCTTGATCGGTTAATTACCGACCTTGATCGTGCCAGAGATAATATCCTTCTGGATCTGTTCCACGGCTTTCACAGCCTCGGCGGGGGCCGCCGCATTGGGGGTGGCAATACCCACACCACCATTCTCCAGCGTCCCGACGTAGATACCGCCCGCGAATTTGCCTTCAGAAACGGCCTTGGCAGCCTCAAATACGGCCACGTCCATGTTCTTCAGCACGGAGGTCAGGATGATATCTTTGTACTGGGAGGCCGAAACGGTCCAATCTGTATCCACGCCGACGATCCAGGCGTTTCCGGCGGACTGAACGGCTTCAGCGGTGCCCAGGCCAACCGGGCCGGCTACCGGCATGATAACATCGGCGCCTTCGCTCATCAGGGTCTCGCCCATCGTGCGGCCGTCATCGGTGCTCTCGAAGTTATTGGTGAACAGGCCTTCCTTCGTAGCCGGGTCCCAACCAAGAACTCTGACTGAAGTGCCGTTCTTCTCGTTGTAGTACTGCACCCCGTAGTAGAAGCCATCCATGAAGATGGTCACAGTCGGGATGGGCAGGCCGCCGAAGGTGCCAACCGCGCCGGTCTTGGTCGTGGCCGCGGCAACGTAGCCAGCCAGGAAGGCTGCCTGATCGGTGTCGAAGGTCAGGCCCAGTACGTTGTTGATGTTCGGGTCATAGGCAAAATCGACGATCGCGAAACTCTGGTCCGGGTTGGCTTCGGCGGCTGCTTTGGTGGCGTCGCCCAGCAAGAAGCCGACGGTGACGATCAGGTTGCAGCCATCTTCAATAAAAGTATTAATGTTCTTCTCGTAATCAGTCTGCTGCTGCGATTCCAGATACTTGGCCTCAAACCCAAGCTCTTTCTGGGCTTGCTGGGCGCCGGCCCAGGCAGTCGCGTTGAACGATTTATCGTCAATGCCGCCTGTGTCAGTCACCTGGCAGACCTTCATCCCGCTTTTGGTCGTCGAGCCCGCCGGTTGGCAGGCGCTCAGAACCAACGAGGCAATCAATACGACTGCCAGGAGCAGTGAAAAACGTTTGGACATGTTAACTTCTCCTCATGATTTGGAAACTATGTAGGTCATTCCGATCAGGATTGCCCTTTAGTTCCTGATCGATGTACAGCCATAGTATAAATCCGAATTTTAAAGGCTGCAAGGTATTTGTAAGGTTTTATGTTGTTTATCGCGTCTAAGCATGACGAAACGCGCAAATTCCACACCGGTATTGCCTGATCGGGGTCGCTTTTCCAGGCTAACCCGGCTCGAGAAAACCGTTTATAATGTGGGCTGACCGGTCATGTCACCGGTCAAACCAGTTTTATAAGTCATGAACTCTGGAAAACAATGAGTTTTGACTAAGGAGCAAATCATGCACCTCCGACACGTTTCGCGGATATGCCTGCTAGGCCTGATCCTTGTTGTAACCCTGGCTGGCTGCAGCCCGGCGCCCACACCGTTACCAACAGCTGTCCCTACGATCGATCCCCAACCAACTTTTAACGCCATCATTACGCAGGCTGTGCAGACCATGGCGGCTGAACTGACCCTAAACGCGCCTACCGCAACGCCCATCGTTCCGACCGACACTCCGGCACCCACAGAAACCCCGGCCCCGACCCACACACCCGCCCCGACCGAGACTGCCACGCGGGTCTTTATCCCCTGGACGCCGACCCCAACTGCCACGCAGGCAGCTTATGCCTGCGCCGTGACCGGCGTTTCACCCACCACCAGCGACACGATCAAAGTGGACCAGGATTTCGACGCGAAGTGGTCGCTCAAGAACACCGGCACGAAGACCTGGCTGGCTGGCAACACGGATGTTGGTTATCTTGATGGTACCAGGTTGCACACCTCTGGCGACCTTAAAGACCTGGGTTCTGATGTTGCTCCCAACGGCACCTATACCGTTGTTGTCGATATGAAAGCTCCCAGCAGTGATGGCACTTACAGCACTACCTGGGGCATTTTCCTGGAGGATGGTTCGGTCTGCACTCTGAACCTGAAAATCAATGTAACTAAATGACCTTCTGGTAACTTCTCAGCCTCAGAGAGAAAAGAGGCTTCTATCACCCAGGTTGAGCAGTTACCCCTTCTGTTTCCGCTATCGAAAGGACCCTGCTATGTCATTTAACGGCGCTTATATGAGCCTTGGCAATATTATGAAGCTTTCCAACGCGGTTACCCGATCGATCACCGCTGAGAACGTCTATGGCGAAAAGGGCAAAGGCGGCATGGCTGAAGTCAGCGCTGTCCCCCAGCCAGAAGTCGAAAAGATCGGCCAGGTGTGGGATGGGCCGAATGCGTGCGCCCGCGACCTGGGCCAGACCTGGAAGGTTCGCCCGTGCATCACCCTCGCACCTGGCGCGACGACCCTGCTGATGGACGTGGAAGGCCCGGGTGTGATCCAGCACATCTGGATTACGGTAGATGCCCGCTTTTACCGCGACCTGATCCTGCGCATGTATTGGGACGATGAGGAAATCCCTTCCGTCGAAGTCCCGGTCGGCGATTTTTTCTGCAATGGCTGGAAGATGCGAGCCAATATCCTGGCCCTGCCCATCAATGTCAACCCTTCGGGCGGCTTCAACTGCTATTTCCCCATGCCCTTCCGCCGGCGCGCCCGCGTGACGGTTGAGAACCGCGCCCCGGAGCCGGTGCGAGGTTTTTTCTACGCCATCAATTACGCCCTGACCGAAATTGCCGGCGACGACGCCTACTTCCATGCCCAGTTCCGCCGCACCAACCCGCTGGCTTATCAGGAGGACTATGTCATCCTGGATGGCGTGCGCGGTAAGGGGCAGTACGTCGGCACCTACATGGCCTGGCAGCAGAATTCGTCCGGCTGGTGGGGCGAAGGGGAGTTCAAAGCCTTCATCGATGGCGATACCCGCTACCCGACCATCTGCGGCACGGGCACCGAGGATTACTTCGGCGGCGCGTGGGCCTTTGGCCAGAATTTCTCCGCTCCCTTCCTGGGCTACCCGCTGGGCGGCGTGGACGGCAAACCCGGCAACCGCCACGGCCTGTACCGCTTCCATATCATGGATCCCATCCGCTTCGAGAGCGACCTGCGTGTGACCATGCAGGCCCTGGGCTGGCGCAGCGAAGGCCGCTACCTGCCGCTTCAGGACGACATTGCCTCTGTGGCGTACTGGTACCAATCCGAGCCGCACGCGCCATTCCCGCTGCTTGGCTCGCGCGACGACCTGGAAGTCATCTAACCGGCTGCGTTGACGCTATACCAGGACAGAGGCTGTCCGCACACTTTTCTTGGACAGCCTCTGCTTTGGTATTAGGATGGAACCTCACCGAAGCAGTGGGGCCAGGAAGATGACCTCCAAAGCCTCGTATACAGCCGCAACAGCCAGCACCAGCACAACCAGCAGGTAGATCCAGGCTGTCCGCCGCAGCCCTTCCAGGTATCCACGCAGGTGGCCGGTTTTCCCGTAGGCAGATGGCTTTGAAAAAGCCTTACCCTGCACGTACACCCCTAAAAGGGCCAGGATGTATCCCTGCCCTTCCAGTACCAGGGTCAACGAGTGTGGGATCATCGCCATGGCCAGGTTTGGGTTGGCGGGCGAGAGCAGCAGGCCCCACAGGATTGCACGAACGATGCCCATGATCAACCCGCTGAAAGGTACTACCAGGCCAGGCAGGGTGATGACCATCAGGCTGCCCATAAGCAGGTTGATGACCAGGGTGAGGAACATTGCGTTGAGCACCTGCCCCCCGCCGTAGGCAATGCCGACTGCCTGGAGCGGGCCCTCCTCAGTGAACGCCTGGCCAACTGATTTTAGGAGTGTCTCCTGTAGGCCAGGGTTGAATATGGCCACATTACCATTCCCAGGCCAACCAGGCCGTAGTAGAGGATATTGATCGTCACATAGGCGTGCCTGTCCGCTTGCACGATGGCCCAGGCCCGTTTTAATGGGTTGGGTGTGGATGATAGAGTGGGTTTTTGATAAATTGCCATAGACAGGTATCCTTTGAACTCAACAGAATAACTCCATTAATCCCACCCTGTACGCTGGCTGAGCCACTCGCGGGCGACCTGGCCCTGTGCGGCCTGGAAAGCGCGCAGGGACGGTAGTCCAGGCGGTGGCGGTTGTAACGCCCGGTGGGTGAAAAAGCCTGCCATGGCTGCCACCACTGCGGTGATATCGCCCGGGTTGGCTGCCTGGCAGGGTGCAAAGCCGGCGATGATTTGTTCTGGGGGCGGCCCGCCTTGCATGGTCACGCTGGGGGCCAGAAGGACCACGTCGATCCAGGGGGCGCCTGCTCGCGCGTGGGGCCAATCGACGAACCAGACGCGCTCTTCAGTGAGGAGGATGTTATCGGCGCGGATATCAAAGTGCTGCAGCGAATCCCCTTCGGCAGCGGCAGGCGCGCTCGCTTCCAGACCGGCCAGTGCTTCCAGGTGGCGGGCTGACCAGTCGTCCAGGCGCTGGCGGTCGCCAGGCAGGCCTTCCAGCAAGCGCTGCCACCCGCCCAGCCATCCGGCAAAGGCCTGGCTGGCCGTCACTGTCTCCGCTGCTGGAAGCGGGGAAGGGGTCAGCGCGCGGGCCAACTCCTGCATGGCGGCCAGGACACGGTCGAGTTCGCCGGCTTGCCAGGGTTGCTGCGGTTGCTGGCCGGCGATATCATCAAAAACCATAATAATCCAGCCGGGTTCGCCTTCGTCGTACGACCACAGCAAACGCGGGACCGGGATCCCGTTTGGGAGCAGCCTCATGATGCGTGCTTCCCGGCGGTGCAGCTCGGGCGTGTCTGGGTTTGGGAGGGAACTGGCTGCTTTGACAAAAAAACGTCTTCCATCCGCCAGACGAATCCGCGCCGCGACTCCCGGAGAGAAGCCGGTCTGCTGTGAGATGGCCGAAACAATCTTCCCGCTCAGCCAGGCTTCAGTTTCTGCCTGTACCGGCTCGGGCACTGCTGACCAATCGATCCGTGTACCGCCGGACGGCGGAGGGGGTGTGTCTGGCATATCATTCACCTCTGGTTGCGTGCTACAGCCACAGGTTGATCAGCGCCGGGCCGTAGCAAGAGCCTTCAAAATTGGTATCACCCTGTACCATCCGCCAGCGCCCGCCGGTAAAATCCAGGTCCCACAAATCGCCGTACAGGAAGACGTTGATCCCGGCCCGCGCCCCGGCGCTGGCCATTCGCCCGGCCAGGGCGTATTTACCCCAGGCCTGCCGCTCGGTCAGCCGGCCAGCGTCGCCTGGGTCCACATCTGCTGGCGCGGCCCGGCCGTTGTAGCCGCCCCAGGCCTTTTCCCAGATCTCACCGTGGGAACTGGCCGAGGGCACGGCCACCAGCTCAACCTCCTGGCTTTTCAAGCGCCGGTAGGCTTCCGGGTGCCACGCGTCGGCGCATACCAGCACGCCCAACCTGCCGGCCGGCGTGTCGAAGACCGGTAGTTCCTCTGGCGCAGCCGGTGTGATAAAAGGCAGTTCGCTGTCGATCGGCGCAAACTTGCGGACAGGACTGGCGTGAGCCCGGCCGCCGGGCTGAAAGACGAAAGCGGTATTATACAGCGCCCCCTTGCCGGCTGCCACCTGCCCATCGATCACCGCCGGGGCTGGCAGCACGATCGATCCGGCCACGATGGTGATGGCAAACTCGCGGGCCAGGCTGGCGAAGGCTGCATTGTAGATGCGCGCCATCTGGCGGGCTTTGACCCGGAACAGGGCGGCCGTAGGGCGGTCTGGCTCCCTGGCGCGCAGCAGCTCGATCAGGAAGGGTCCCAGATGGCGCAGCGCCAACGGGCGCATCGCCTCCGCGATCGTGGCGGTTGAATAGACGGCCGGGCGCTCGCCGGCTGCCACCAGCCAGGAGCCGAGGTGCTCCGGCAGGACAGCGACCGTTCGCCCGCCGATCCAGCCCTGCTCACGCGCTCGCTGGAGATAAGCCCGCACCCGGGCGGTGAAGGCGGCTTCGCTGGCGTAATCGCTCCCACGCATCCACGGCTGGATGCCCAGCAGGTTGCCTCGCAGGGAGTCTTGCCCATGCGCGGATATTTCTTGCAGGTTAAGATCATCCATCGCTTTCTTCCCTCGCGGGGCGGTCGAGGCCGCTCTGTTTGCTTATGGGCGCGGTCCGTAATCGGTTGGCTGAAGAACCAGGCTGGTTAGCTTTACCACCAATGTACCGTCTTTTTCGCTGGCGGCCTTGCCTTCGATCCACTGCGGGTCACCGCGGAAGGCTTCCCAGGCGGCGTCTTTGCTGGCCTCATCCGCGAAGCGCATCAGGTAGACCAGGTCGCCGCTTTCCGGCGTGGGTAGGTTGGGCGTCCAGAACCCGACCACTTCCATGCCATGCCGCGCGAATATACCCAGCGTCAGCGTCTGAAAGCGCCGGTGCAGGTCATCGATTTTTCCGGGCGCAGCCCAATAGGTGCGCAGTTCGTAGATCATTTTCCTGTGCTCCTGGTGAAGTTTGAAGTCCGATCTCAAATAATTATAACCCGCCTGCCGCATCGTCCAATATAGAACGGGTCGAAGCTTTGACGTCTGCTCTCCAAAACTGCAAATATCCGCAGGGCTCTTCCAAAACCCTCCGCAATGGTCTTATATTCAAGAATTCTTCCGGCAAAGATTGCGCTTGATCAGGCGGTCAGGGTAAAGATGGGGAGATTCTTATGTTAACCCCAGCAATCCTCGCACAACCCCGCTTACTTTCCGAGATGCCTGCACGGCCTCTTTGGCTTCAGCTCGCGTAGCAATCTCACCAGGATAACGGAAGCGAACCGCGTATCCATTCGATTTCATTCGGCCTTCTCGACCCATTCACTGGTCGGTGGATTCATATAATATCAAACCCTTAGTGACAACCTCACGTAAAAAAGAGTCCCCCCAATTAAGTCGCTGTGTTATTCGTTGGGGCGTATAGACGATTAGATCAAGACCAAAGGTTGAATTTACCGCCTGTAAAATTTCAACTGCCTGTTGCGCACCAGTCCGGCTTGTTTCCATAACGACAAGCAAATCTACGTCACTTTCTGGATGCGGGTTACCGTAGGCGTGCGAGCCAAACAGGATAACCTTGTGTGGGTGAAATTTCTCCACAATTTGTTCCACAGCCTGTTCAATTGCGGCCATTGGAACGCGGTTCCTTTTGCCAACCGGAGCTACGTTGATTGCCTTCTCAACCATAATTTCATTATACAGATTTCTTCCCAATCCCTACCAGCCAATCCTGGGCCTGTTCAGTATAAGAAAAAGCAAGCCAGGTATCTGGCTGGTAGAGGGTCTGCTTATCCATCCAGTCCAGTAGCGGTTGATTCGCACGCAAATAATGCCTGCTCAGGCTGCTTGCTTTTTCGCCTCGCCTCTCCGCACCCCGACCATCATGATCAGCGCCAGCGCCATGAAAACCGGCCCCACCAGCATGACCCGGCTGTAGTCATTCCCGGTCAGGGCGATGATCCAGCCGTTGATGTTCGGGCCGGCGATAGCTGCCAGGGTGGAGAACAGGTAATACAACCCGGTGTAGGTGCCGATGCGCAGGTCGTCGGTCATGTCGACCACCATGGGCAGCGAGTTGACGTTGATCAGCGCCCAGGAAGCCCCGGCGAACATCAAGATCAGCCCGATGACGGGTACCACGCCCAGCACGGGCAGGCGGGTGATCTGAATCAGGAGCGTCTCGGCCGGCAGCAGGTACATCGCCAGCATGAAAGACGCCATCAGCACGACCCCGGTCATGATCGTCCGCCGCCGCCCAAGCCGCGCGCCGATATATCCGGCCGGCAGGGCGAAGATGACGAAGATCAGCGAGAGCTGGCCCAGCAGCCGCGCGCCATCCTCGCCGGGCAGCCCCAGGTGGTTCTGGGCGTAGAGGGTGAAGAAGGCCTCGATGGCATTGTAGGCCACGAACCAGAAGAAAATCGCCAGCAGGATGCGCAAGGCGCTTTTTTCGTTCTCGCGAACCACCGAGAGGAAGGCCTTCCACAGGTTGGGGCGTTCTGTGGTGGTGGTTTCGTACTCTTTAGGTTCTTTAATGAAGATAAATACCAGCAGCGCCGCCAGGATGACCAGGGCGGATCCCATCCAGAAGGGATAAGATTGATTCATGGCGTACAGGCGCGACCCGCCCAGGGTGGCGATGATGGCGCCCACCCCACCCATGAAATTGATGATGCCATTGGCCTGCGAGCGGAAAGGCGAGGGGGTGATATCCGGCATCAACGCCACCACCGGCGTGCGCCAGAAGGCCATTGAGAGCAGCAGGGTGGAGGTGCAGGCCACGAACAGCGGCAGCACGCTGGCCAGTGGGATGATGCCAAAGGCCAATGCGCCGACTGGCGCGCCAATCAGGATGAAGGGCATACGCCGACCGATGGGTGTGCGCAGCCGGTCAGACCAGGCGCCGACTGGCGGCTGAATGAACAGCGCGGCGATGTTATCGAGGGTCATGAAGAACCCAATCCAGCGTGGGTCCAGGCCGAAGCGGTTAGCCAGGAACAGTGGCACGAAGGTGTTGTAGACCATCCAGATGACGGAGACACCAAAAAAGCCGAAGCCGAGCAGGAAGGTTTTGCCGTAGTTGAGGCGCATGGTTTTCCCTTTTGAGCATGGTTTATGGGAATATTGTAGATGCACAGGAAAGAAATGTAAACTGATCCTGCCAGGCAAACAAAAAGGGGCTGCCCAAATTGAATGTTTGGACAGCCCCTTTTAAAATTGCCCGGTGATTACCGGACGAGGATCTGGCCTTGCATCTGGAAGGTCTGCGGGTCAGGGTTCTCCTCGGTGGCGGCATCTTCGAAGATGGCTAATTTGAGCTGGGTTCCCGCATAAGGCCCCCGCCCCTGCGCGACCACCCGGGCAACCGAAATCGCGTTGAGCGAGTAGCCTTCGATCACCCCGCTCCACAGGACAGTTCCCTCCAGAGCGCGGATCGTATAGCGGCCGGTGAAGGGCCCGGACTGGGTCGGGTCGGCGCAGCCGGTGATCTCTAGGGTCTGGGTGCCCTGGATGGCCTCGTCGCCTTCCAGCCAGATATCCCCGCGGAAGGTCAGGTCGCGGAAGTGGAAATTCCCGGCGGCATCTGCCCAAATTTTTCCGGAGATTGGCTCAGACGACAGGTTGCCGAAACCGGTTATTGCTGCTTTGCTCGTACTGGCCACGACCGGCGAATGAACGCTCGCCAGCAACGCCACTACCATCAATGCCAAGATGAGATTGAAGACGCTCTTTTTGTGTTTCATCGAACCTCCCCCTGGTCCGTGCTTACAATCCGGCGCCCCGACCATGCGCCCGGGATACCATCCAGCCGGCCGCGGCGATCAACAGGCCGCCGCCGATAAAGACCGACTCGGGCGAAATATAATCATAGGCCAGCCCGGCGGCCAGCGGTCCCAGGATGCTGGTCAGGTTGCTGAGGCTGGCGGTGGTTCCCATGGTCCGGCCCTGCTCGTTTAACTCTACGCTGTTGGCGATCATCGCGTCCAGGGTGGGGCGGGAAAAGGCGCTGCCCAGGGCGCTCATCGCCGCCAGCAGGTACAGGGCTCTGAGGCTGGCAACGAGGACGAACAGGGGGTAGGCCAGCGCCTGGAGGGTTAAGCCCAGCACGGCAATCCTCTTTTCGCCAAAGCGCGGCGTCAGCCGGTACACAAGCGCGCCCTGGCCCAGGAGCTGGATGATCCCCACAACCATGAACAGGCTGCTGTTGTCGAGCGGCGTGGCGGCGAAGTGGTTGAGCGTGTAGACCGTGATGTAGGCGTACACGCCGTTCAGGGCCAGGTTCAGCGTGAAGATGGCCGGCAGCAGGAAGCCCAGGTTGGGCAGGCGGCCGATTTCGGCGATGACGTTGAATGGGTTGACCTCGGTTGCTCGGAATGGTCCGCGGGTGAGTTTCTCGGGCGCCAGCGATTCGGGCAGGAAAAACAGGCCAAACAGGAAGCTGGCCAGGGAAAGCCCTCCGGCCGCAAAAGCAGGGGCGGACAGGCTGATTGTGCTCAGCGCGCCGGCCAGGATCGGGCCGAAAATGAACCCCAGGCCAAACGCGACCCCGCCAAAGGCGAAATTCCGGGCGCGATCTTTGGGCGCGGTCACATCGGCGATATAGGCCATGGCGGTGGCGATGTTCCCACTGGTTAAGCCGTCGATCAGGCGCGAGAGAAACAGGACCCACAGCGCGCCGGCGATGCCAAAGATGAAATAGCCGACCGCCGAACCAAGCACGCTTGCCAGCAGTACGCGCCGCCGTCCCCAGCGGTCAGAAAGTTTTCCCAGTACGGGCGCTGCCAGGAAAGCCGCCGCTGAATATACCGCGCTTAGCAGCCCAACCGTCAGCGCGTCGGTGTTGTACTGGCGGATAATGTAGGGGACGATCGGCAGCAGCAGGGTGGACCCCATGATGTCAAGAAACAGGGTGATGAGGACAAAAACCAGGCCAATAGCCGGTGGGTTGGATGGCTGGGCTGGTTTATTGGTTCCTTTGGATTCGGGCATTGGGTTGCAATCCTCCTGGCGTCGTTTGTTTACAATCTAATAATCTTAGTAAATAAGATAATTAGATTGTAAGTTAAAACCCCTGAAAAATCAAGCCCTAACCCGGGATGGATTTGCAGTTATAATGACCCTGGGTTTCACGAATGCGCCGGGGGCGTAAGCCTTGCTGGAAGAACGATGCGGCGATGGTTCACCGGAGGGAAGTGGACATGGAGAACGAGAAGGATGAACGTCAGCGTTTGATTGCGGCGCTGCAAGAAGCAACCCGCCAGCAGAGCACCTGGACGGTCCTGTTCCACAACGCCGTGGCCGGGCAGGTCGGGCTGAACATTACCGATCACAAGTGCCTGGACGTCCTCATCCACCAGGGCCCGTTGACGGCTGGGCAGATTGCAGAAACCACCGGGCTGACGACCGGGGCAGTGACCGGCGTAATTGACCGCCTGGAAAAAGCGGGCTATGTCCGCCGTGAAAAGGATCCGACCGACCGCCGGCGGGTGGTTGTCCAGCCGGTCCTTGACAAAACCGGCGAAGATCTTGGCCCACTCTTCGCGCATTTCCTCCAGCGCTATATGCCGCTGCTGGAAAGTTACCAGGACGAGGAACTGCGCCTTGTGCTGCGGTTTGTGGAAGAGAGCATCGCTTTCATGCAGGATGAGATTGCCTGGCTGCGCCGGCAGTGAAGGTTGTTGGGTGGGACAGGCTACGGGACATATCCTTACTAGCAATCCCGTTTAATCCTGCGCTTCGAGGTGCTCGGGTGGAAGCTCGCCTTGCCGGACGCGTTCCAGGAAGGCGCAGTCTTTTTCGCTGAGCTGCGTGGTTTCGAGCATATCGGGGCGGCGGCGCAGCGTGCGCAGCAGGGCCTGCTCGCGTCGCCAGCGAGAAATCGCGGCGTGGTTGCCCGACAGCAGCACTGGCGGCACGCTCCAACCGCGGAATTCCGGCGGGCGGGTGTAGTGGGGGTACTCCAGCAGTCCGGTGGCGTGTGAATCGTCCATGGCCCCGTCCGGATCGCCCAGCACGCCGGGCAGCAGCCGGCTGATGGCGTCGATGACCACCAGCGCCGGCAGTTCCCCGCCGGTCAAGACGAAGTCGCCGATGGAAATCTCGTCTGTCACCAGGTGCGCGCGGACCCGCTCGTCGATGCCTTCGTAGCGCCCGCACAGCAGCGCCAGGCGTGGCAGGCTGGCCAGCTCCTCAGCCACGCGCTGGGTAAACAGGCGGCCCTGCGGCGTGAGCAGGACCACCGGGGCGGATGGCGGCGCGCCTAACACGCCCTCGATTGCCGCGAAGATTGGCTGGACCTTCATCACCATTCCACCTCCGCCGCCATACGGCGGCTCATCGGTCACGTGGTGTTTGTCGTCCGTCCAGGCGCGGATATCGTGTATGTTCACCTGCACCAGCCCGCGCTCGCGCGCCCGCTGCAGGATGCTCTCTTCCAGGTAAGGTGAAATCAGGTTGGGAAACAGGGTGAAGACGTCGAATTGCATGCCCGAATTTTAACATAGTTCAGGTCCTTTCTTTTATGGTAATATGAGAATATGCATCTACGTGGAAGTAAATGGAGTATGTCTGGCCGGCGACGGCGCAGTAGCCCGCTGCGGATTATTGTGCTGGTTCTGCTGGTGGCAGGCGCGCTCTATGTCAACCAGGTGGTGGTTCCGGCCACGCCGCCGCTTTTTATCCCAACCGCCACGCCGACCCGCTCGCCCGAATCGTTTCTGAAAGACGCCCAGGACCTGATCGGCGAAGGCCGGATCAACCAGGCTATCGAAGCGTACAAAATGGCCGCCAAGGCTGACCCGCGCAACCCGGCCATCTATGTTACGCTGGCGCGCTGGCAGGTCCTCTACGGCGATTATGCGGGCGCGATGGAGAACGCCGAGAACGCCCTGCTGCTCAACCCAAACCATGCCCTGGCCCACGCCGTGCGCGGCTGGATCCTGGGCAAGCAGGGCGATTTCCTGGCCGGTGAGGGAGAAATTAAGACCTCTCTTGGCCTTGACCCGAACAGCGCGTTGGCTTATGCGTACCTGGCGGAGTTATACCTGGATCGGATTAATGCAAACCAGGACGATCTGAACACCCTTGATAAAGCCATCGAGGCCTCGAAGACGGCTCGTGAACTCGACCCCAACCTGTTGGAGGTGCGCCGGGCGCGCGGCCTGGTGCTGCAGAACACGACCAATCACGAAGAGGCGATCCAGGAGTTTGAGGCGGCCATTGCGATGAACGAGAACCTGGCCGACCTGTACGTTTCTTTAGGCATCAGCTATCGTCTGACTCAACAGGCCGACCGCGCTGTGGAGACTTTCTTGCGAGCGATTGCCCTCCGGCCCGACGATGCCGAGCCGTATGCTGAGCTGGCTGCCACCTATTTCAACGCCGGTGAGTATGCTAAGGGCATCCAGTATGCCGAAGAAGCGGTGAAACGCACGCCGGAGAATCCCTTCCTGCAGGGCCTGCTGGGTACGCTTTACTTCAGAAACCTGCAATATACTGAATCGATCCCGTACCTGCGCCTCGCCATGCGCGGTGGGTTTACAGAAGAGGGTGTTCAGGTCCAGCCCATGGAACTTGACCGCCAGGATGCTGCCTCAGTGGCTTACTTCTCGCGTTTTGGCATTGCCCTGGCGAACGTAGGGCAGTGCGGCGAGGCTCTTCAGGTCGCGCAAGAACTGCTCCAGAAGATCCCCGATGATGAAAACGCGGCCTACAATGCCCAGGTGATGATCGACACCTGCCGGGAACTGGCCGAAAACCCGCCCCCGGTGGATGCGGAAGCCGAACCCGCAGTCACCGAAACCCCGGCGCCTTAATCAGAGAGCCAGGCGCTAAAGAGCAAGTATGTCCAACAGACGTTACCTGTTCCGCCGCGAGCGGCGATGGTATACCAGCCCCCTCTATATCTTTATCCTGGTGAGCCTGATTCTCAGCGGGTTATTCGTTACCCAGGGCTACCGCCGCCAGGAAATCCAGCCGCTCTTCCAGCCTACGCCCACCCCAACCCGCATCGCCAGCTCGTATGCCCGCGAAGCGGAGGCGCACTTCCAGGCCGGCAGCCTTGACGCAGCCATTGCTTCTTACCAGCAGGCAATTAACATCGATCCGCAGAATGGGCGCCTGTACGCCGAACTGGCCCGCATTCTGACCTATTCAACTGAGTCGCAGACTACCGCCCGTGAGAAAGAAGATCGATTTAAGCAGGCTTATGAGGCTGCTCAGAATGCGGTTGAGCTGGCCCCCGACGACAGCACCACCTATGCTGTGCTTGCTTTTACCCTTGACTGGTATTCCGGCTTTACCACTTACATTCTCAGCGATAGCAAAACCGGCAGCGAATTCCTGGCAGACGCGGAACAGGCCGTAACCCGTGCCACCACCCTTGATGAGACCAACGTTCTGGCCCAGGTCTACTTTGCCGAAATTATGATCGACGTCCAACGTTGGGACCAGGCCCAATCTGCGATTAGCAACGCCCTTGAACGCGCTCCAGACCTGTGGGAAGCGCACCGGGTGAACGGTCTCTTTCTCGAAAACCAGGGGTATTATCTGGAAGCGATCAAATCTTTTGAAGAAGCGGTTAAGCTGGCCCCAAACATGACTTTCCTGTATATCAAGCTTGGCCAGTCTTATCGCAACATGGGGCTCAAGACAAACAGCATCGAATATTACAACAAGGCGATTGATTACTTTGCCATGGCAGCTGACCGCAATGAAGAACTTGGCATCCAGGATCCGCTGCCTTACCTGGGGATCGGGCGCGCATACGGCCAGTTGGGCGAGTTCTTCAGCGCTTCGCTGAATATGAACAAAGCCCTCCAATATAACCCATATAGCCCGGACGTCTATGCCCAGCTTGGCATGGTTTACCGCCAGGCGCGCAACTATGAGGATGCGATCAGCGCGCTAAAATGTGCCGTCCGCGGGTGTACTGCCCAGGAAACATGCGACCTGCGCGGCTGCGATCCCGAGACCGACCCGGCCATCGAGATCGAAGGGATGGAACTGTCCGGCTCTACCGTTGTTTACTATTACACTTATGCCTCGCTCCTGGCCGGCATGTACCTGCCGCGCCACCCGCAGCGCTCGCTCTATTGCACCGAATCGCTGGATGTGATCGAAGAAATCTATGCTTCGCCGTTCAGCAGCGATACGACGATCATGGAAATTCTGGCTCCCAGTGAGGCAATCTGCCAGGCCGCTCAGAGCAGCGCCGCGCTGCCCACCGCGACTCCCCAGGCCACGCCTGCCGGGGGCGCAGGGATGGACAGCGGCAACTAAATATCAGAATTCTATAAGAATGTGAAATTCCCCCCTTGACTTATGATTCAATCTCAATTAATATTGGTAGCGTGTTTAGCACTCGAACTTTGAGAGTGCTAAAATGAACCAATAAACAATCCTAACCTTTTCAGGAGGAATTGATATGGCACTCAACCTCAAACCTTTAGGCAGTCGTGTCGTGGTTGAGCCGATTGAGCAGGAAGATGTCACTGCCAGTGGTATTGTTCTGCCCGAAACGGCCAAAGAAAAGCCCCAGAAGGGCAAAGTTCTTTCCGTCGGTCCTGGCGACCGCGATGAAAGCGGCAAGCGTATTCAGATGGATGTGACGGTTGGCGACACGGTGTTGTTTGCCAAGTATGCCGGTACGGAGATCAAGCTGGATGGCAAGAAGCTCTTGATCCTGCGCGAAAGCGATCTTCTCGCAATTGTTGAAGGTTAATCCCCCTAGTTTTAAGGAGAAATTGAACAATGCCAGCTAAACAACTTGTTTTTGCTGAAGATGCTCGCCGCCGACTCAAGAACGGCGTCGATATTGTTGCGAATGCGGTTGCGACCACCCTTGGCCCCAAGGGCCGCAACGTCGCTCTCGATCGCAAGTTCGGTTCCCCGACCATCACCCATGATGGCGTGACGGTTGCCAAGGAAATCGAGCTCGAAGATCCTTTTGAGAACATGGGCGCTCAGCTGCTGAAGGAAGCTGCCACCAAGACCAACGATATCGCTGGTGATGGCACCACCACCTCCACCGTGCTGGCCCACGCAATCGTGACCGAAGGCCTCAAGAACCTGGCTGCCGGCGCCAATGCCATGCTGCTCAAGCGCGGCATTGAGACCGCGTCTAAGGCCGTGGCGCGTGCTATCACCGACCAGGCCACCGAAGTGACCACCAAGGAAGAGATCGCGAACGTCGCCACCATCTCGGCCCAGGACCGCACCATTGGCGAACTGATCGCTGAGGTTATGGACAAAGTTGGAAAAGACGGCGTGATCACCGTTGAGGAATCGCGCGGCCTGGAATTTGAGACCGAGTACGTCGAAGGTATGCAGTTCGACCGCGGCTATATTTCGCCCTACTTCGTCACCGATGCCGAGCACATGGAAGCGGTTATCAGCGAGCCCTATATCCTGATCCATGACAAGAAGATCTCCGCGGCTCAGGATATTGTCCCGCTGCTCGAGAAGTTGGTCCAGATTGGCAAGCGCGAGCTGGTCATCATCGCCGAAGATATCGATGGCGAAGCCCTGGCGACCCTGGTGCTCAACAAACTGCGTGGCATGCTCAATGTGTTGGCAGTCAAGGCCCCTGGCTTTGGCGACCGCCGTAAGGCTATGCTGGGCGACATTGCCACCCTGACCGGCGCCCAGGTGATCTCTGAGGAAACCGGCCGCAAGCTTGAAACCGCCGTGATCTCTGACCTCGGCCGGGCTGAGAAGGTTGTGGCTGATAAAGATAACACCACAGTTGTCGGTGGGCGCGGCGATGAGC
>CAZBDC010000046.1:0-30838 GCA_964490575.1 uncultured Anaerolineaceae bacterium | reverse complement strand
AACTTTACTACAAAAGCCCTATCTGCTTAAGCCATTTTTGGCGAAGGTATTGTTAATCAGAATTTTTGACATTCTTCGCGCAATCGGGGAACTGTTCTTCACAAAAGAAATCCCGATATTCGCCACTCTCAACGCAATTCCATCATTTGGGCCATCCCCAACCATCGCGTGGGTGACTTTTCGGGTTCCTGGCTGCAACGGATTTTCGAATTGGAACATACATAAAAATGTATATTTGGCAGGAATCGTATCGGTCGATCCGGACGCATAGGCTAATGCAATCGCCGAATCGCCATTTTGGCTGATGGTCTCCAGTTGTGAAAGATTCCGTTTCCTGAATTCCCAATCCGTTTTATATACTTTTCCAACCCGGGTTTGATAGGTGCTGCACATTTCCAAAATGACTGTGGGGTCCCCTTTTGCAAAATAGTAGGATTCTCCACCACTCATTTCGATCCCTAAAGCCATATAGCGGTTCTCTGGGTCAAAGGGCTTTTCATAAAAGCGATTTACCCGCGAAAACAATTCTTGAACATCGGTCCCATATTCCTGGGCAAAGGTGATCAAGGCTTGATCCACCGGGTTCGCCTGAGCTACTTTTTCGTAGAAAAAAACATCGTTGCAAAGCGCGCTTCCCAGCATCATAAGTTCAATATTGATTCTTTTGCCCTCTTTGAGAATTGTCACCATGTTTCCATATGACTTCCCCGAGGCTGTCATGATTTTGAATCCATCCTGTTGGTTCTCACGCCATCAATGACTCTTATTTTCTTGAGCACGTGTTCTGAGGAGTGCTGCCTTTTCATCAAACCATCAGGTTTTCTCTTTCACTGCATGACTGCCTCTAAGAGCATCTGCCGATCCACCAGCCCGAGGGGTTTCCCATTTTCATCGACGACCACCAACCATTTTCTGGATTCTGCCAGCATCTTTTTCACCGCGTCAACGATAGGCAGATCAGGAGATGCCATGAGGGGCCCTGGAGACATCAAATCAAAAGCAGTTTCCTTGCCCGGGGATGGTTTGCCAATCTGTCGCAAAGCTTCCAAAATATTTTTACGTTTCGAAGGCTGCACTCGGGCGACAACATCCGAATCGCTCAATAAGCCAATCGCTTTCCTTTGAGAATCAACCACAATCAGCCGGTTGGAGTCACTGCGTGCAAATTTGTCGATGATGGCGGAAAGATCTTCATCCTGGTGGACCATAGGAATATCTGTGGTCATGATATCGCGCACTAACCGCCCCGCATGTGGGAGAAGCTTCTCCTTTGAATGGTCAACGGGTTCAGTACGAGCAACTTCCCTCAAAATATCTAACCGGGAAAGCATCCCAATCAGTTTTCCATCTCCATTTACCACAGGGAACCGCTTGAGACCAGCTTTCGTCATTTTTGAGGTTGCAATGCCAAGGGTATCTGATCCCAAAACTGTGACAGCGGGATGGGACATCACATCTGCCACCTTACGCGATGAACTCTCCAGCGCACGGAGTTCCTGCTCAATCTCCGCCCTGTCCATCCGAATAGCCACAGAGAGCCGCTGCCGGATCCCGGCACGCTCCAATAAATCTTCGTCGGTCAGGATGCCAACGACCCGACCAGCAGAGTCCGTAACCGGCATGGCCTTAACCCGCTTTTCCAGCATCTGCTTCCATGCCTGAAACACCGTCTTGTCCGCCGGAATAGCCACCACATCGCGGGTCATAATTTCCGACACCAGTTTATCCGCCGGTAATGGATTGAGATAGCGATGGGTATATTTGACGATCTGAACATCTTCCAATGTGATCAGTCCTTCGCGAACCATTGGAGAGATCACTTCCACCACAGCAGAAATTTTTTCCGGGACGTCAATTGCCTCAATCACCACCGGAAGATCCATGGACAAAACTTCAATGGCAGTGGTGTGAATTCGAGAATGCGCGCCAAAACCAGCCACTCCCCGAAACTCCGTTGCACCAGCAATACCCTGCTCACGCAGCGTTTCTAGAAGAACACGCTCGAGTGATTTCCCGCGCCAGCGGTCGCTTTCACCCACGTAGATGCGTAAGCGTAGGGCTTTCTTATTTAAAGAGAGTTCTGGCATGGTTTCCTCCTTCCTGTTCATTTCATTATAGACTCTTCCCAAGGAACACCCCCAGCCCAACCGCCAAAATACCAGCAACGGTACTGCCGAATGCATTCAGAAAAGCAAACAGCCACTGTTCTCGGCTAAAAAGTTGAAAGCTCTCAAAGCTGAAGGTTGAGAATGTGGTGTACGCTCCAAGAAACCCAACCACGATAAGCAAACGCCAACGTGGATCGATCAGGAACCTTTCTGTGGTCACCGTCAAAAAGAGACCAATGAGGAGACTCCCGGTAATGTTAATGAGAACAGTACCAAAAGGGAACGCAGCGCCCCACTTCTGTGCAGCCCAGTCGCCGATCCAGTAGCGGGCATTCGCGCCAAACACAGCCCCTGCAGAAATCAACAGTATTTTTTCCAGGTTTGGTCCAATAGGAAAGTTCACGATATCCTCTCAATGGATGAAAAAACCTCTACCATGATAAATGTCACAGGTAGAGGCTATCAGCACACAGGCAGTTGGGAATAAGCGAGCCTCATCGCTTAAATACATTGAAGCATCAGGGCTATTTTACACAGAAACCGGGCTGCTTTCCAGGTAGAAAACCTCTTCGTCATCGTCATAAACGATTAATTCCGCATACCGGCCCCAGTCGATCATGGTTTCCAGCTGGTGGTCCGTTTCCTCTGGGGGAAATTCCAGTTCCAGAGCCATCTTCACCACTTGCCATTTCAAGCGCTGCTTTTCACTGGCGCGTAAAAGTTCCATCAGCCATCGAAACAGCGGCAGCCGGCGCACCCGGGTCGCAAAGATCTCTTTGCGCGCCAGGATACGCGCCTCGGCAAAGGTTTCTCCTAAGTCTGTCAGGGTAATATCGCCTTTTTCAATGCGCGCAAATCCCAGTAATTCGGCAGCCTCTGTCAGGGACAGCAAATGATCAGAATCAACCCCAAGGCCATCGACCAGGCGGTAAACATCGGCGCGATTTCCAGGCAGTTCATCAAGATGCTCCAGCAGGCCAGCCAGGTCATTGATGTGGATATGCGGGAACCCGCGCGTGATGCCTGGCTCGCCAGGGGCTGTCCCCAGTTCGACAGCTTCAGGCTGGGTTTGTCCAGCCAGGATCGAATAAACCTGGTCCACCATTGTCTGAAACTGTGGCGATTTGCGATCACGCGGATGCTGGAGAAGAATATCCAGTGTAGAGACAATCCGTCCTGGATCTTTTTCCATTACCACAATACGATCGGCCATAAAGACAGCCTCATCGATATTATGGCTGACCATCAGGATTGCTTTGGTGGGGATTGCACCACCGGTCCATAGTTCCAGCAACTCACCGCGCAGCGATTCGGCGCTAAGCGGGTCGAGAGCTGAAAAAGGTTCGTCCAGGCAGAGCAACTCAGGCTCAACAGCCATCGCGCGCGCAAAACCCACTTTTTGGCGCATCCCGCCGGAAAGCTCGCGGGGATAAGCAGTTTCAAAGCCGTCCAGGCCCACCCGGTCGATTAAGTCCAGCGCCTTCGTCTTTCGCACTCCTTCAGGCACATCGCGCGCTTTTAACGCCAGGTCAACGTTTTCGAATACAGTCAACCAGGGGAACAGAGCAAAAGTCTGGAACACAATGGTCGCTTTTGGATTAACGCCCTTTAGCGGCTCGCCGCGATAGAGCACCTGCCCTTCCGCGGGCCGCTGCAAACCGGTGATAATGCGCAGCAGCGTGCTTTTACCACAGCCAGAAGGGCCCAACAAAGCCACAAACTCACCTTCGCGGATATCCAGGTTGGCATCTTTTACGGCAATAAAGCGGCGCTCACCACTGCCGTATACCTGCTGCACGTGCTTTAATTCGGCAAGAATATTCTGCTGAACCATGTTCTTACTCCATTCGATAACGTTCTTCAGCCAGTTGGTACAGCCGCCGCCAAAAGAGACGGTTTATCAATATCACTGCCCCAATCATGCTAAGGGTAGCTGCCAGCAGCAGTGGGTAGTTGCCCTCGGCGGTAGCCTGGGCAATCAGCGAGCCGATCCCAATGGTTTGAAGGGTTTTTCCACCAAAAGTGACATGCTCCGAGACGATGCTGGCATTCCAGGCCCCGCCAGAGGCAGTGATCATGCCAGTGACCAAATAAGGGAATAGCGCCGGTAAGATCAACGTTCGCCAGCGCTGCCAGCCGTTCAGGTGAATCAGCCGGGCCGTATACTTCAGGTCTTGCGGGATAGCGCTGGCGCCGGCGATGATATTAAACAGCAGGTACCACTGCGTACCCATCAGCATCAACAGCACCGCCGCCAGATTGAGCCCTCCTGGCAGGCCAACCAATAGCAGCACGACTACGGGGAAGATTGCCGTCGCCGGAACAGAGGCGGTTACCTGGACGATGGGCTGCAAGATCCCAGCCAGGCGGGGATTGGTGCCAATTGCTACACCGACGGGGATCGTCCAGGCCAGGGCCAGCAGCAGGGCAACAATCACGCGCAGCAAGGTTGCTCCAACACCCATTGCCACCTGAGCCCATTCACCCGTGGGAACCTTAATGAGCAAGAGCACAGACTGGGTGACGCCATACAGCAGCACAGCCAGGCCAATCAGGATAACAATCCAGTTAACCCATCTCCGGCCATTTCCACCGGGCCCGTTCACCGGGTCTGGTGGAGCAATCCGCAGCATACGTCCATCCAACCAGATCATCAGAGGATGAAAAATCGCGCCGTTAAACCAGCGCGAGATGCGCGAATTGTGCAGCAGGTCATAAAACCAGGAAGTAGGTGGATTGTCACCTTCAACCATCTCCACCTTGAATCGCTCTGTCCACGCCATGAGCGGTCGCCAGACCAGTTGATCCAGCAGCACAACGGTCAAAATCAGGGCGCCCACTCCCCAAAGAATAGCCTGGAAATTTTCCTGGTTAGCGGCTTCGTGCAGGTATGCACCCAGTCCGGGCAAGCGAAAGTCGCGCTGGCCCACGGTGAAAATCTCCGCTGCCATGAGGAAGAACCAGCCGCCGGCCCAACTCATCATGCTGTTCCACACCAGGCTGATCGCAGCAAAGGGCAGTTCCATCGTCTTGAAACGGAACCAGGTATTCAGGCGAAAAATTGCAGCAGCCTCATACAGTTCTTTCGGTATCGTGGTCAAAGACTGGTACCAGGCAAAGGTCAGGTTCCAGACCTGGCTGGTGAAGATCAAGACAATCGATGCCAGTTCCGCCGCCAGAGCTTCCGGCAGGATCGCGCTCAACCCCAACAGGACGACCGGTAAAAATGACAGGATCGGCACGCTTTGCAGCACGTCCAGGAGCGGCATCAACACCTGTTCAGCCCTCCGGTTATGAGCTGCCAGGCGCCCATAAACGAGCGTGAAGATCATCGACAGGGCATAGGCTGCCGTCATCCGGCCCACCGATAGCGCGGTGTACCAGGGCAGCGCAGAGGGTGCGAGTGAGATATCCCTCGCCTTTACAACTGTTGGCGCATCGAACGCCAGGCGAACGCCGACGTAGAGAAGTGTCACGACGACGAGAAGAACGACCAGATCTCCCCGGGTAAAAAGCTTCCCCTGTTTTCGCTCGCTATTGAAGAGGCGCATGAGAAATTCCATAATGTGCCGGCCTCCAGAAAAGAAAATGTCCTGACGACACGGGATCGTGGTCGTTAAATATCATCGTTGTCCCGAATCGCCTAACAAGACAGGATCGTTTTAATCGTTGATCTTCAAGAACACAGCCAGAGGTCTTTTGACCAGCTCAGAAATCACCAAATATAACAATGCCAGCCCCACAATTAGACCAAGGTGACCCCAGGTGGGTCTGATAAATTCAAAGAATTGGGCTGTCCAGGGAATCATTGGCAAAGCAAGTGTAACAATAAACGCCACAACTGAGAGAATCATAATCAGTGGGGCGGGCATCCCGGCTTTTTCAATAGGCAGCATGGATCGTATGGAAAGCAATAACAACAGTTCAGTTATCACACTGGCTATGTACCAATTGGTTTGTAAAACTTCAGGCGAGATCCGATAAAACAAACCAAAATATAGAAAATCGAAAACAGTGCTAACCAATCCCAGGCTAATAAAAGTAATGTAGAGCGAACGAAAATCATACCGCTGCGGATGGGCGATTTCCTTTTTAGATACCTTGTCAAACGCAATCGCCATCATCGGAAAGTCGGAAAGCAGATTCAATAACAACAATTGTTTGGGCAGCATAGGCAGGAAACTTATAAATAAAGACCCCACGGCAACCGCATAGAAGTTACCGAAATTAGAAACCAGTGTGGCGCGGATATATTTCAGCGTATTGGCGTGAGTTTCACGCCCGAGCCGGATGCCGTCCACGATCACCCGCAGGTCATTTTTCAGGAGGACTATATCCGCAGTCTCGCGAGCCACATCCGCCGCGGATTGAACCACCATTGATACATTCGCCGATTTCAATGCGGGCGCGTCATTGATGCCTTCTCCCAGGAATCCAACAGTATACTGCTCTTTTAAGAGCTCGATAATTTCCAGCTTTTGTTCAGGCGTGGTGCGTGCAAACACCCGAATCGTTCCAATTAATTTATGTTGTTCTTGCAAAGGCATGGATAGAAAGTTTTGAGCCTCAATAACCTCCTCTTTCTTTGTGACCAGCCCGGCTTCTCGACCAACTGCTTCGGCAACAATGAGGGCATCACCGGTTATGATGGTGATTGCAACATTTAATTGTTTGGCTTCAGCAACTGTATCCAAAGTTGTGGGTTTTAGCCGATCTTCAAAAGAAACAAAGCCGGCTAATTTTGGGCCGTTCCCGTCATCATAACTGGTACCCAACACCCGATGACCTTTTTGCTCTTCCTCTATAAGCCAGGGCTCAATGAGTTCGCGGGAAATCAATCCTTGATTTAGAAAGTATTCTGGACTGCCACGCCGAATGTGATACTCATTGCCTTCTTTAGACCTAACAAAAGCGCCATTACTGCGCAGGGCCGGATCAAAAGCTTCTTCTTGTAAGAGGATAAAGGACTTAACAATTTCTCGCTGTTGCTCATTCAACGCTTCATCAGAGGCTCGATCAAATGGTTCGGGACTGGCTTTATTCAAATTATGGGCTGCTAATCTGGCTAAAACAAGGGGGTGAAGCTTCGAATCATGAACAACAAATTCGTTTTGATACGTCAGTCTATTCTCGGTAATCGTTCCCGTTTTATCAGTGCAAAGCAAATTGACCGTTCCCAAATCCTGGACGGAAGAAAGTCGCTTAACAATCACGTCTTTCCTGGCAAATTGCAACGCGCCACGTGAAAGGGAAAAGGTCAATACCAATGGTAAGGCTTCAGGAATAACAGATACTGCCAGCGCAATGGCAAAAATTAGAAGACCCGGTAAATCTGCTTCTTTCCCCTCGATCAACAGATTTGCGAGGATAACAAAAACCAGCGTAATGATTGTTGATTTAAGGATAAAACCGCTGATCCGGTCAATGCCTTTTACGAGGTCGCTTTCTGCCTGCACAGAGGAAGCTGTTTTGGCAATTTTCGCGAATCGAGTATGGATGCCTGTCGCCGTCACCTCTGCCAAAGCATTTCCACTGATAACAACAACTCCCTGCAGAATCCGGTTATTTTCATCCACAACTTCCAATTCTTCAGAAGCGACTTTCGCTACCGGGATGCTTTCTCCAGTAAAAGTGGTTTCGTCTACAAGAAAATTATGTGCTTGACGCACAACAGCATCTGCCGGAACAAGATCACCCGCTTCAAGTTTCAGGATATCTCCGGGAACAATCTCTTCCGTCGAGATCTCTTTTTCCTGCCCATCCCGAAGGACTGTGGTCGTACGAACCAGGTAAGATTTTAATTTATCCGCCGCATCGTTGGCTTTAAACTCCTGGTAAACATTCAGCCCTGTTCCCAGGAAAACAAAGAACAGGATAAAAGCGGCGTCGATCGGTTCGCCTAAAAGAAAGGTTACGAGCGATGCTGCGATCAATAATAAATTAAAAATCCCACTAAATTGGCGCAGAATAAGTTTTGCAAGCCGGTTTTTCGGAACGGGCAGTGAATTGGTCCATATTGCTCAATTCGCTGCTGTGCTTCGATCGTAGACAACCCAGAAATATTACTCATTTACAGTCCTCATGCAGAAGCAACAGAAAATATGCAAAGATTATAAGCCGTTTTAGCGACAATGGTGCTGCCAAAACGGTTGTTTTCTTTGCCGGCAGCGAAGATACGAAGCTGCATGACTCAATCAAATGCTCTTTTGTTATCAGGGTTTTTGTGTATAATTTAATAAATCGTATCTATCAATGGCGATGAGGCTCGCCAAAACTGTCATCCGACTGATAGCCTCTACTGCGGCAGATGCTCAGTAGGGGCTATTTTATTTTTGCGATGCACGGGATGATCTTTTCGGAAAAAGTTGACCACCGTTCGGAAAATGAGTAACCCTTATGGTTTTTCATAGTATCCTTTTTGAAACCCACCAAAACGACGATGAAACTCAAGCGGCAGACATGCCTCCTTTCTTTGTCGACTTGAACCTGGATCAGGTGGTCAATGCCATCTGCGCTGGGCGGCAGGAATACAACCTTAAACCGTTTTTCTATTCCCCCTTACCCGATGTCGAAACTATCCGGTACCGGCAGGAAGTCGCGCAGGATCTGGAAAGCGATGATGTGCTTGAACACATCAATGAATTTTCACAAAGGATGGTGATTGTCCGCCGGTACCTTGGCCTGATAGGCAGGCTTAACTATCACTATCATAAAGCCGGCTGGTTCTTAGAGACCATGATTGTTTACTGCGACGCAATCAGAAATCTGCAGCAGGATCTGTCACAGGCTGAGTTAAAATCGCGCGGCCTTCTTGCTTTTCGAGAATACCTGGATCGTTATGTAAGATCGGCGTATTTCCAGTCGCTTGAACAAGAAACCGTCCAGCGCAAGGCCGAACGATCAACGATTCGATATTCCATCATCATTAAGGGAAACCGGGTGGGAGTTCGAAAATATGAATTGGAAATGGATTACAGTGAAGAAGTCGAGCGAACCTTTGAGAAATTTAAACAGGGGGCGGTAAAAGATTACAAAGTCAAGAATACAAAAGAGTCAGGCTTCAATCATGTAGAAGCGCAAATTCTGGACTGTGTGGCCAGATTGTACCCGGATATTTTCACAGCGCTGGATACGTATTATGAGAAGCATCAGCATTTCATGGATGAGACGATTCGTATTTTTGACCGTGAGATCCAGTTTTATATCGCGTACCTTGAATATATCCAGAGAATCAAACAGGCTGGTTTGAAATTCTGTTATCCTGAAGTGTCCAGTGAAAACAAAGAAATTTTCGAAGTGAATGGGTTCGACCTCGCTTTAGCGAACAAGCTGGTCTCCGAGGATGCACCGGTTGTCTGCAATGATTTTTACTTAAAAGGGAAAGAGCGCATCCTTGTCGTTTCCGGCCCAAATCAGGGAGGAAAGACCACCTTCGCCCGGATGTTCGGGCAGATCCACTACCTGGGCAGTTTAGGTTGCCCTGTTCCAGGCCGGCAGGCGCACCTCTTTCTACCTGATCGGCTCTTTGCGCATTTTGAGAAAGAAGAAAAAATTAAGAATTTACGCGGGAAACTGCACGACGACCTGGTGCGAATTCACGAAATCCTGGACCATGCCACGCCAGCCAGTATCATCATCATGAATGAAATTTTCACCTCAACAACGTTGAAAGATGCAGTTTTTCTAAGTAAAAAGATCATGGAGCGGATCATTGATCTGGATCTGCTGTGTGTCTGCGTGACATTTATCGATGAATTATCTTCTCTTAACGAAAAAACAGTCAGCATGGTCAGTACGATTGTGCCAGGTAATCCTGCCTTACGAACGTTCAAAATCATTCGGAGGCCTTCGGATGGCATTGCTTACGCGATCAGCATTGCCGAGAAGTACCATCTTACTTACAGCTTATTGAAGGAGCGAATTAAGGGATGAAAGCTTATCTGATGTATCGCGACCAGGATTTTGACCCGGGTCATCCTTTGCCGGTTAATGAAAAAGCAATGATCCAGGATCTGGAATTAAGCACCTTGTTCAACGCCATGGCGCATGGCGATCGTTTTTTATTTGACATTGCCAGGACGGCTGTCCTTTCAGGCGCAAAGGAGATCGACACCCTTCTATACCGGCAAGACATTCTTAAGGACTGCTTGCGGTTCCCTTCCGTTATCCGGGAAATGTACCAGATCCCGGTCGAGGCAATGGAGAAAAAAAGAGAGCACTGGATGGGCATATTCACCTACTACCCCAGCGGCATCCTGAGTGGCGCGCTTGAGATGATGAATATGTTCGTGGGGATGTTGCGGAGGTTAAAGGCGATTGCGGATACCTATTCCCCCCAATTTGAGTCGGAAGGGTTTCGAAGATTCTTCACGATGATCCAAAAGGAGTTGCATGACGATTATTTTTCCATCGTTGAAGATCACCTTCAAGAGTTGAAGTTCCATGATGGCGTGCTGATCAGTGCCGATTTAGGTCAAGGAAACGAAGGAGCCAACTATATCCTGCGCAGGCCCCAAAATCTGAAGTGGTGGAATGAAATTTTTAACCGCAAGAATCCCACCTATACCTTCTATATCAGCAACCGGGATGATGCTGGCACACGGGCTTTGGGAGAATTAAGGGATACCGGGATTAATCTGGTTGCCAACGCACTCGCTCAATCTGCGGATCATATCGACAATTTCTTCAAAATGCTGCAGGTGGAACTGGCATTTTATGTGGGATGTTTGAACTTGCACGAGCAGATGGTGCAGTGGGAAAGCCCGATATGCTTCCCTGCGCCGGCACCGGCGGCAGAACGAAGACACACAATTCATGGTTTATATGATATCTGCCTGGCATTAACCATGAAGCAGAAGATCGTCGGCAATGATGTTGACGCGGATCACAAAGACCTGGTGATCATTACTGGAGCCAACCAGGGGGGAAAGTCGACTTTTTTACGAAGCATCGGCCTGGCCCAACTGATGATGCAGTGTGGAATGTTTGTTCCTGCCCGCGATTTCAGCGCCAATCTTTGCACGGGGATCTTCACCCACTACAGGCGGGAAGAAGATGTCACGATGAAAAGCGGGAAATTGGACGAAGAGCTCAGCCGGATGAGCGATATCGCCGATCGTGTTTCCCCCAATTCGATGGTCTTGTTCAATGAATCGTTTGCGGCCACAAATGAAAGAGAGGGGTCAGAAATTGGCAGGCAAATTACCAACGCATTGCTGGAACGAAAAATCAAGATCTTCTTCGTGACCCACCAGTATGAGCTTGCCCACTCGTTTTATGAACGAGGCCTGGAGAACGCCATTTTTCTCCGCGCGGAAAGGAAAGCCGGAGGAAAACGAACGTATAAGTTATTCGAAGGCGAACCGCTGCAGACCAGTTTTGGTGAAGACGTTTATCACACCGTATTCCAACAGAATCCGTAAATACATCCCTCAACCAGTATGGTGATCCCAGCGGTCCGCCGGGTCATTATGGTGGAGATGATGAATAAGTTCGTTCGCAACGTTTCGCACCAACTCGGATTTGTGCTGTGAGGCTTTTTGAAGGATTAGTTCTCGATCCGGATGGTTGATCTTTGAAACCGCCAGCAGCACAGCGCGAAGCAAGAAGTAGCCTTCTTCGTCGCTCTCAATAATCTTTCTGAATTCAGGAATCGCCCGCTGGCTCCCCCGGTTTCCCAGGATCTGAGCAGCCATGATCCGGCGCTCCGGTACGGAATGATGCAGGGCTGCCAGCAGTTTATCTTCAAAGGTGAACTTTTCAAATTCACCCAGATCATAACCGCAGTTTGGACAGGTTCGCTGGTCTTCCGATACGATTGTCCAGCAGTTAGGACAGTAATACGTTATCATGATCCCTTTGCCGGTTATTGCTCGAGATGGCAGGTATCATTAATGGCCTGAGGCTGTCCAAACGTTCTATTTGGACAGCCTCCCATTACTCGGTTTCGGATCGTCTACCGGACGAATGCTTTTCGACCAGCGTAGACCGCGGCATCACCCAGCTCTTCTTCGATGCGCATGAGCTGGTTGTATTTTTCCAACCGCTCGCCGCGGCAGGGAGCGCCGGTCTTCAGGTGCCCGGTGCTCAGCGCGACGGTGAAATCGGCGATGAAACTGTCCACCGTCTCGCCGCTGCGGTGAGATACCATCGCGCCCCAGCCAGCCTTGCGCGCCATTTCGATCGTGTTTATGGTCTCTGTCAGTGTGCCAATCTGGTTCAGTTTGATCAGGACCGCGTTAGCAGCATTTTCCTGGATACCGCGCGCCACACGCTCGACATTCGTCACGAACAGATCATCGCCCACCAGCTCGATCTTGTCGCCGATAGTCTGGTTGAGCAGTTTCCAGCCATCCCAGTCATCTTCCGCCAGGCCATCCTCCAGCACCACGATTGGGTATTTCTTTACCCAGTCCGCATACATTTCGACCATCTCGGCTGAGGATACTTTCTTTCCTTCCGTGCGCAGGTTATACACGCCGTCCTCATAAAACCCACTCGAAGCCGGATCGAGCGCCAAAGCGATCTGGTCGCCAGGTTTGTAGCCAGCCTTTTCGATGGCTTTCAGGATGACTTCCACTGCCTCGGCATTGGTTTTGAGCGCAGGCGCAAAACCGCCCTCGTCGCCGACGCCGGTGCTGTAACCGCTGCTCTTCAAGACCCCTTTCAGTGCATGGTAGACTTCGCTGCCCCACCGCAGCGCCTCGCGGAAATTGGGCGCGCCGACAGGGGCAATCATGAATTCTTGCAGGTCGGTGCCCTGCCAGTTGGCATGCACGCCGCCATTGAGGATATTGAACATCGGCACGGGTAGGATTTTTGCAGTTACACCACCCAGGTAGCGATACAGGGGCAGGCCAACCTCATCAGCAGCCGCGCGCGCCACAGCCAGACTGACACCCAGGATTGCATTGGCGCCAAACTTGCTTTTGTTGGGGGTGCCGTCCAATTCAAGCATGGCTTTGTCCACTGCCGCCTGGTTCAATGCATCCATCCCGAAAATGCCTTCAGCAAGCTCCGTGTTGACGTGTTCGACTGCCTGTAGCACCCCTTTACCACCGTAGCGGCCTTTCTCACCGTCGCGCAATTCTAACGCCTCATGGATGCCTGTTGAAGCTCCGGATGGGACCGCGGCCCGGCCGAATGCGCCGCTGTCCAGGGTTACTTCGACTTCAACGGTTGGATTGCCCCGAGAATCAAGAATCTCTCGGGCATGTACCAGATCTATGCCGCTCATATCGTATTCCTCCTAAAAATTCTATTCAACTAGCATGAGGACAGGCATTAAAAAAGCCACTGTCTTGTGGGGTCACAGACAGAGGCTATCAGCCGTGGTCGGCGGTTCGATAATTTCCAAGCGAGCCTCATCGCTTATCTAATTCTAAACCCTGCCCGGCTAGTGTCAAGCGAAGAAGGCAACAAAACGTGAAATGCCACCTCAGACCCACCGGGCTAATTGCCTGGCTGGCACAAGGAACGAGCAGCACGAATGCTGGCTGCATCGCCGACGACAGTCAGGCGGTCGCCAGAAGCAAGTGGGGTGTCACCTTTGGGGATCAGGAGCTCGCCATCCTCGCGTCTCAGGCTGGCGATGACAAAATGCTCAGGCCAGCGGATCTCTTTGACCACCTTGCCATGGCAGATTGATCCTGGCTCAATAAGCAGTTCCTCAACCTGGGCGCTTCTTCCAATCCCCTCACCCAACTGCTGTGAGATGGTTTCCTGCGGCAGGAATATGAACGCTCCGGTGCTTTCCTCCAAGGCCGCATCCACTTCGGCCGCCAGATGCTCGTAGATCTCATTCGAAATGACGCCATCTGCGCGCATGCCAAGGTAGGATGAACGTTGAGCGCGTAGAATTTCACGCCGCGCGCTCTCCAACTCTTCTGCTTCTAACCCTGGCTCATCTCGCAGCAGGTTACGCACGTCATCGGCGAGCAAGACGGTCTGCTGATGCAAAACTGGCCGGATGCGCTCCCATGCTGGTCCAGAGAGCAACCCTTCGCGATAGCGCCGCTCCATGTATGCCTCAGCCGAGCGCATGGCGTTCAGGCGGGCATGCCGCTGGGCATAATCCACTTGCAAAGGGCTGGTGGTGACAATGCCCAGGCGACGGACCAGGGTGCTCATTGTTGTCGCCTGGATGAGCAGGGTAAAAAGCGCCACACCGAATGCCATCGTGCGCAGCAGATCGCGCTCAGCCCCAAGTGTGGCTGGAAGGCTGAGGGCCAGCGCGAGGCTAAGCGCACCGCGCAGCCCACCCCAGGCCATCACATGCTGCCAGCGCAGCGAAACCGGTTCGGTCATGCGTGCGGTGATCCAGGTAAGGCCATAAACAACGATCAGGCGCGCAACCAGAACTGCTCCAATCGCCAAAAGAATCGGCTGCCAGGCAGCCAGCAGGGATGGGATATCCACCTCCAATCCAATCAGCAGGAACACCAACGAATTGACCAAGAAGCTGACATACTCCCAAAAATTATTTAGCACGATGCGTGTGGTTGGGCTCATGCCCTGTGGACCGATACTACCCGTGATCAGCCCGGCAGCCACGACAGCCAACACACCGCTAAAACCCAGGCGCTCGGCGAGCAAGTACGAACCGTAAGCCACCACCGTCGTCAAGGTAATCTCGATCAAGTAATCGTCAATACGGGCGATCAGCCGCGATGTCGCCCAGCCCAAAACCAGCCCCAGGACAATTCCACCGGCGGAAACGCGGATAAAATCGGTGATGCCTGTGAACAGGTCGAACTTTCCGGTCAGTGCGAACGCCAGCATGATATTGAACAGCACAAGCGCGGTGCCATCGTTGAGCAAGCTTTCACCTTCAATCAGAACTGCCAGGCGTTTGGGCACACCCAGCAACTTGAACAACGCAACCACCGCGACCGGATCGGTGGCGGCAACGATGGCTCCGAAAACCATTGCCATCGGCAGCATGGTGAATGTCGTGATGGAAAGGATGCCCCCGACGATCAGCATGGTCAACAAGACACCCGGTACAGCCAACAACACGATTGACACGACATTACGCCGCAGTTCCAACAGATTGAGATGGAAAGCGGCTTCAAATACCAGGGGCGGGACGAAGAGCGCCAGGATCAATTCAGGGGTCAGCGCGAAAGTGACGCTGGACTGCGCGGTGATAAGCAAACCAACCACCACCAGCGCAACTGTATAGGGGATATGGCGGCGTTTGACGATGATGGCCACCAGAGAGGCAACCAGCAGGAGCTCGATAATCAAGGTTTCCGTGTTTAAAAATTGTTGCATCGTTTAATCGTTCGTTTGGTTATCTTCTTCTGGAACAGTAGATCGGTTTGCAAGGGTGAATGGCTCCATGCTTAGGCAGCGAATCATGACCGATTCTACCATTCCGATGGATAATTGAGATATCAACGACTGACTGTGGAGAGATCAAATCCCCGGATTTTCCACTGATTCCCGCCAGATAATTTTGCCAGGAGGAAAAAATCCCTATGAACTGGAAAGTACCTTACAGCGGCATTTCCAACCGGCTTTCCCTCGAAGAAGCCGAAGCCACCGTGCGTGTCCTTCAGCAAGACACATTGATGAAAGGCCCTACCGCGCGCCAGTTTGAACAGCAGTTTGCCGGGCGCGTGGGTGCTAAATACGCCCTGGCCGTTTCCTCTTGCACCACCGCGCTCTTTCTTTCAGCCCAGGTGATTGGGCTACAGCTGGGCGATGAGGTTATCACCACTCCCCAGACCTTCTGGGTAACCACCTGGCTCATGCTGACCCACGGCTGCAAGATTCGCTTCGCGGACATCGATGCCAACAGCCTGAACATGGATCCCGCCACCGTTGAACCACTGGTTACCGAAAAAACAAAAGCTATCTATGTGGTCCACCACGGCGGGCAGCCGGTGGACATGGATCCGATCATGGATATCGCCCACCGCCACAACCTGCGCGTGGTAGAAGATTGTGCTCACGCGCCAGGCGCGACCTATAAAGGCCGCCCTGTGGGGGCAATTGGCGATGTCGGCTGTTTCAGCTTTCATTCCTTAAAGAATATGACCACCGGCGAAGGCGGTATGTTGGTCACCAACGACAGCAAGTTGTATGAATATGCCGAGCCGTTAGGAACGATCCACATGTATGGCGAGATGGTAGAACGCCAGGATAAGCGCATTGGTCCATATTCCGAACCCGCTTATTACAAGGATTGGCATGCCAAGCAGTCTTTCAACCGCGACTATGTCAACGGCAAGTTTGAGGTTGGCAACAATTTCCGCATGAGTGATGTCCAGGCAGCGATTGGATTGGTTCAACTCGGCAAGCTCGACCGCCTGAACGACCGCCGGCGCGCCATTGCCCACCGCCTGAACGACGGCCTCCGTGATGTTCCCGGCATCACCCTCCAGGAAGAGAAGCCATACGCCCACCACATCTACCATCTATATACCTTTTTCTACCATCCTGAAGTGATCGGCGCATCCAAGGATGAATTTATTCGCTATCTTGAGCAGGAAGAAGGCATTCAAATTGTCATCCGCTACTTCCCAATTCACTTGCTGGCTGAGTTCCGCGCTCTGGGCTACCGCTATGGCGAAGCCCCGGTGACCGAAAAGACCTATTTTGAGCACCAGATCCAGCTCCCCATCTTCGATCACCTGACCGAAGAGCAGATTGAGCACATGATTGGCGGCGTGCGGCGCGCAGTTGCCTTCTTGAAGAGGAAAGCATGATCTTCTACGTGGATATTGAACATCCCAGGGCGCTGGCAGACCCTTCCCGGCAGGCCGATTTCGACCGGGTGCGCCGGCAGCGCACGCAAATTTGCGGCGAGGCGGCCAACCTGCCCAGCGAGTCAATTCTATATACTGAACTGACCCCACAGATCATCCGGGCGAAGAAGGTGCGCGCCCTGGCAATCAGTGGGAATACCACCGATTGGGCGGCGTATGATTTCGCCACCTTTAAGCCCCTCTTCAATATCATCCGCACCGGGCTGATGCCCACCGTTGGCTTCTGCGGCGGTCACCAGCTCATCGGATTAATGTACGGGGCGAAGTGCGATGCGATCCGCCGCTTAAATCCCGGTGAGGTCGACCCGGGCGGCTTTGTCCCTGGCTGGTTTAAGGAAGTGGGCTTTCTGCCTGTGCAGGTGGTCAAGCCAGATCCGATCTTCGCCGGCCTGGGAGACTCCCCGGTCTTCTTCGAAAGTCATTATTGGGAGATTAAAGAAGTCCCGCAGGAGTTTGATCTGCTGGCCAGCACCGCCAACGTTCGCGTTCAAACCATCAAGCACAAACAGCACCCGATTTATGGCACGCAGTTCCACCCTGAAGCAAGCAGCGCAGAACACCCCGACGGGTTCCGCCTGCTGAAAAACTTCTTTTCAATGGTATAAGCCGGTCGCCTCTCATGATCCAACTTCAGGAGGACTTTCATAAGCCATGTCTACAAAAACCACGGGTTGGACAGCCGAAGACCGCATTGTATGTGCCTTGAGCCGGGAAGAGCCTGACCGCGTCCCTATCTATGATTTAGTCAGCAGCCGCTCGCTGATCCGCCATTGGAGTGGTGAAGAACTGACCCTGGAAAATGCCGGCGAGGTGATCCCCCGCGCGTTGAGCCACTGCCTGGATATGACCCGAATCTTCTTGCCTGAAGCAACCGGACGGCGGATGGATTCTTTTGGTTTCACCTATGAACGCACCGATTGGTTTAATGAATGGCAAGTAGGCACCCCTTTCGCGAATTTGGATGAGCTAAAGGCTTTTATCAGGAAAGAGATCGAGCATTTGGAAGGCTCACCACTGCATGATCCGGCCGCCGAACACGCCGAAGCGCTCGAGTGGAAACGCCGCTTTAATGGAACGGTAATTCCTGCCAGTTGGGCGGGCGAGCCGCTGCAAGACGCGTATATCCGCATCGGGCTGGATTGGTTTGTGTGGCTCGACGCGGATGACCCGCTGCTTGCCCGGCGCTGGATCGACGCGATCCACCGGCGGCTGATGCGCCGCCTGGATGCGGAAATTCAACCGCGGGCGATTTCACCGGTGTCCTGGATCTTCGCCGATGTTGCCTATAAAAATGGCCTGCTGTTTTCGCCGGCCTTTTTACGCGAGCGGGGGTTCTTCCGCCACCTGGCCGAAATCTGCGATCTGTATCATGCGAGGGATCTGAAGGTGATCTTCCATTCGGATGGGGATATCGGCATGATCTTGCCCGAACTGATCGCCATTGGGGTAGACGCTGTTGCGCCGGTCGATACCTCAGCCGGAATGCTGCTGCCTGAGCTAAAGCGCGCATTTGGCGAGCAGGTAGCCTTTGTTGGCGGGATAGATGCCGAATCGGTCCTGCGCAACGGCGCACCAGATACGGTCCGCGCCTCGGTGAAAGAGTTGATCAAACAAGCTGCGCCGGGCGGAGGGCTCATCCTCGGGGCCTCCTCAGAAGAACTTTTTGAGGATTTTCCCCTGGAAAACATCCTGGCGATGCACGAAGCTGTCCACGAGCATGGGCAGTACCCAAGCGTCTAACCCATATCATTCCGGGCCTTCTCACAAGCCTGGTGCTAATACCCGAAACGCTCTCGCCCATGCGTTTAGCAGGTAGCGCAGCTTTGCTATTAGGTGTGTTTATAATCAAACGCACACGCACGTTATCAACCACATGCCATATAATTAGCGTGAAGCCTGGATCGTGATTCTGTCCCGTTGCTCGGGATCTATTCGAGAGTAACAAGTCTTCAAAAAGCATGTGAGGATAAAATGGAAAATCCAAAGGGTATAAATGTCACGCGCGTTGTGATTATGCTGCTGCTGGTCCTGGGGGTCATTCCCCTCTTGCCAATCCTGATCACCGGACGGTGGGGCTGGTGGGAAGCCTGGGTCATGGCAGTCATTTTTATCCTGGGTTTTATCGTCAGCCGCGCGCTGGCGGCTCGCCGGAACCCAGATATCCTTAAAGAGCGGGCAAATTACGACCGGCATGAAAATACCCAACCATGGGACAAATGGCTATCACCGCTGGTTGCCTTTGGGAGCGTCTTCATCCTGCTGGTTGCCGGGCTGGACGCCCGGTACCACTGGTCAGCCGGTTTTTCACTTGCGGTGGAGATGGTTGGGCTGGCGCTGATCCTGGCCGGGTACTTACTCGGATCCTATGCGCTGATCGAGAATGCCTACTTTTCCGGGACGGTGCGCATCCAGGGAGAGCGCGGTCACGAGGTCGTGTCAAGCGGGCCGTATGGATGGGTGCGCCACCCAGGCTATTTGGGCAGCCTGGTAGCCAACCTGGGCATACCGCTCTTGCTCGACTCAGCCTGGGCCTTCGTCCCGGTGGTAATTTTTGGCGTCTTTTTCATCATCCGCACCAGCCTCGAAGACCGCTTCTTGCAGGGGAACCTGACGGGGTATCGCGAGTACGCACAAAAGGTACGCTACCGGCTGCTGCCGGGGATCTGGTAATATTCCGATAGGGATATCCTGGGCTGTTTTGCACAGGCGGCGCCTGGGTAAAACAGCGCAAACCAAAAAGCTTCTGAATGAGACAAAAAGGAGAATACGCATGAATGCTCAGCCCACAGTCCGGTTCTCTGTTATAGGCATCAACCATGCCCATATTTATGGCCAGGTTGGCCATATGCTGCGCGCCGGTGCGGAGTTCACCTCGTTCTATGCCAAAGAACCCGACCTGGCGGCCGCGTTTGGCGAGCGCTTTCCGCAGGCCCGCCTGGCAGGCAGCCCCAAAGAGATTCTGGAAGATGAAAGCATCCATATGGTCCTGTCGGCCGGTATCCCGTGCGAGCGCGGCCCCCTGGGCATTGAAGTGATGCGCCACGGCAAAGACTATATGAGCGATAAGCCCGGCTTCACCACGCTGGCCCAGCTCGAAGAAGCGCGCCGCGTGCAGGCTGAAACCGGCCGGATTTACTCAATCTGCTACAGCGAGCGCCATGATAACCAATCCACCGTGCGCGCCGGGCAGCTGGTGCATTCCGGCGCAATCGGCCAGGTGGTGCAGACCATCGGCATGGGCCCGCACCGCATTGGACTTCACAACCGCCCGCAGTGGTTCTTCGAGCGGGATAAGTATGGCGGCATCCTCGCCGATATTGGCTCACACCAGATGGACCAGTTCCTGTTCTTTACCGGCTCGACCCAGGCGGAGGTGGTTGCCTCACAGGTGGCTAATTACAAGAACCCGCAGCACCCCGGGCTGGAGGATTTCGGTGAGGCTATGCTGCGCAGCGACCGGACCACCGGCTATGTACGCGTCGACTGGTACACACCCGATGGCCTGGACACCTGGGGTGATGGGCGCCTGTTTGTCCTGGGAACGGAAGGCTATATAGAAGCGCGCAAATACACCAACGTGGCTTCCGGGCGGCCCGGCGGCAACCACCTGTTTTGGGTCGACCACCAGGGCATGCACCAGGAAGACTGCAGCCAGGTCGAACTGCCTTACGGCAGGCAGCTGGTATACGACATCATCCACCGCACCGAAACGGCCATGAGCCAGGCCCACTGCTTCCTGGCCTCAGAGCTGGCGCTGCGCGCCGAAGCGCAGGCCGCCCGCCTGGGCCATCTGAAACCGCTGGAGCAGTAACGCCATGAAGAACGCGTATGAAGTCAAGAATCCAGACTTCTCCTTAAGCCCGTTTACCGGGATGACGAAAACCCACTATGTCGATTGCGCAAAATATCTGCTGGAACGTGCATTCAAGCACGTCAAATCCATCGATACGCCCTTCGCCTTCCCGGTGGTGCCTGGCAAAACCTATCCCCAACCGGATGATCCCCCGTGGCGCTGGCGCTCGTTCGAATTCGAAGCCCTCGAGCGGACCCTGACCCTGGCCGGCCCGCTCATGCACCTCGACCCTGAGGTGGAAATCGACGGCATCAAGCTGCGCGACTACTACTGCACCCAGCTCTACAACGCCCTGACCCCCGGCCATCCAAGTTCCCTACCCCTGCCTGAAGACCTGCCGGATGCCACCTACCAGTTCACCTGCGAATTCGGTGGCCTGTTCAAGACCCTGCTGCTGCTGCCTGATATCATCTGGCCCTACTACACACAGTAGCAGAAAGACGAGATGGCCATCACCATTTCGAAGTGGGCCCACCACCGCACCACCCAGAACAACTGGCGCATCTTCAACATCATGGCCCTTTCATTCCTCAAGAAGCAGGGCTACGCGATCGACGACGAGCTGCTCAAAAGCCATCTCCTGTGGGTCGTCTCCTACCATTCTGGCAGCGGCTGGTACCTGGAGCAGACGTACAACTATTACACCATCAGCCTGTTTGTCGTCTACGGCACCATCTGGAACCGTACCTTTGGCGACCAGTACTACCCCGAGATTGCCGCGGCGATCGAAAGCTCAGCCCACCAGTTGATGAAAACCTATCCGAATTTCTTTGGACGCGATGGCTACATCAACATGTGGGCCCGCAGCATTTGCTACCGCACCTGGATCTCCGGTGGTTTCCCCATCGCCTTCATGCTGAACGGCAAACCGCCCATCGACGCCGGTTTTGCCCGCCGGCTGTGCTCAGGATCCATCCTCCAATTCATCTCCCGCGAAGACTTTTTTGAAAACGATATTCCCAGCCTTGGCTTTTACGGCCACCGCGAATACGTCGTCCAGAACTACAGCTGCCCGGCCAGCCCGTTCCTCATGTTCCTGCCCTTTCTGTGCCTGGCCCTGCCCGACGACTCGCCCTTCTGGACCGTCCGCGAGAACGAGGGCTTCTGGGAAACGCTTGGCAGCCAGTCGGCGGTCAGTGTCCTCGAAGAGCCCGGCCTGGTGTTGGTCAATCACGGCAAGACCGGCACCTCCGAGATCGTCCCCGGCAAGGTCTACTACGAGGATCACAACTACTCCAAGCTTTCCTTCAACACACATTTCCCCTGGGAAGACCACAACCCGCAGGGCGGAACCTCAATGGAATACAGCTTCCGCAGCCTTGACCCTCGCGATGTGCGCGGCGACGATATCAACTTCTACCTCACCGGCCTAGCCCTCCAAAACGACGCAGATCGAAACGCGCGCTACGCCACCTCGCAGAGCGTGCTCTACAACGGCGTGCGCGGCGGCGTGGTCTACCGGCAGGCAATCATGCGCAAGCCACCCAACAATGGGATTGGTTATATCATTGACCTGGCCGATATTATCATCCCCGGCGGTGTCATCCGCGTAGACCGCTCGCGGCTGGCCTTCGAGCACGAACTGACCCTGGGGCATTTTGGGCTACCGCACGTCAATGGGATCAAGGCGGCGGTCAGCCAGTTTGAGGACCCGGTAAAAAAGGGTATTACCGCCTCCATCCCGGGCAGAAAAGTGGCGCTGATCGCCTATCACGGCTGGGACAACCTGGGCTGTCTGGTGCACAGCGGGATGAACGCCGAAGCCGAGGAAAGCACCGTCCTGTACGCTTATAAAAAGCGCCTTGCCAAAAACCCGGCCATGGAGTTGATGATCACGGTGCTGTTGCACAAGACCGAGGACAGCGCGTGGACCGAAGAAGAATTGTCACCGATCGAGACAATCGATCTCGCAGAGATGTCCGCTTCTTATTCACCGCTGGGCGCGGTCATTACATTGAAAACGGGCGAAAAATACGAGATTGACTTCGCCAATATTGATGGGAAAAAAGCCTGTTAAGCTGTCCAGCTCAAGCTGATCAGCAAAATGATGGCGCGGGGTGTGCATGCGTAGATGAACCGCCTGCCCACCACGCAATGCAGGAGGATACGATGAGCGATCGAATTCGTGTGGGACTGGTGGGCTGCGGGGCGATCAGCGGCGGGCACCTGGATGCCTACCGCCAGCTGGCAGACCGGTTTGAGGTGCTGGCAGTTTGCGATGTGGTGGAAGAAAAAGCGCGCCGGCGCGCGGAAGAATTTGGCGTGCCGCGCGTGGTGTCGGATGTGGAAGATTTATACCGCATGACCGACCTGGAAGTAATTGACATCACCACCCCGCCCTACCTGCACGCTCCCATGGCCATCGCGGCGATGGAGGCCGGTAAACTGGCATTCACCGAAAAGCCGCTGGCTGGCTCAATGGCAGAAATCGACCGGCTGGCGGAGGCCGAAGCGCGCACCGGCCGGCGGGTAATGCCAATTTTTAACTACCGCTTCGGTTTTGGCCTGCAGAGGATGAAGCACCTGATCCGCCAGGGGATCCCCGGGCGGCTGTTCCTCAGCACAGTGGAAACCCACTGGCGGCGCCCGGCGGGCTATTTTGCCGTTCGCTGGCGGGCCAGTTGGCGTGCTGCGCTGGGCGGCGCGTTCATCGGGCATGCCATTCACGCGCACGATGCGCTGTACGAGATCGCCGGGCCGGCCAAAAGCGTCTTCGCGCGCGGCAAAGCACTGGTGAATGATACCGAAATAGAAGACACCCTGGCAGTTTCACTGGAGATGGCTAACGGATCGCTTGCGGCGCTCAGCGTAACCTTCGGGTCAGCCGTGGAGATCTCGCGCCACCGCTATTGTTTTGCCAACCTGGTGGCTGAGAGCAACCCGGCCGGGCCATACGCTGCCCACACCAGCGACCCCTGGACCTTCAAAGGAATTTCACCCGAGGTCGACGCCCAGATCGAGCAGGCCATGGCGGAATTCACGCCGGAGCCACCCGAAGGCTTTGTCGGCCAGTTCTACCGCCTGTACGACGCGCTGGCCCAGGGCAAAGAGCTGCCGATCACCATTGCCGATGGCCGCCGGGCAATCGACCTGGTTACAGGGGTATACTACTCGATGCACACCGGCCAGGTGGTCGAACTGCCCATCCCACCCGGACATCCCTATTACGAAGGCTGCATTCCGCCCGAGTCTGCTCCGCTGGAAGAATTTACCGATTACGCCGGCCACCACGAGAAATCGGGTTGGAAGCCCACCAATGTTTAAGACCGGGGATTGACGGCACTGCGCCTTCTATCAATCCCGGGGTGAGAACTCCTCCGCCTCCACGATCAGGACCCAGTCGTTGCCCCGGCCCAAAGTTGGCGGTACATAGGTTTGAAAGGCAGCCGTATCAGCCGTATGCATGGCATAGGCACAGCCATAGCGCGGATCATACCAGGATTCCTTGATGCGCCGGAATTTCATCCAGCGCCTGTCGATGGTGAAAGGCTCACCCCGTGGAGAATACACAAAGGCAAACGTTCCATTCGTCGAGCGCGCCGCCCTGATTTTGGCTCCGCCGCCGGCCGGGCCGTCCAGGATCATTCCCTGGTCAGGCGCCAGGTCCCGAAAAGGCTGCGATTCGAATAACCGCCGCACGAATCCCATCTGAAAAGCGCCAGGGGTATCCAGCGAATCGTACCAGGGGATATTGGCCCAGATCGCCGGCGTTCGCCCGGGCGACCACATCTGCCAGATCGAATTGTGACCATACGTATGGCCACACGCCCCGGCCAGCAGCGCCCAGTAGGCAGCCTGGCGTACATCATAATCGTCGAAACGGTCGCAGCGCGAAAGATCCTTATAATAGAAGCCGACCGGAATGGTTTCGTAGCGCGGCTCACCGTCCAACGAGGGCTTGGGCGGCTCAAGTGCATAGTCCCGCTCAATAAACAGGCCGTTATCATGATCGCGCGCCCCGTGCGACGACTGGCACATGTTGAAATCCAGCCATTCCGCCTGATGGCAAAACTCCGCCGAGCGCCCCGGCCCGCGCGGGTGAAAGGTGATCAGGTGCGCGCCCCCATCACCCTCTTTCAGGCCCAGCGCCAGCGCTTCGATGATGGCGTATTCTTCCTTACTGTCGATATTTTGATCGCCGCCCAAAATCCAAATGATGGCGCTGTCCCGATACCGTTCGCCAAGGTACCGGCCGTAGATGCGGGCGTTCTCAACAGTGAAAATCGCCCGATCATTCTTACCGACCCGCTTCCAGCACGAGCCCCAGGTGGGCAGCATCCCAATGAACAGCCCCAGTTCCCCGGCAGCTTGCACAATCGCATCGACGTGGCGAAAATAGCCTTCATTCGGGCTGGTTGGGTCGCGGTCAACCAGTGGGAGATCGCCATACGCGTTCGGGACATCTGTCCCACCCAATTCGGCCAGGGCAACGGCCTGGATCACCGTAAATCCCTTCGCTGCACGGTTGTGAAGGTAATCCTGCGCCTCCTCAAAATTCAGGCGATGAAACAACTCCCAGGCTGTATCCCCAAGGTAAAAAAACGGCGCGCCGTCATCGAATTCCAGGTAACGGCGATTGGCTGATACGCGCAGCTTGCCCAGCTTATTTTGAAATCGGGCAGATTGCATAACATGCTCCTTGCAGGACAACATCGCAGAAAATTAGATCAAAAGAGAAATAACGATCCCCTAGCATTCTATCATTCATTGAGCGCTCGGCTGCTGTTCCCCTCGCGCGACTCTCTCAACCCGTGCTACAATCTCAGGCGAAATGCACACCCAATCCGCGCCTGAGGAAAGTAACCTGCCGCACATCGTCTCTGTCCGCAGCCTGGTGGAGTTTGTCCTGCAGTCAGGCGATATCACCCCCGGCGGGTTTCAAAGGCGCGATCGCGCCCAACTTGGCACGCAGGGCCATAAACGCGTGCAGCGGTCGCGCCCCGCGGGCTATGACACAGAAGTGGAGATCGCTTACCAGGTTGAAAGCGCTGACCTGCCAATCGAAGTACGCGGACGGATCGATGGCATCTATGCCAGCACAGAGCCGGTCATCATCGAAGAGATCAAAACCACCACGTTGAGCCTGGACCTGGTGAAAGAGGAGCATAATCAGCTGCATTGGGCGCAGGCACAGTGCTACGCCTATATGTTCGCCCGGCAGCGGCAGCTCGGCGAGATCAGCGTCCACCTGACCTATTACCATCTGGACAGCCGCAAAGAAAAAACCTTCGCGCGCCATTTCAGGCTGGGCGAATTGGAAACCTTTTTCAACAGCCTGATCGTGCCTTACCTGGACTGGTTCCGAAAGGTCCTTGCCCGGCAGGCCAGGCGCGACAGGTCGATTCATCAGTTCAATTTCCCTTACGCGGAGTATCGCCCAGGCCAGCGGGAGATGGCGGTAGCGGTTTATAAAGCCATCCGGGCCAGGGATCGCCTGTATGTCCAGTCGCCTACCGGAGTTGGGAAAACCATCGCGACTCTGTTCCCGGCCGTAAAAGCCCTGGGGCAGGGGCTGGCTGTCAAAATCTTTTACCTGACTGCCAAGACATCCGGGCGCATGGTTGCCGAAAAAACCCTGGATGATATGCGCCAGGCCAATTTGGATATCCGAAGCGTGACCCTGACTGCCAAAGAAAAGATTTGTTTTTGCCCGCCGGTCAACTGCGACCCGGAAGTCTGCGTCTTTGCCCGGGATTACTTTGGCAAGGTGAAACACGCTCTGCAGGAAATCGACCAGCATCAAGCATTTACTCGCCCGGTCATTGAGGAAATTGCCAGGAGATATGAGGTCTGTCCGTTTGAGTTTTCGCTGGACCTGGCTTTATGGGTCGACTGCATCATCTGCGATTACAACTATGCGTTTGATCCCCGCGTCTATTTGCACCGCTTTTTTGATTTCAGCACGGAGCCGTATATCTTCCTGGTCGACGAGGCGCATAATCTTCCTGATCGAGCCCGGTCAATGTATTCAGCGGAGCTGGACAAAAAGATGGTGCTCGACCTCCAGCGGACCCTGAAACCACACCTGCCTGCGCTGGCCAAAAGGTTGGGGGCAATCAACAGGATCCTGCTGGAAATCCGCAAAGCCTGCCAGGCAGAAGGCAGGGAGGCGCTGGTGGAACACGAGCCGCCGGAAATGCTGCTTAGAGTAATCCGAGAATTTAGCCAGGAGGCAGAAGACTGGCTGGTCCTGAACCAGGCTGCCGCATTCAGGCAAGAATTATTGGAATTCTACTTCTTGTGCAGCAATTACCTGCGCACAGCAGAATACTTTGATACGTTCTACGTGTCTTACTTCGAGCGCCTGGGCCAGGCCGGTTTAAAAGCAAAAATCTTCTGCCTGGATCCGGCCCCCATGCTGGCGGCCCCACTGGCGCGCAGCCAATCGACCATCTTTTTCTCAGCGACCCTGCTGCCCATGGATTATTTTACGAAGCTCCTGACCGGTGATCAGGAGCATACCCGGCGGATTTTCCAATCGCCGTTTCCCACCGAAAATGTCAGCCTGCTGATCCACAACGGGATTGCCACGACCTATGCGCAGCGAGCCGATTCCTACGGGGCGATTGCCACCGCAATTGAAGCCATCTGCAGCGCCCGCGCGGGGAATTACCTGGTTTTCTTCCCATCCTATGCCTATCTGGCTTCCGTGCTTGAGCAGCTCAAAGAAAGACTGCCCGAAAGGCAGTTGCTCGTCCAGGATCGAGGCATGCCGGAAGAAGCGCGCGAGGCCTTCCTGGCCCAATTTTCAACCGGCAACCAGGAGACCATGGTTGGGTTGGCGGTCATGGGAGGGATCTTTGGGGAAGGGATCGACCTGGTGGGCGAACGGCTGATTGGCGCAATCGTGGTCGGCGTGGGGGTTCCCCAGGTGTGCCTGGAGAATGACCTGATCAAAGAATATTTTGATCGCCAAAACAGCAGCGGGTTTGCTTACGCTTACCAATATCCAGGGTTCAACCGGGTGCTGCAGGCGACCGGCCGGGTTATCCGCACCGAGACAGACCGGGGGATCATCGTCTTGATCGACGAGCGCTTTACCCATGCGCGTTACCGCCAGTTATTTCCCAGCCACTGGCGAGGGTTTCAAATTATACAAAGTACCGATGAGATCACAGACAGGCTGGCCCGTTTCTGGTCGCAGGATTAAGAGGTTCCCTGAAATATCGTGAGCCGGACCTTCCTGACATTTTTGAAAACTGAAAAATAATCAAATAAACTTTATAATAAAACCAAAAGAAAACTTTCCTGGATTGTATTTGCATTGCGACTGAATATTTAAGAGCGGGGACAGAACAAAGAAAGCCTCCTTAAGGTTGACAATATTATGAGCGCGCACGATCTCGTTATTGACCCCAATGGTTTCCCACAGGAGTCGGAGGAACTTCCCGGCGTCCGCATGCCGATTCGGCTAAAAATTGTCCTGCCCTACCTTTTACTTTCTTTGCTGCTCGCCTTAGGCGCAGCTTATTTGATCACGCAGATCGTATTTGACTCCCTGGAAGAGCGATTCACGAACCAGTTGATTGAAAGTGGCAAACTTGCCTCCGAGTGGGTCTTCCGTGAGGAAGAACGGATGTTGTCCAGCATCCGTTTACTGGCCAATGCCAGCGGCGTCCCCGAAGCAATCCAGGCGCGCCAGGCTGAACGGCTTCGCGAACTGACCTTTGGGATCGTCGTTGACAACCGGGAAGAAGCGGTAGAAATACTGGACGATCAGGGATACCTGTTACTGTCCATGCGCCACCGCCAGGGCGGTAACCTCGAGGAATACGAGTTTGCGAAAGAAGGCGACCGATCATTTACGAAGTGGGAGTTTGTCAGCAAAGTCGTCAACCACCAGCCAGATGATTTTAGCGACAAGTACTCGGGGCTGATCGAGACAGACCTTGGAAGCTTCTTTTATATCGCCAGCCCCGTTTTGGATGAATCAGGCCAGCAGGTGGGTACGTTACTGGTCGGCAAGAGCCTTGCTACGCTGACGCGGCAAATTCGCGAGGAGACCCTGGCCCAGGTAACGCTTTACAGCTTTTCCGGCAGGACACTCCAAAGCACGTTTAGCCAACCCTCTGATTTAGAAGGCGCCCATGTTTCTCAGGCGCTTGGCAACCAGGATCAAGCCAGCCTGAGTCGAAATTTACGCGAACTCCAGATATCTAATATTGATTACCAGGAAATCGTCGGACCGTGGGAAGTGCGCGATAACACCGATATTGGGGTGCTGGGTATAGCCCTACCAAAGACCTTCTACGTTCAACCTGACCGGGTGACTCGCATCCAAATTATGGGGCTGGTCGGTATAACCTTTTTCTTTGTCATCCTCATGGGCGTCAACCTGGCGCGTATCATCACGCAACCGCTGATCAGCCTCGTCCAGGCTTCCAGCCAGGTTTCGAAGGGCAACCTGCAAGTTCAGGTAAAGCCTCGATCCAATGATGAGGTGGCCATTCTTACACACGCCTTCAACCAGATGGTGAACAATCTGCAATTATCCCGAAGCGCTCTACTGCATGCCTACAACTCCACCCTGGAGGGCTGGTCCAAAGCGCTGGAACTGCGGGACAAGGAGACAGAAGGACATACCCTGCGCGTCACAAAGATGACAGTCGAACTGGCACGCGTACTGGGCATAGGTGGGGAAGAACTGGTGCACGTTCAGCGCGGCGCACTCCTGCATGACATCGGGAAAATGGGCATCCCCGACCATATCCTCTTAAAACCCGGCAAGCTGACGGACGAAGAATGGGCGATCATGCGGATGCACCCGGCATACGCATTTGAACTGCTATGGCCAATCGAATATCTACGCCCGGCGCTGGATATCCCCTATTACCACCATGAAAAATGGAACGGAACGGGCTACCCGAAGAAGCTGAAAGGTGAAGAAATTCCCATTGCGGCGCGGATTTTTGCGATTGTAGACGTTTGGGATGCTTTGGTCTCTGAACGTCCATATAAACGTGCGATGGCCCCTCAGGAGGCACTTGCAGAAATAAAATCGCAGAGCGGAATTCATTTCGACCCGAAGATTGTCGACGTATTCCTGGAATACATCGCCAGCGACGATGCTTTGAAAGAGTAGAGGCTTTATAAGGATGGAAAAATGCCGGTGAGAGCATCCCAGCAAGGTAAAGAAGGGGCACGATTCAGGCAACAGTTTTCCGTCCTCGCGCTGCTTATCGGTCTGGGAGCTTTGCTGGTATTCTTTATCTCGATGATTGCGAGAAACCCGCCGGCAGAAGTGCTGCTGCCAGTTTCACTTCACTCCGCCAATGATGCGGTATACGGGTACGAGACCCGACACCGCGCTGACCCGCCGATCAGTCTCAACATAATTGGCGAAATGATCCGCGACGAGCGGCCAAGGCCAGCCGATGCACAAACCCGGTTGACCGTGGTCGTGGCCATCCTGAACTCGCCAATCTCGACCGCCACACCGGCGCCAGGCAGCAGCGGAAAGGTTCGAACCACTGTAGAATTTGCATCCCCGACCGCGGCCCAAATGACCACCCAAATAATCCCGCTGATACTCAGCAGCGCCACGCCGGCTATCGCGACACTCACCCAATTCGCGACTGCGACATTGATCAACACAGCTGCGCCAATCACCACCTCCATGCCAGAGACAACCCGCACGCCGGTTCCAACCCTGACGGCTCTCCCAACATACACAGCAACCAACCCACCAACCATAACCGCGACACCCTCACCAACTCCGACCGCTACTGAAACACCCACTCCGACCGGGACTGACACGCCTTCACCAACCGTGACGGACACACCTACTCCAACTACGACCGATACACCTACTCCCACCGCGACAGACACGCCCACTCTCACCGCGACGGACACACCTACTCCAACTACGACCAATACACCCACTCCCACCGCGACAGACACGCCCACACCCACTGCCACCGACACGCCCACACCCACTGCTACCGACACACCAACGCCAACCGCGACGGACACACCAACGCCCACCGCGACAGATACGCCTACACCAACCGCGACGGACACGCCCACACCCACTGCCACAGACACGCCTACACCCACCGCGACGGACACACCCACACCCACCGCGACGGACACACCCACACCCA
>CAZBDC010000045.1:7312-30923 GCA_964490575.1 uncultured Anaerolineaceae bacterium | reverse complement strand
GATAATGAGCGGTGACTGGAGTTCAGACGTGTGCTCTTCCGATCTTATTTTTTAAATTGGGTCGGAAACAGTTATTTTCCGGTTATCTAAACGCAGCAAAGCCCGGCGATTGTCATCGCCGGGCTTTGCTGCCCCCCCGTTCACGGCATGGGTATGTAGCCTACCTCCAGGAACTGGATACCCGGAGGTTATTTATTAAGGATGAAGCCTTATTTTATCAAAGATTCGTACAATACTTTTGTCTGGTAAGATGGCAAGGCATCCACCTCGTCAAGCAACGCCCGGCAGCACTGCTCATACTGGCGAATCACCAGCGCCCGATTGCCCATGGCAGCGTACACCTGCATGGCGACCCGGTGGGCATCTTCCTGGCAGGAATCCTCTTTAAGAGCGCGCTGGCAGTATTGTAGCGCCGGCTCGAATTCACCTGCCTGTAAATGCATTTCAGCCAGGCGGAGCAGCGCCCCCATGTAACTCTGATACAGACGCTCGCGCTCAATCTCTACCCAGGCCCCCTCGGCATCGATTAAAAAGGCACCCCGGTAGAGCCGTACAGCAGCCCGGTAATGTTCCATTTTTTCCTGGCGGATGGATGATTTTTCGGCCAGCGCCAGTTCCTTTTGGAACGATTCTACATCGTACTCATAATCGACCTCGCGATTAAACAGGTACAGGCTTTCTCCCTGGAACACGATAACATCCTTGCCCGCCGCGTGCCGAAGCCGGTAGATCGTATTCTTAAATCGCAGTTTGAGCTCGCTGGTTGAGGAATCCGGCCAGAAAATTTCACCGATTTGCTCTTTGTTCAATCCCTCAGGATGGGCCAGCAGCAGGAAAAATAAGTCACGGGCCGTCTGCACCTGCCAATCCGAGCTGGTAACCAGGCGTTCAGATAAGTAAACCTGTGTCTTGCCCAGCGCGCGGATGGTAAGTTTAGGCGAAGCAAATGGAACAACCACAGCGTGCCGGCGGATCATCCGCCGCAGCGCCGGGATTCCCTGTACGTGAGAGGCGATCTGGTCGAGCAGATAGATGACCAGACCAGACAATTCCGCTTCGCCCCGCAGGCGCTCGAGGTCAGAATAAATCTCGCGTCCAGCCGAGATGAGAACCTTGAGCTTATCCGGTTGGGCGAGCAGCGGTTGGAGCAGCTGAGCCTGCTGGTTAGCCAATTCGCGCTCACCCAGCCGGGCCGCAGCCGTCATCAGAAACAGGCGCGCACGGGCAGCGAGCGCCTCATAGTTTTGGTGGACGAAGAAAGCCAGCGCCGAGCCAAGACCCTCCAAGGCATCTGCCGGCCGGCCAAGCGCCAGCATCAGCCGGCCCCATTCCAACTGGCACATATGCTGCTCACTGCGCGATCCGCGCTCCTCCGCCTGGGCACGCCCGTTAAGGACCATCGCCTCAGCCTGGGCAAGGTGTCCCTCAGCCAATTGCAAGCGAGCCTCCATCAGGTTAATATAGAAAAGCAGATAGCCTTCGTGAGCCCGCTGAGCGATCTCGCGCGCCTGGCGGTAAGCCTCAAATGTCTCCTGCACCGCGTCCAGTTCCTGGTATAGATCTCCAATACTGGTAAGCACATAAGCTTCCAGGCGAACCGACCCACCCAGCCGGGCATATTGGATAGCTTTCTCAAACGATGACATGGCCGCCGCATAATCGCCGCGGTCGTGCTGGAGAACGCCCAAATTGTTGTACAGGTTCGCCAGGCGGATATGGTTTCCCCGGGCCTGGTAGATCTCCAGCGCCCGGGAGTAAGCATCCTCGGCTTCCAATGGCCGGCCAAGCGCACGTGATATACGCCCAATTTCAATCCATACCCGAGCGACCGAATTTTCATCTCCCAACGACTGGTAAGCCGACAGCGAGCTTTCTAATAACGTCAGCGACTGGTTTAACTGGCCCAGGGAATAAAGCGCCGAAGCTTTGTTGAGCAGCGCGTCAGCGTAAATCGGGTTACCCTTGTGGATCGGGTCCATCAAAGCCAGAGCTTCTTCAGCGTCCCCCAGGGCATTCTGGTACTGACCCGCAAGCCGATACGCCGAACTTCGCCGGTCCAGCGTATGTGCCAGGTGTATGGCCTCTCCCGAACCACGCAGCGATTCAACCGCCCGATCAAGCAGCTTGAGGCCCTGTCCGCTATCTCCACGAGTGACCGAGACAATCCCGTTGAGTGCAATGAGAACCGGCCGGCGGTTCATCATGTCAGCCGGGAGGGCCTCCAACCACTGCGAGAGGGTCAGCACCCGGCCACTGCTGATCAGCTGAGAGCCAGCCCTCTCAACCAGGTCAGCTAACGCCTCGATTTTCCCCAGCGATTTCAGCAGTTCAAAAGCCCGCTCCCACTCCTCGCGCTCCATATAGTATTCAGCCAGGCGGTTCTGGATCTGGTGGGCTTCTTCCGGTCGCTCCCGGCGGATACGCTCGCGTAGAAAATCCTGAAAAAGGTGATGGTATCGCAGCGACTGACCGTATTCTCCAACCGGCAAAACGAACAGATTCAGGCGCAGCACAGTGTCCATCAACAAGCGCCAGGGAAACTGCGCGCCCAGTGCCTGGCCGATCACCTGCTCGCACAGCAGTTCATCGAACTCGTCCAATAGCGCAGAGCGCATCAGGAACGTTTGCACCTCTGCTGCCTGTTGAGCGAGAACCTGCTGGGCCAGGTACTCGTACAATCCGACCCCTGAAACACGCGCCACTCTCAGCCGGTTTGCACTTGCCTTGCCCATTGCCTGGGTAGAAAGCAACAGCCCGGTCACCCAACCCTCCGACTCGCGTGCCAGTTCGGTCGCTTCTTCTGCGCTGATCGCCAGATTGTAGTTCTGATTGAGCAGGCGCTGGATTTCTTCCGGTTGGAACGTCAGTTCCTCAAAGCTAAGGCCGCCAACCTGCGAGCGGGCCACCATCAAGGTCAGGTCAGGCAGGTTCAACAGGCGGCGCGAAACCAGGATCAGGTGGCAGTTCTCGTCAACTTCCTGGATAAAGCGGTTGACAAAGTAAATAATCTCATCACTGCCCGTGACCAGGTGAAAATCATCCAGAACCAGGATAAAATGCTCGGGGATATTCTCGTAAGCATCGTTAATGATTAGCGATATCAGCAAATCCAGGTCGAGGCGATCCTGGCTCATGTTCTGCAGAGATTCCAGGCAGATTTTGCCGAACTGCGGAAAGCGAACATTCAAGGCAGCAATGAAATGGGCAATAAACCGCTGCGGATCGGCATCGAGCGAGTCGAGCGCATACCAGCAGAAAGGCCACTGCGTAGCAGAAGCATAGTCGACCAGCAGCGATGTCTTGCCATAGCCAGCCGGGGCAGCAACGATGATCAGCCGGTTATCCAGCAACTCATCGAGCAGTTCGATCAGTCGAGAACGTGACAGGATCTCCGCGCGCCGGCGAGGTACGATGATTTTTGTTCGCGTAACCGGAATAAAACTACTCATCCACTCAGCCTCTGCCCAACTTTGCAGAAATCAAGTCACAGGCGGCGATCCCGCCCCAGGATAATCACAGAATAATGGAAAAATAATCACCACAACAGATTATACCTAACCAGCCGTAGAACCGCGTAAGTTTAAAATTAATAACCTGTTCCAACATCCTAAACAGGCGGAGTTGAATCCCAACCCCATCCCATTCTCCTCGATTGCAATAACCGTACCAGAGCCTAACCCGGTGATCAACCCCAAAAAACTCCCGGGGCAGTCCCATTTTTTGGAACGGCCCCGGCAACACGCAATCTTTTAGCGAGAACAGGCAGAATTTTCAAGCGTCGTCGCCGGACGCCACCTCTTCCAGGCTCGGATTTTCTGCCACCTCTGCAGCCGGATTTGGGCGCGCTCCATTCCCCGACGGCAGATCCTCTCCGCCAGACGCCGGTCCAACCGGGCGCGCTTTCGCCCGCCGGCGCGGTTTGGGCGTCTCCGCAGCAATCGCCGGTTCGGATGCCTGCCCGGTAGAGGTCGTGGAGGCAGCCTCGGCCTCGGCAGCCGCTTTTGCGGCTTCGGTCAAGGCTCTTACCTGGGCCGCCAGGAGTTCAACTGCGCTCCTGTTCGCCGCTGCGGCGGCGGACTCCGGTTCGGGTGTCTCCTGCTCGGCGGCGGACGCCAGTTCGGGTGTGTCCTGCCCGGCAGAGGTTTCTTCGTGCGGGCGAATCATGGGTTTCTCCCCTTTGCGCGGGCGGCCCCGCTTCGGTTTAGAAACCTCTGCGATCGCTACGGCCTCGGTGACAATCTCTTCAGCATTAGCCCCTGGCTCAGGCGTTTCCAGGGTAGAAGGCTCGGCAGCAACCGCCTCAGCCGCCGACTCGGGTCCAGGCGTTGCAGGCAAAGTTTTCTGAGCCCGACTCTTGCGCGATTTTGGCTTCTCCTGTAAGGCCTGCGCCTTAGCTGCAGCCAGCGCAGCGGTGACGGCTTCAGCCGCAGCGGATGCGGCTGCCGCCGCTTCAGCCGCGGCAGTCGCAGCGGCAGTCGCCTCAGCAGCTGCGGAAGCGGCCGCAGCAGATGCGGATGCGGCAGCCTCGGCGGCGGCAGTCGCAGCAGCGGCGGCCTGGACCACATCAGCGGGCAGTGCACCCGTCACGCGCCCTCCCGAAGGCAGTTCGGCAGCCGCCCCGGCAGTAGTCGGCTCTGCAGCGATCACAGCAGGGGCAGCCCCTTCTTCCTGGAGTGGTTGCCCTTCTGTTTCATCCGTTGCCGATTCAGGCATTTCAGCGCCCAATTCTGGCGGCGCAATGGTCTGAGGTTCTTGCTGGACCGGAGCGGCAGGCACTGCTTTGACCGGCTCAGGCCTGGCCGTCTTCGCACCCGGCAGCACGCCCGATGCAGCCTCAATCTTGATATTTTCGGCCTCCGGAACGCGTGCTTCCTGGACAGCCTCGCGAACTGTCGAATTCAGCTCATTGGCCGTCTGCTGAGTGGTCTGCTTGACATCGTCCAGCGCCTCTTTCAGGCCGGTGTCATCCATCAGCTTCTGCGGCAGCTCGCGGATCTCCTGCGAGTAGCCCCAGATCTCCCGCCACATCGGGGAGCGCACAAAATTGCGGATCCACTGCCCGATCCGCTGGGCGGTCAGGATCATCTCCTTCGGCCCCAGCAGAAGGAACATGATCAGCAGGGCGATGATGAGCTCTAACGGACCAATGTTAAGAATCTGCATACCAGTGGGCTCTACTTCTTTTCCTGATCGGATTCCTTTTCAGCTTCTTCCTCAGGACCCTTCAGTCCCTTGCGAAACGAGCGGATCCCGCTTCCCATCTCACCTGCGATCTTACCGATCCGGCCAACGCCGAACAGCAGAACGAGGATCACCAGGATAATCACCAGCTCCAGCGGTCCCAAATGGGGCATCTCCAAGTCTCCTTCCAATATCAAGTTGGGTTTATACCGGGCCGAGAAATTGCCAGGCCATTTACCATCACAGCAAACAAGGTCTCATTCCGGGTTCGACAATTATAACCCAGATTCGACCCTTCACTTCTTCGCCCAATTCTTATAAAACGCCAATATTTTGATAATGGAGTTCATACACTCCAGGGATATATTAAAGGCCAAGACAACAACAGAGAACCCGGATAGGTAATTTACCGGAAGGGTTTAGACAGCAAAAAATTACTGAATAGAGGAGGAAAACATGTTGACCCGTTGGGATCCTTTCCGCGAAATGGTATCGATGCGCCGCGCAATGGACCGGTTGATAGAGAACACATTCAGTGATGACATGGGCCAGGCTACCGCTGAATGGGGCTTGCCTCTCGATGTCGTCGAAGATGAAGACTTCTTCCTGGTCAAGGCTTCCTTACCTGGCATCAAGCCGGAGAACGTCGAAGTGACCTTCAATAAGGGCATGCTTTCGATTCGGGGTGAGGTCAAAGATGAGAGCGAGACCACCAAAGGCCAGTACCACCTGCGCGAGCGCCGCTTTGGAGCCTTCTCGCGGACGATATCACTGCCATCCAGCGTCAAGGCTGACGACATTCAGGCCAGTTATGAAGACGGCGTCCTGCTCCTCAAGATGCCCAAGAGCGAGGAAGTGAAGCCAAAGCGCATCCAGATTTCGTCTGGCAGCGAAAAAAAGATGATTGACGCCAAATCGAAATAAACAATTCAGTATCGAACAAGCGGGGCAGCTAAACGCTGCCCCGCTTGTTTTCGGTACAAGGAAATCACCGCCGGGAGAGTTGCTGGTAAACCTCGTTGTAATAAAGTGCATTTTCAACGGGTGTATTGGGTGGGATGTGGTTGCCAACCGCCATAAAGAAACCAGGGCAGTCGCGACCAAGCGACATACAGCGCCCAACTTCAGCCCGGATTTCGGCCCGGTTGCCTGAAAGCAAAATGCGTGTGTCAGCATTTCCGATGATGACGTGAGTTCTTCCATACTTCTGAGCGATCGCCTCCAGGCTGGTGAGCGGCTCGAAGACAAAGCCATGGACTCCGGTTGCGGCCACGTCATCGGCAAAGCGGGTGAAGTCTCCGTCCGAGCAGAACATTACTTTCTTTCCGCTTTCGACCAGCGGTCGGATGTACTTCTTGTAATTGGGAAAAACATACTCGCGGTACCATGCCGGGCGGAAAATGGCCCCATTAGCCCACACAAAGTCGTCATGGACCATTACCGCCGGCACATCTGCCGCCGCCAGCGCGTCAAAATATTGCTGGATCCAGGATGCATATCGATTAGCCACCTTTCCGAACCCAACCGGGTCAATCCCTGCGGTCAGCAGGAGCATGTCCCAGCCAAACAATCCGATCATGCCAGAGATCAGGGTCACATAAATGCCGGTCATATTGACCCCGTCCGGATGGCTGGCAACATTATTACGATAATGCTCCTCGAAACGACGGGTCAGTTCGGCGGGGTCCTTCGTCCCCAGTGCCTCCCACGGGTCGAAGGCCAGCACATCCTCCGGAGTCGCGTAGGGGCAAAAGATCGTGTCGCGGCGGTCGACCCCACCTGCAGCGTACTCGGCGTGGCCCATATCGGTCCGGTAAACGCCAAATTCATCATCCCCGATTAGGGTTGACCAGAAGAAATCGAAGTTCCATGCCCGCATTAGCTCCGCTGCGCCGGCTTTCTTGACGTCATCAGGGCTGTCGACTCCCACCTGGATCCCTGTCACCGCCCGGATCAGGTCCCAATGCATCTGCACCGAATATTCTGTGCGGGGGATGCGGGCAGGCATTTCCAGGTTCAGTGCAGCCCAGCCGTCCTCATAAGACATTGGCGCTTACCTCCGGCCCAGAGAACGGAAAACCAGCCAGCCACCGAAGAGGATGAGCGCAGCCGGGAAGACATATTGGGCAATCCCGCCCGCGCCAAGTGTGAGCATGAGGCCAAGTAACCCCAGGATACCGGCTGGCCAGATTGCCCACAACTGGCGACCGTCACTGGTTGGCATCCAGTAGACAATCAGAAATGTGACGGCCATGCCGATAAAGAAAACAGCGCCGCTAGCCAAACCGCCCAATGGAGCAGAGGCCAGAACCACCAGAGCCAGTGTGGTCAGCACCCCTCCGGGAATGATGGCCCACCAAAAATCGCGGCGCAGGATAAAGATGACCCAGAAGCTGAGCCCAATCATACCCAGGAAAATCGCCCCACCTACTTCGCTGTAACGCGAAGGGATTACATCACTGACCAGGATAGCCAGCCCGAGCAGCGTAAAGGATGGGATCACAGCCCACCAGTTTTCCCGGTTGCTGAGGAACACCGCCAGAAAAGACATCCCGGCCCCGCCGAACACCAACAACCAGAACCACTGCAATGCATCGATTTCCCATGGGACAAGATTAAGGTTGCTGAGCAGAATCAGCACACCTAACAGGATCAGGAACCCCGCCAGGACTACTCGCCAAAGTATATCCTTCATTTCGCATTCTCCTTCTCATTTACCGGACGCTGACCGAACCCAAGCCAGCTTCGATCTCCAGGTCAAGCCGGTTCGCGGCTGTTTCATAATCGGCTGAGCGATAATCGCCACCGCCAGTGCGTGGGAAGCGCACCGTATCTACATTAACCTCTGCCAACCCACCAGCCGCATGGATGCGCACCCCCACTCCCTGCGGAACGCGTACCTCCACCCCAGCCGCTCCGGCCTTGATCACGGCTGAGGTGCGCCCGGCCCGGGCCGGGAAGTCGATCTCGGTGGCAGAGGCTCCGGTCTGCAGACGAAGTTCGCTGACTTTCAGGTTGGTCAGGTTCATCCGGTTGCGGCTGGCCCCCACTTCCAATTCGAGGCGGTAGACCACCTCCGGGTTGAGACCGATCGTCCAGTTCAGCCCGCGCGGGCCAGGCCCAACCGGTGGCCAGAAGAATTGCAGATTCCGAGCAGGCAGGCGCAGTTCGACAGAGGTTTCGTCCATGCTCCTGCGAGTATGCGATTCAACTCCGCCGCCAAACGAGCCGTTCAACAGTTCGTCCAGGCCAGCCCGGTCATCGATCATCAGTTCGCCCGCGCCGTAGCCGATCTTCACCCGCGCCGCCCGCGCACCTTCCAGAGGCAGGCGCAGCGCCTCTGCCCGCGCATATCCAGGTCGCAATGCCTGGATCAGCGCACTCAACCCAAGCGCAATCAACAGCAGCGGCCAAAAAACACCCCAAACATTCACATTTGCTGGCAGTATCCCCAGTGTCTCCAGGAGAAACAATCCTCCCAATAAGACAAGGATAATACCCCAAAAGATTCCACCGTTACGCATTTTACACTCCTAGAGGATGAGTTCACCCCAGCAGTTTGCTGGATCCAATGGTCATTACAATTATATATACGCCGTCCGTTCGGGATAGTTTCATTTTACCCAGATTCAACGATTCATGACCCATCAAAAGCTATACGACTTCGCCCCGAATTTCCCCCTGTCTTCGCGCTTTTCTTCCACAGACTTTTCGTGATATCATACTGTCTTATACCCTCATCCCCTTCGGAAAGCAGGCATATTTGGTTATGATGAGACCGCCCCGGCCATCCAGGCCCGACAAAAAGAAGGATTTTCAAAAACCAACCGTTGTCTTTGACCCCCAGGCCGCCAGGGGTATGCAAGCAGGCATAGATCAGCTGGTCAATCTGATTCGTCCCACCCTGGGACCGCTCCCGCACATCGTTGCCCACGAGAAAGTGGCCGGTCGCAACTCGCTGCCTGAACTGCTGGACAGCGGCGGGACGATCGCCCGGCGAATCATTCAGATCGCCAACCGTGACGAAGATGTTGGCCTGATGTATCTCCGCCACGTGCTGTGGAAGCTCCAGGAAAACGAAGGTGATGGCACAGCTTCTGCCGCGGTGATGTTCCAGACCATTTACAAACAGGGCCGGCGTTATATCGCGGCGGGCGGTAACCCGATGGGCCTGCGCCACCACTTTGACTCCGGTCTGCTGAAAGTTTTAGGAGTGCTGGACAGCCAGACATTCCATCTCCAGGGAAAGCAGAAGCTGGCTGGTTTAGCCTACACAATCTGTCATGACATTGAGCTGGCCAAAATGCTGGGAGAAATTTTCGACGTGATCGGCGCTTTCGGCCGGCTGGAAGTACGCAAGGGCACCGGTCACGAACTGGTGCGGGAATACGTGGAAGGCATGTACTGGCAGGAGGGCCTGCGCTCGCGGGAGATGGCAAATGCCGAGTACGGTATGCGTGCAAACCTGGAGAACCCGGGCATCCTGATTTCCGACCTGGAGATCTCAGAACCAGCGCAACTGGTGCCGGTTCTCCAACTTGCTCTCAAGAATAATATTAAGCAGCTCCTGCTGGTCTCGAGCACGCTTTCTGATAAGGCCATGGGGATGCTGGTCAACAAAGCCAACCGCGAGAAAGTGCACGTGGTGGCAGTAAAGACTCCCGGGCTGTCGATTGACGTGCAGCGCGACGCACTGGAAGACCTGGCCATTCTGACCGGCGGGCGGGCGCTCCTCAAGGTCAGCGGGGACTCGTTCGAGAAGATCCAGCTGGACGACCTGGGCCGCGCCCGGCGAATCTGGGCCGATGGGCAAACTTTTGGCATTATAGGCGGGCGAGGTGAGCCGCGCACCCTGCGCCAGCACATCGCCACCCTGCGCGAGAGCTTTCGTAACACAAAAGAGCCGGATGACCGCAAGCGCCTGCTGGAACGCCTGGGCAAGCTGATCGGTGGCTCGGCCACGCTTTACGTGGGTGGTATTTCCCCAACCGCGATTGACGAACGAGTCGAGTTGGCCAAACGGACAGCCGATGCGATGCGCGGAGCCATGCGCGATGGAGTGGTACCGGGCGGTGGAGTAGCCCTGCTGACCTGCCGGGAGGCTCTCAGGCCCTTCAGCCACGTCGACGATCCTGACCAGCGCGCCGCCTACAACATTATGCTCCAGGCGCTCGAAACGCCCTTCCGCACCCTGGTGGCGAATGCCGGAAAGCAACCAGGGAAGATCCTGGCTGAAGCGGAGCGCTGCGGACCAGGCTATGGATACGATGTGCTCGCCGGGCAGGTCGTCGATATGAACCAGGCCGGCATCTTCGACGCCGCTCCGGTCATTAAGGGTGCCGTCCACAGCGCCTTCGCTTCGGCCGCCCTGGCCCTGACTACCGAAGCCATTATTCATCGCAAAAACCCGCCGGAAGGACTGAATACATAATGGCAACGAATATCTCTGCCTCTGAAAATAACACCACCGAGGACCTGGTTTATTCCTTTGTCGCCGCGCCCGGCTGCATGCCCGGTAAAAGCGGGCTGGTTTTCTCCGCCCGCGGTTCGGGGCTTTACCGCAGCCAGGACGGCGGTCGCACATGGCAGTATGTTCTCGATGATCTTGGCCTGACCGAGCGGCTGCCGGTCACCGCGGTGGCACTTGCGCCGGACCTGGACCAGCAAGGCCTGGTCCTGGCCGGCGCGCCGGGCGGTATCTTCCACTCAAACGATGCCGGGCAAACCTGGAAAGCGCTGGTCTTCCCTCCACCGCCGCCCACCATCACCGCCCTGGCCATCTCACCCAACTACGCCCAAGACGAGACAGTCTTTGCGGGGACAATGGAAGATGGCGTCTTCATCTCACAGAACGGCGGCGAACGCTGGGTAGCCTGGAACTTTGGCCTGCTGGACCTGAACGTAATGTGCCTGGCCATCTCGCCTGATTTTGCCAGCGACGAAACCGTCTTTGCCGGGACCGAGTCGGGCCTCTTCCGCAGCACCAATGGCGGCAGGGCCTGGCGCGAAGTTGAGCTTCCGTTTGGCTACGAGGCTGTGCTCAGCCTGGCCATCTCGCCGGTTTTTACCGCCGACCAGACACTCTACGCCGGCACAGAAACCCAGGGCCTGTGGGCCTCCACCGACGCCGGAACGACCTGGCGCCGCCTCGGCGAGACTCTCATCGATGAGCCGGTGAATGCCCTGTACCTGTCCGCGGATGGCATCCTGGCCGTCACCGGCAGCGCCCTCTGGCACTCGCACGACGATGGTGCGACCTGGACCGACCGCCTGCCAACTACCCTGGCCGGACAGGAAATCTCGGCCCTGCTGGCCCCGGCTGGCCATGCCCCAGGGGCGCCGGTCCTGGTCGGGTTGATGGATGGCAGCGTGGAAACTGCCGTACTGGATTAAGGAATATTCCCATGCTCGTGCGCAATTTCCTCACCCTGCCATCCAAATCCGGCCCATCACACGATGGGGTCGGCGACGTGCGCAATACTTACGTCTACAACACCCCCGACTTCGACAGCCCGCTGCGCTTCGTCATCTACTGTGAGATCGACCCGGGAAATTCGATCGGCTACCACCGCCACGGCGCAAACGAGGAAGTGTACGTGATCCTGGAGGGAACCGGCTGGATGACCGTCAACGACGAAGAACGCCAGGTCGTCCCCGGTGACGTACTGCTCAACAAGCCCAACTGGGCCCACGGGCTGGAGAACCGCTCGGAGGGCGTACTCAAGATCCTGGTGTTTGAGGCGGCCCTGCCGGCAGAATGATGCGCTTATCCGAATTCAAACCCCGCCCGGCCCTGGTCACCCCCGCCACCCCGCTCGAACACCCGCGCTTCCCGGTCATCGATGCGCACAACCACCTCTACATCGACTATGCGCAGCTTCCCACCCGCCGCTTGCTGGACGTCCTCGAACAATCCGGCGTATGGGGCTTTGTCGATCTCGACGGCGCATGGGGTGAGGATATCCTTTATCAGCACCTCGATAAGCTCAAGTCGGCAGATCCACAGCGCTTCCGCGTTTTCGGAGGAATCGATTGGGATCAGTGGCCCGCCCGCGGGGATGAATTCATCCCCTGGGCCGTCGAGCGCATGCACGAACAGGCCCGCCGCGGCGCGGACGGCTTCAAGGTCTGGAAAAACCTCGGGCTGCACGTGCTCGACCAGCGCGGCAAACTCGTCGCCGTCGACGATCCCCGACTCGACCCACTTTGGGCGACCGCCGGCGCGCTAAACCTTCCGGTGACCTTTCACGTGGCCGACCCGGTAGCCTTCTTCGACCCGCTGGACGAGTACAACGAGCGTTGGGAGGAACTCCAGGCTCATCCCGACTGGCATTTCCCCTCTCCGCCCTTCCCCCCCTTCCTCACCATCGTCAACGGCATGGCCAGTGTGGTCGCCCGCCATCCCCAGACGACCTTTATTGGCGCTCACGCCGGCTGCTATGGCGAGAACCTGGCCTGGGTGGCGGCCCTGTTCGAGCGCTGCCCCAACTTCTACATCGACATCAGCGCCCGCCTGGGCGAGCTGGGCCGCCAGCCCTACACCGCCCGCCGCTTCTTCCTCAAATACGCCGACCGCATCCTGTTCGGCCTGGACGAATTCGCCGACCCGGCCCGCTACAGCATCTTCTACCGCTTCCTCGAAACCGAGGATGAGTACTTCTCTTATGGCGTGGGCGAAATCCCCGGACAGGGCCGCTGGCAGGTCTACGGCATCCACCTGCCGGACGAGGTGCTGGAAAAGGTCTACGCCGGCAACGCCCGCCGGATCATCTTCGAGCGCTAAGGAAGATGCATAAGAATCACGCCGCGGCGCAGACAAACATCATGCAAAGAGCACAATCACGACGCCGCGGCCCCGCTTATGCTTGAGGGGAGGCGCTTAAGAACCAGGCCGCGGCCCACCCCCGCTGCCCATTGGCTTTCTGCACGTACAGCCACTGTTCCGGCTGCCCGATCTTCGCCCGCGCGGCAGCCAGGTCCGCGTCGAGCAGCGCCAGCGGCTCGTTGTGTAATGCGCCGCCAACCCGCATCGCATCAACATCCGGGGCGCCGCGCAGGTTGATGCCTTCCGCCGGCGTGGAGAAGACCGTCGCGGCCCCGGCCAGGGGCGGCGGCTCGGCCTGCCCGTCGGTGGGGGGGCACGGCGGCGCGCACCAGCCAGGCCGCCACGAACCCGGTTTGCCCGCCGGCCGTCTGCACTTCGAGCCACTGGTTCTTCTGCCCAATCTTCTTCTTTACGTCCTCCGCCTGCCCGAACACCGGCAGCACCTCGCCGGCGGGCAGCAGGGTCACAATCGGCGAGTCGGTGGTGGGCAGCGCGCGCAGGTTGACTACTTTGGCCGCGTAGGCCACCACCCCGCTTAGCTCGGGCGGCGGGGGCGGCTCGTTGCCCTCGAAATACAGCCACGGGTCAACGATGCCATCGTAATAGCCCTTCGTCTTCATCCCATCTACAAACAGGGTGAGGTGCAGGTGCGCGCCGTGCGAATTGCCGGTGTTGTCCGCCAGACCGATCAGGTCGCCCGCGCTGACCCGCTGCCCGGGCGTGGCCAGAATCTTGTGCAGGTGCGCGTACACGGTGGTGAAGCGCACCCCGCCGGCCTCGTGGCGGATACGCACCTGGTTGCCATACGCGCCGCGGTACTTCGCCTCGCTGACGACGCCTTCGAACGAGGCATACACTTTGGCGCCCTGGGGGGCGAAGAAGTCGATTCCCTCATGACCCGCCAGCCCAAACGGCCAGTAGGTGGTCGGGTTCTCGCCAAACATCTGGTTCACCTTGCGGCTGTCGACCGGCCAGCTCAGGCGGAAAGGCAGCGCGGGAGCTTCGGCGGCAAACGCCACCTGGGGCACGAAGGCCGGCGCGGAGGGCAGGCTGCGCTTGCGGGCCTTGTAGGGAATGATGAAAAAGCCGCGCAGCAGCTCGCCGGTCGACTGGCGGATCACGAAACCGTCCTGCGCCAGCCCGACCGTGATAGTCGTCTCGGCCAGCGGGTGGTTGGGGTCGTACAGGTGGATGACCAGGCTGTCCGGCTCGGACTCCAGTTCGTAGCCGGTGGCGACCACCTGGTGGTTGTGGGTCGGGCTGCCACCTTTGCCCACGCGAATCAGGCACAGCACGACAGGCTTGCCCTGGTCCAGCGAGCGGCGCAGCCTGGGCAACTCGCTTTTGATCAACCGCCGTGCCAGTTCTTCTTCTCCCTGCGCCATCCAATCAATAATCTTGATCAACACCGGGATACTCAGGCTGTCGAGTTGGCGCTCGCACAGGTAGGTCATCAGCGGCCGCTCGATCTCCTGAGGTTGGGCATACTGCGGCGGGCGCTGCCGGACATAGAAGTAATCCAGCGCGGCAAAACACATCCCACCGCATAGGCCAAATATTACCCGGTTGAGATCGATCTTCCCCGCCAGGGGCAGTTCAAACTTGACCGGCAATTCGAACTCAAAGAAGTTGACGAACTCGAACCCATCGCTCGCGGCCGAGAAAGGCATCTGAATTTTCCCCATAACAGGCCTCCTGTAGCGCAAGGAACGGGACGAATAAAATAATATATATTTGTTTACTACATAATTAAAATGATAGCGCAGAATGGACGGAAGGTCAATGAGGAATATTCCGCGTTTTCCTTAATTGAGCGACTTCAGGATCACCGGGCAGGTAGCGCACCTGCACCCTGGAGCCAATTTTTATCTTACGAAACCTGTCCTCAGGAATCTGCTTTCGCACCCGGTATGTTTGCCCACCGACCTGGTACGCACAGACCTCGTAAAAGGCAGGCGTCGAGTCCTTCACCGCTTCTTTTTCCTCCCACTCATATAACTTTTCCACCGCCCCTTCAACCTCTTGACCCAGGCGGGACAGCACCCTGGCTTTTGGATATTCTTTGAATGCTTTGACAAGCATCTCACCCCCCCAGGCCATCAGCAGCAGCCCAACCGGTAAGGATAAAAACGGGACAATCGCTCCATACTTTAGGTAGAAATAACCAGGTACTCCCAGAGTCAGCAGGAGCAATATCCCGCCAAAGGCCATCCGCAGAACGAGCTCACCAACATCTTCGATCGTTTCCCTGATTGACGGTTCGGATTCCATACCTGCCCTCCTCCGTATTCGTCCGTCTATCCCTTAGATCCACATTACAAATTATCATCAGCTTTGTCAAGAAGAAATAATCATGTTGATCTGGCTGTCACAGGGCAAAATTGCTTCTTGAGCGCGAAAACCGGTAAATTGCCGTGGTTTACCCGGCGCGGTGTCGTCTTTCGTTTCTCTACAGATGAAGTACAATACTTTTAAGCTATTTTTCCCCGGAGGCAACGCCATGCCAAATATCTCGACCCTCGCGAAGTTCACCCTCGGCGACATGCTGGCCGAGTACTTGATCGACCCGCACACCCAGGTCGTTGGGCTGCGCCTGCTCCCCGCCGCGCTCGAAACGCAGGTGGCCGCCCACCGCGAAACACTGCCCGGTCTGGCCATCCCGGCCGCGCGCCTCGAGTCGCTGGTGCAGTTCAAAGTCCTGGGCGACGAGACGGACGAGTACACCCAGGGCACCACCATGCGTAATTCAGCCTCGCTGGCCGGGCTGGCGCTGGTTGACCAGCAGGTGCGCGACAAAGGCGAGCAGACCACCATCGTCACCCGCCTGGCCAGCCCGCGCGGCTACGCCTGCGAGCACCGCCTGGGCTGGCGCGCCGGCGACCCGGCCCTCACCCTCCAGACCGTCTTCACCAACCAGTCTGACCGGCCGCTGACGCTGGAGATGCTGGCCAGCTTCTCGCTGTCGGGGATCAGCCCCTTCGCCGACGACGACGCACCCGGTCGGCTGTACCTCCACCGCTTCCGCAGCAACTGGTCGGCTGAGGGACGCCCCGAATGCCGCCTGGCCGAGGATCTCGGGCTGGAGCCTTCCTGGGCCCACCACGGCGTGCGGGTTGAGCGCTTCGGGCAGGTCGGATCGTACCCGGTCAAGGGCTTTTTTCCCTGGGCGGCGGTCGAAGACCGCGCAGCGGGCGTGCTGTGGGGTGCGCAGCTCGCCATCCCCGGCGCGTGGCAGATGGAATTCTTCCGCCGCGACGATTTTCTTTCTCTCTCCGGCGGGCTGGTCGATCGCGAGTTCGGCCACTGGCTGAAGACTCTCGCGCCAGGCGAGCAGTTTGCCTCGCCGGTCGCGACTGTCAGCACCGTGCAGGGTGACCTGGACGACCTGTGCACCCGGCTGGTCGCCATGCAGCTTCCGGCCGCCGAAGCCGCGCCTGCTGTCGAGCACGACCTGCCAGTGATCTACAACGAATACTGCTTCTCATGGGGTGATCCTCGCCACAGCGACCTGGTCGCCATGGCCGAACGGCTGCGCGGATCGGGCGTGCGTTACCTGGTAATCGACGCCGGCTGGTACAAGGGTGACGAGGGCGTCTGGCACCTGGCCCAGGGCGATTGGATCGCCAACCCCAACCTGTTCCCCGGCGGCCTGGTCGAGACCGCTAAAGCCATCCGCGAGTGCGGGCTGATTCCCGGCATCTGGTTTGAGATGGAGGTAGTCGGCCGGCAGTCGCCCCGCTTCGAAGCCGACCGCGCGCACGTCCTCCACCGCGACGGACAACCCATCACTGCCACCGGGCGCCGTTTTTGGGACTTCCGCGACCCGTGGGTGATCGACCTGCTCCGCCAGAAGGTCATCGACCAATTACGCGACAACGGCCTGGGCTATATCAAGGTCGATTACAACGAAACCCTCGGTATCGGCTGTGACGGGGCCGATTCGCCTGGCGAGGGGCTGCGCCAGCACCTGGAGGGCGTGCAGGACTTCTTCCGCGCCATGCGCGCCGAGCTGCCCGACCTGGTGATCGAGAACTGCGCCTCGGGCGGCCACCGCCTGGAGCCTTCCTTCATGGGCCTGACCAGCATGGCCTCCTTCTCCGACGCGCACGAGACGCGCGATATCCCCATCATCGCCGCCAACCTGCATCGCCTGATCCTGCCGCGCCAGTCGCAGATCTGGGCCGTCCTGCATGCCAAAGACTCTTACCAGCGCCTGACCTACCTGCTCACCGGCGGGATGCTGGGACGCCTGTGCCTGTCGGGCGATATTGCCAGCCTGGATGAAGGGCAGTGGGCGCTGGCCCTGGAGGCGATCGACTTCTACCGCCTGGTCGCGCCGGTCATCGCGCGCGGGACGAGCCGCCTGTTCCAACAGGTTGGCCCGGCCTGGCAGCACCCGCAGGGCGCGCAGGCCGTGCTGCGCGTGGCCGAGGACGGGCAGTCGGCGCTGGTGGTGCTGCACAGCTTCGCCGTCCCACACCCGGCGGAGATCCGCGTGACGTTGCCGGGCGGTGGCTGGCAGGCGGTGCGGCATTATCCTGCCGCCGCGCAGTACCCGGGCGACGAGCCGCCTGAAGTGACCGGGAACACGCTCATCTTCCGCCCCGCTGCCGAATGGACAGGCGGCGCCGTCTACCTCCGCCGTGTAGATTCTTGAGTTGCTTTTACTGCTACGCATGGCTTACGGCAAAAATAAACGGACTGGAACATGGATAATTATGAGCAATTAGCCCGTCATCTCGACGATCTCCCCGGCGGCCTGCCGCCCAGCGAGAGCGGCGTGGAACTGCGCATCCTTAAGCGCCTGTTCACACCCGAAGAAGCCCGCCTGGCCTGTGCCTTGACCCTGCTGGCCGAGGACGCCCGCGTGATTGCCTACCGGTCCGGGCTGCCCCTGGCCGAAGCTAGCAGCCTGCTCGATTCGCTCGACCGCAAGCGGCTGATCATATCCTTCGTGGAGGAGGGCAAACCCACCCGCTACATGGCCCAGCAGTTCCTGGTCGGCTTCTGGGAGACCCAGGTCGACCGCCTCGACCGGGAGCTGGTCGAACTGTTCGAGGAATACCTGCCGGTCTATGCCGCTTCGGGGCTGTGGGGCCAGAACCCTCAACTCCGCACTGTGCCGGTGCGCGAGAGCATTCCCAACCCCTCTGGCGCGCTGCCCTACGAGCAGGTCGAAACCCTCCTTGCTTCGCACAGCGCCTTCGCCGTCGCCAACTGCATCTGCCGCCAGGAGATGCGGATCCTCGGGAATGATTGCGGTAAGCCACTCGAGACCTGCCTGGTCTTCGACGGCGCGGCAGAAAACTTCGTCCGAACCGGGCGCGGGCGCGCCATCACCCGCCAGGAGGCCCTCGACATCCTCAGCGCGGCCGAAAAGGCCGGGCTGGTCCTGCAGGCAGGAAACGACCAGACGCCCGGCAACATCTGCATGTGCTGCGGGTGCTGCTGCGGTGTGCTGCGCAGCCTAAAGTTGCACCCCCAGCCGGCCAGCCAGGTCTCCAGCCCCTATTTCGCCGTGCTCGACCGCGAACGCTGCAGCGGCTGCGGCGTATGTGTCCGGCGCTGCCAGATGGACGCCCTAACCATCGTCGACGGTAAAGCTGTCCTTGACCTCGACCGCTGTATCGGCTGCGGGCTGTGCGTCACCACCTGCAAGCGCGGGGCGCTCACGCTGGAGCGCAAACCGAAAGCCCGCCAGCCGCGCGTGCCAAAGGACGTCGTACGCCTTTACATCCGCATGGCTCAATCGCGCGGCAGGCTGCGTGCGCCTGAGCTGGTTCGCCTGGTCACCCGCTCGGCCGTTGACCGTTTCATTTCGCGCATCAAACCCGGCCTGGAATAAGCCAGGCTGCTCAATACCAGGAGGATCTCGTGCTTAAATACCGCTACCCAGAAAACGGACGCTGGTATAAAGGCAACACTCACGTCCACTCCACCGCCTCCGACGGCGGTAAATCCTTTGCCGAGCTGGCCAGCCTGTACCGCGAAGCCGGGTTTGATTTCCTCTTCCGCACCGACCATTGGGTCGCCTCATCGGTCGCGGACGACCGCGAAGCCTACCCCCTGTTGTGGCTGGATGGGGTCGAGCTGGACGGGCGCGACAGCAGCGGAGCCAATTTCCACGTGGTCGCGCTCGGCCCGCTGGCAGGCATCCGCCCCGAGATGGGCCTGGAAGAAGCCATGCGAGCAGCTCGCGCCCAGGGCGCCCTGCTGATCCTGGCTCACCCGCAGTGGATGGGCAACTCGTTCGATGACGCCCGTCGCTGGCAATTCGACGGGGTCGAAGTGTACAACCACGTCTGCCGCTGGCTGAACGGCAAAGGCGACGGCGCTGCTTACTGGAACGCCATGCTGGAGCGCTACCCCCGCACGCTGGCGCTGGCGGCCGACGACCTGCATCTGAAACCCGGCGACCCCGGTCCGGGCGGCGGGTGGGTGGTGGTCAGCGCCGCGGAATGCACGCCCGAGGCCATCCTGGGCGCGCTGCGTGCCGGGCGGTTCTACTCTTCCTGCGGGCCGGACATCGAAACGCTCACCTGCGACGGCGAAACCGTGCGCCTGACCTGCTCACCGGTCCGTTATGCCCGCCTGGTTGGCCCGGCCTGGCGTGGAGCCCGCTGCGGCTCACCCTATGGCGACCTGATCCGCTCTGCCGAGTTTCGCCTGCCGCAGGATTGGGTCTACGCCTACCTTGAGCTGGAAGATGACCAGGGCCGCCGCGCCTGGACCAACCCGTTATTCCTGGCGGAGATGACCCCATGACCTTCTCCTCCGCGACCCCCTCTGTGACCAAAGCAGGCATCCTGGCCGGCCTGCGCGCTTTGGGCGTGCTGCCCGGCTGCGGGCTGATGGTACATTCCTCGCTCAAGAGCTTCGGGCACGTTCAGGGCGGCGCCCAGGCGGTTGTAGAAGCCCTCATGGAAGCAGTCAGCGAACAGGGCACGCTGCTGATGCCATCCTTCAACCATCGCGCGCCGTTCGAAACGGGTGGTGCGGGCGTTTATGACCCACTCCAAACCCCCACCACCAACGGCGCCATTCCCGATTGCTTCTGGCGAATGCCCGATGTCTGGCGCAGCCTCGACCCAACCCATCCCTTCGCCGCCTGGGGCAAGCACGCCCGCCGCTATATCGAATTTCACCACCGCACGCTGACAATGGGGCCTGCCTCACCGCTTGGCCTGCTGCACGCCAACGACGGATTTGCCCTGCTGCTGGGGGTCGGCTACTCCGCCAACACCTTCCACCACGTGGTCGAGACGACCACCGGCGCACCCTGCCTGGGCCGGCGCACGGAGGCCTACCCGGTCCGCCTCCCGGATGGTCGCCTGGTAATTGGGCGTACCTGGGGCTGGCGCGAGCGAAGCTGCCCGCTTACTGACGAAACCCGCTATACAATCGATATGGAAGCCCACTCGCTGCACCGCCAGGTCTCCATCGGCAGCTGCCAGGCCACCCTCTTCCGCCTAAAGGACTGTTTCGGCGTCGTCGCCGACCTGCTCAGAACCGGGCGCGACGGATACCCGCCCTGCCGCGCCTGCCCGATCCGCCCCGGCCTCGTCCCCGAGACCACTACATCGGATTGGGATGAAGAAAATCAATGCCCGCTGCCAGACTCGGTAGCCTGGATGTACTAACTTCATCCCTGACGGTGCGACTGGATCATTTCCACGATGCCGGTATCCAGGTCGTAATACCCTCCGGTCACAGCCAACCGTCCGCTTTCCACCGCCGCTCCCAACACCGGCAAGTGTTTGATCTGCTCCACCTGCAGGGCAACATTGGCCCGCCCGGCCTGCTCCCACAGGTCGCCTTCCGCCCGCCTCACCTGCGCCACAGCCGGCGCGAGCGACTCCACCAGGTAAGCCAGGCTGCCGGTCACTTCCCGGCCTCTATCCAGCGCATCCATGGCCGCCAGCACCGCCCCGCAGCGCTTGTGTCCCAAGATAACCAGGAGCGGGATCTGCAAGCCAGTTACCCCAAACTCCAGGCTGCCCATCACCGCCCGGTCGATCACCTGGCCCGCTGTGCGGATCACCAGCAGGTCGCCCAGGCCCTGGTCGAAGACCAGCTCAGGCGGCACGCGCGAATCGACGCAGCCCAGGATCATTGCGAAGGGTTTCTGATCTCCAGCCGTTTCGCCCCGTCTTCGCGCTGACCAATCAGCGGACAACCGGTTGTCCACGTAACGCCGGTTGCCTTCGCGCAATCGTTGCAATGATTCTTCCAAAGCTGCCTGGTCCAACCTTTCTCACCCTCCTGCCGGAGACGGCGCCACCGGGATCAGTAGAGAGGTCGCCCCCTTTTCTAGCACGGTCAGTCGATAGTGATTGCGTTCACCCGGGAACTCCTTGACCAGCCGGCGCAGTGAAGGCGTCCAGTTAGTAGCGTACAGGTCCACCGTACGCCCCTGCCGGTTGAGCGCCTCGACCAGCCAGACCAGCGTCTGCCAGTCGGGGTTGCCATGCAGACCGTCGGCGGAGAAGACGTATTTGTCGGCCCATACCCGGTCGAATAATTCACCCACCACATTGCGAGCGCTTCCGTGGTGGGGCACCTTGAGCACGTCGACCCGGCAGACCCCACCCGGCTGCATCAGACCGGCCTCTTCCAGACCCAGGAGGATATCCTGGCTGCGCCCGTCGCCGGTCAGCAGGATGCGTTTTCCATACGCGGCAAACAGGAGCATGATGCTGCTCAAATTATTGACGCTGTCATCTGGCTTTACTACCGGCTCGCTGATATCAAACGACACCCGCCCAGCTTTATCGTCCAGCCAGCGCATCCACTTACCACGCAAGTCTTCGAGGTTAGCCTGCGTTGGGCCAATCACCCACAGTCGCAGCGATCCGATCCGCTCCGGGCGGCGGGCCTGCTCCAGCGTAATCAGCCCTGATCGAAAGCCATGATTGCGTGGGATGCCCAGAAGCTCGTTCGCCAGTTGTAGCATCACTCCTTCGCCAATCCCAAATTCCTCACCCTCATCCAGGCTGAAAAACGGGCCCTCTGCGCCGCCTTCCTCCACCAGCGGTTCCGAAAGCGGTTCTTCCGGCCCCGGCAATTCCTCCTCTGCCGTCAGCAGAAGCACCTCTTCTTCCAGCATTTCAGCCTCTGCCCCAGCTTCCGGCAGAATCTGGTTGAAGGCATTGTGCCAGATGCGCCGGATGGGCAGCAGGTCAGGCAGGCCCTGTACACGACTGTCGCGCAGCGCCCGCATAAGTTCCAGCAAGCCAAGCACATGGTCATTATCGACATGGGTGAGCACCATCAGGTCAACCTGCCCGCCTTCCGCCGCGATCCGCTCCAATTCCGGGCGTAAATATGGCTGGTAAACGCGGCTTGGGCCACCGTCCACCAGAATATGCTTGCGGCGTTTACCACTGCCGCTCTCTACAATCAAGCAATCTCCATAACGGGCCTGCACCACGCGCAGATTGAGCATACCGAAGGTCCTCCTGATCGATCCAGGCCAACTGCCTGTACGGATAAAATCTATGAAAAAACTATAACATACAAACTGACGGCGTTGCAAGTCTTGCGAGAGCCCTGCTTGTCGATCCTTTTGTTTCAGGGTTTTGACTTGCTTTACCAGGCGAACTCATAATGCTGGTCCGGGACCAGGTACTCCGGGTAACGCTGGCGCAGGAACTCGCGCGCCTCCTGGCATAACTGGCACATGTCAGCATAATCTTCTTTAAGTACATAGCCGAATTCTTCCGCTTCGCGAGCCAGGCCGAGTGGGCCGCTTTCCATCAGCCTTGCGAAAATCGGGTGTCGGGCGGCATCGTACTCCTTCATCAACTGCGCCACGCTCGTTTTGTGCAGGTTGGCTATCGCAATTCCACAGCCCTTACTCAGGTAGCCGTCTGGATCAAGTTCCAGCAGGTCGAGTGTCGCCAGGTGGCTGTGATACCACCAGGGCACCTGGTCACAGATGGCATCCGGCACGCCGCGCCCGGCCGAAACCAGGGGCGCCAGCTTCTTTGCCGCTCGCCCGTTGTAGAGGATCGTACCCCTGAAAACCTTTGGCGGTTGGCTCACGGCCGCTTCCAACACCGCCAGCAGCGCATCCGTGCGCTGGTCCTGGGCCTGATTGCGCTGAGAAACATCGAGGTAAGCCGATTCCACGTAGTACTGCCCACCCAGCGCCTCCGAGATGCGTGCTGCGCGCACCACCCGTTCGGGCGGCACGAACGGCTCGTGCCAGGCATCCAGGCTAAACATGACCGATGCTCCGGCGGCATAGAGCGGCGCCAGAAATTCGCGCGCCTTCCCGTCAGAGGTAGCCCATGAAGCGTTCGTCTCCACCCGTACATTCAGCCCCATCTGGCGCAGGCTGGCAGCCAGGCGGTGGGTCAGCCCCGCTGCCAACCCGGGCTCCCCGCCCATTAACACCACCATATCCAACCCATTCAACCGTTGGAGCTCGCTCGAGCAGCTCATCACCAAGCCCTCATCGATCACCGGCCCAGGCCGGCGCATGCACCCAAAGCGGCAGTGGTCGCACTGCGCGGTGCACCAATAAGTTAAATGAATTTTTAACGAGGTCATTTTGTCATTTCCATGTACAATAGTTTTTCGGACTTCGTTTGTTTTGTGTGG